>JAFYAT010000005.1 GCA_017540585.1 Bacteroidaceae bacterium | reverse complement strand
GAGTACAGCAGCCATGAGTTTCTCAGTGTCACTCTCGTTGACAGCCTTGATGGCACGTGAATACTTGGAGTTGGGATATTTGATATAATCGAACCTCTGGTCCACTTCCTTGGCATTGAGGGTATTGCCAGTCTTGACATCCTTCAGTTTCACTGTACAACCGATGTCACCAGCCACCAGTTCTTCCACCTTGATGCGGTTTGCACCTGCACAGCAGAACAGCTGAGCCATGCGCTCCTTCGAACCACGGTCTGTGTTGGTTAGGTCATCACCTTCGTGTACCTTACCAGACATCACCTTGAAGTACTGCACACCACCGATGTGTGGCTCGTTGGCAGTCTTGAAGAAATAGAGTGATGTTGGAGCATTAGGGTCTGGATTCACAACCTCGCCACGTGTGTTGTGAACCTGTGGCATCTCGTCAACGAATGGAACCACGTTGCCGAGGAACTCCATAAGTCGGCGTACACCCATATCTTTAACTGCGCATACGCAGAATACTGGGAACATGCTACGTGCAGCAAGACCCTTGCGTATTCCTTCGCGCATCTCGTCTTCTGTCAATGATTCTGTCTCGAAGAATTTCTCCATAAGGGTCTCGTCGTTCTCGGCAGCAGCCTCTACGAGAGCCTTGTGCATCTCCTTAGCCTTCTCCATCTGGTCGGCTGGAATGTCTTCGATGATTGGTGCTCCACCCTCAGGCTTCCATGAGTATTTTTTCATGAGGAGCACGTCGATGAGGGCGTTAAAGTCTGGTCCTTCGTTGAGAGGGTACTGGATTGGTATTACCTTTGAGCCGTATATCTCTGTCAAGCGATCAAGAACATTGTTATAGTCGCACTTTTCAGAATCGAGTTGGTTAACAAGGAATATGACAGGCTTACCTAACTTCTCTGTGTAGCGGAAGTGGTTCTGTGTTCCTACCTCTGGTCCGTACTGACCGTTGAGCAGAAGAACTGCCGTGTCTGTCACATTAAGAGCTGTCATTGCCGAACCCACGAAGTCGTCAGCTCCAGGGCAGTCAATGATGTTAAGTTTCTTTCCATTCCATTCCACATGATAGACAGTAGAGAATACGCTGTATCCATACTCCTGCTCTACTGGGAAGTAATCACTCACTGTGTTTTTTGCTGTAATGCGACCACGTCGGTTTATTATACCTGCCTCATAGAGGAGTGACTCTGTGAGCGTGGTCTTACCTGACCCGTCATTGCCAAGGAGTGCAATGTTCTTGATCTCGTTAGTCTGATATACTTTCATAATAGGTTGTGTTTTTTAAGGCGTATCTAAAATTTCGTTTAACATTCTATGGTATTGCCGATGTCTTTACTTAATTATTAGAATATGCCATTAAGGTTTAGTAAATGTAGGGCAAAATAAATTGCCCTTGTTTAAAATCGGGTGCAAATTACATAAAAAGCAAGAAATGCAATATTGAAAAAATATGTTGTACAACATTTTGTCATATTTTATGCTTTTTTCGCCATTTGTATCTTTACATATTCCCTTATGTTTCCCTTAGTTTTCTGTACGATTCTGTACAGATTTGTACAGAAAGATAAGGGAAATGTAAGGTTGTGATAATTATCTTATATATTTGATGACAGATACACCCATATATCTTGACTGACAGATATACGTCAGACAATAGAAAGATATGGGCGTCTTTTTATTTAACTTTTTCCGTATTCATATTATATTCTCATGTTTTTATACTATTTTTGTGCTTGTTTTCGTTTGCAGAAAGGCGGCATGATTGTGTTGCCTTTCCGCATTAACTAAATAACGTAAAAACTTAGGAACTCAAAAACTCAAGGAATGTCAGGAATATACATACATATACCTTTTTGTAAGTCACGTTGCATTTATTGCGGATTCTACTCTACGACTCAGTTAGCGAGGGAAGATGAGTACGTGGATGCTGTGTGCCATGAACTTGACCAGACGGATTGGAAGTATCGGAACATCCGTACTATATACTTTGGTGGAGGCACGCCTTCGCAAATGCCAGTGGCATCGCTTGAGAGCATTCTGAGTGTTATATATGGAATGTATGAGGTTGCAGAGGATGCGGAGATAACTTTGGAAGGTAATCCAGACGATATGACTCCTAAGTACCTTCGTGGACTTAGTAGTATTGGCGTGAATAGGTTGAGCATGGGCGTTCAGTCGTTTGATGATGCTCGTCTTGCTTTTCTTCATCGTCGTCATAGTGCTGAGCAGGCAGTAAGAGCGGTAGAAGAAGCAAAAGCTGTTGGTTTTCGTAATATAAGTATAGACCTTATGTTTGGTTTCCCAGGTCAGACGTTGGATGATTGGAAACGTGACGTAGATAAGGCTCTCACGCTTGATGTTCAGCATCTCTCGGCATATTCCTTGATGTATGAGGAAGGTACGGCACTCTGTAGGATGCTTGAAGATGGCAAGATTTGCGAGGTGTCGGATGAGCTTTCGTTGAGTATGTACGAGTATCTTATGGATGCGCTTCATGATGCTGGCTTTGAACATTATGAGATATCTAACTTTGCAAAGCCTGGTTATCGTTCAGGTCATAACTCCAGTTATTGGCAAGGTATTCCTTACCTTGGTCTTGGAGCAGGTGCTCACTCGTATGATGGCGTGAAGCGTTGGTATAATCCTGATTCGATATCCGAATATATAGAAGGTATAAACAATGGCAAGGATGTGCGCGAGTATGAGTCGCTGACCGAAGATGAACGTTATGATGAATATGTTATGACGGGTCTCCGTACTTGTGATGGTGTTGATCTTGAAGAACTGGAACGTCAGTTTGGAATAGAGAGTCGTGACTATTGTCTTCGTAATGCCAATACCCATATTGATGGCGGCCGTCTTGTTATAGATGCAGGTAGTCTTCGTCTTACTCGTCAAGGATTGTTTGTCTCTAATGATGTCATGAGTGACCTCATGAAGGGATGATGGGGGAGGAGGCCCCCTCCCGACCGTTTCCCACCCTTGTGCTTGACGTCTGCTGATTCGGCTTCCTTCGTTGCCGCTCACCAGCCGAGCACTGCGCCCCAAGTTTTCAGAAATGATACTCAAACTTTTCTGGAAGCTTGTCCCGTTGGGGAGGAGAATGAGTTACCCTGAACGACTTAGTCTCATGTGAGTCAGTACTTAGTCATTACTTTGTCTCATAGTGGCTTCAATGTATGTGGAGAGATCCGGATGGACGCCCCGTTACTTCCCTGCGGTCAGTGAGACCGCTTCGCTAAGTTGGGGGATGGGGGCTTGATTTTTAAACAAAAAGAAGGGTGTATCTGAGATACACCCTTTATTCCTTTTTCAGTTCTGAGAACTGGAAAAGTTGTCTGTTTGCTTTAATTATTCGGCAACAACTGAATCAGCAGCAACTGTGTCAGCAGCAGCTGTGTCAGCAACAACTGTATCCTCAACAACAACTGTGTCAGAGTCAGCAGCAGCAGCCTCGTTAGAGTTGTTACCACAAGATGCGAATGACATTGCTACAACAGCAGCAAACATGAAAACCAACTTCTTCATTTTTCTTTTACTTTTTAATGTTAAACAATCTATTGCTTTTTCAAAACCGATGCAAAGGTAAGTACTTATTTCGGTTTGTGTACACACACAATTGCTAATTTTATTGTTTAAAAGCAAAAAAACTGCATAATTGGTATTAAATGGACATTGCTTGCGAAATATTGCATCTTTTGTTTGCGCATAACTGGTGTTGTTTGTACACTTACGCTGTAAGTCCATACTCGTTGGCAAGCTTGCGTAAATTGTTGATGGCATAGTGCATTCTGCCAAGTGCTGTGTTGATGCTTATGTTTAGTTTTTCTGCAATCTCCTTGAAGGACAGTTCGTCGTATATGCGCATACGTAGTACTTCCTGCTGGTTGGTAGGCAGTAAGGTGATGAGAAACTCTGCACCTGAGAGTGTCTGCTCGTCAATAAGCTCCATTTCACGGTTTTCGTTCACGGCGACGCTGCTATCGTTAAGATAGTTGGTGCCTTCATCATCAGATGAAACGATGGAAGGGGATGCAAGGGTACGACGTGAACGGTCGAAGATGAGGTTACGCGCAATACGGATTACCCATCCGAGGAACTTGCCGTTCTCCGAATATTTGCCTGAGCGTAAACTCATAATGACTTTTACGAAGACATCTTGGAAGAGGTCCTCTGCTAATTCTTGATTTTTTGTGGATTGTAGGATATATTGAAATACCTTACTCTGATAGCGATTCAACAATTCGTCAAACGCTTCATCATTGCCATTAATGTAGAGTGATACCAACTTTTCGTCGGCATATACATTCAATTCATTCATTATGCTTAAATGTTTTGATTTAGCGTAATGTCTTTTCTATAGGCAATGAAGTTTTTAATGTTTAGTAAAATATTTTTAATGAAATCGGTGCAAAGAAAATACATTTAAACCAAAAATGCAACTCTTTTGGCTTGTTTTTTACCAAAAGAGGTGCATTTTTTTGTCTTGCTTGCCTTTTTTCTTGACTTATTTAGGCTTTATTGCTATGATTTGGCAGAATTCTGCGTTGGAACTTTCGCCAGTATCGTAGAAATAAAATGTGTTGGCTTTATTCAAATATCATGCCGTCTGTAACCTTGAATCCACGGAGAAGGTCGGCTACTGGCATACGTTTCTTGCCTTCGAGCTGGAGAACCTTGACGTTGATGTAACCATCTTGGGTAGCAACCTTGAAGGTGCTCTTGCCATCGCTGATGATTGTACCGTTCTGGAGATTGTGGGCGGTAAACTCCTTCTCTGTCTCGTATATCTTTACGGCTTTGCCGTTGAGTGTCGTCCATGCTGCTGGGTAAGGACTGAGACCACGTATGAAGTCGTATATTTTCTTTGTAGGCTGATTCCAGTCGATACGGCATGTCTCGCGGAATATCTTTGGGGCAGGTGCAAAAGAGTCTTCCTTTGCTCCATCCTTGAGCCATTCGTCCTGTGGAGTAGTTGTGAAGGTTCCGTCGATGATGCTGTCAACAGTCTTTGTTACGAGTTTGCCGCTAAGTTCCATGAGCTTGTCGTGAACAATCTCCACGTTGTCTGTGTCAGCGATAGGTATGCGTACCTGGTCGATGATGTCACCTGTGTCAATCTCATGCTTCAGGAGGAATGTGGTGATACCTGTTTCTGTCTCTCCATTTATGACTGCCCAGTTGATAGGAGCAGCTCCACGGTACTTAGGGAGGAGTGAGGCATGAGCATTGAATGTGCCGTACTTAGGCATGCTCCATACTATCTCTGGAAGCATACGGAATGCCACGACAATCTGGAGGTCGGCACGTAGGCTGCGCAACTCCTCTACGAACTCTGGGTCTTTCAGCTTGACTGGCTGCATGATTTTGAGACCATGTTCCTGAGCATATACCTTTACAGGACTTGGCTGGAGAGTGTCCTGATGTCTGCCCATAGGCTTGTCGGGCATGGTGACAACACCTACTATATTATATCCGCCCTCAACGAGAGCCTTGAGTCCCTCGACAGCAAAGTCGGGAGTACCCATATATACTATTCTGAAATCTTGTTTGTTCATAAAGCCCCCCGACCCCCGAAGGGGGCGGCCATTCGGATAGGGGGAGATGGCCGTGAGTGGTTATTACTGGACTTTTGCCAAAGATAGCAAAAGATTTACGCTTTTATATAACTAAAAGGATACTCACTTTGTGGATTGTACTGGCTTATTCCTGACTGAAATCTCTGAGCGTCTTTCGGTAACTCTGGAACATTCCTGAGCGTGAAATGAAGCCGAGGTACTTGTTGTTCTTGTCAACCACAGGGAGGTTCCATGCGTTTGTCTCCTCAAACTTCTTAGTTACGAGGTCGAGAGCATCGTTGATGTTGACGAGTGCAGGTGGAGCCTTCATGAACATACTTACCGTATATTTGTGGTACAACTCAGGACGGAACATGTAGTTGCGTACGGAGTCGAGTGAGACGACTCCGAGGAACGTGTTGTCCTTATCCACCACAGGGAAGATGTTACGATGTGACTTGCTAATGACTATCGTGAACTTGCTGAGGTCCATGTCTGCCTCTGCCTTCTTGTAGTCCTTCTCTATGAGTGACGAGAGGCTGAGGAGCGTGAGGATAGCCTTGTCCTTGTCGTGAGTGAGGAGTTGTCCTCGACGTGCAAGTCGGTAAGCATATATACTATGTGGCTCGAAAATTACGATGGTGAGGTATGCTATGCACGAAACTATCATAAGTGGAACAAAGAGCTTGTAGCCACCTGTCAGTTCGGCAATAAGGAAGATACCCGTAAGTGGGGCATGCATCACTCCAGACATGAGTCCTGCCATACCGTAGAGTCCGCAGTTGCGTGAGGTAAGGTAGAAGCTATCACCCAGTTGCAAGCCGAAGCTGTCGTCCCATAGGTGTGCAAAGATGAATCCTGTGATACAGCCAAGGAAGAGGCTTGGTGCAAATGTTCCACCACATCCACCACCACCATTGGTTGCGGTAGTGGCAAACACCTTCAGCAGGAGTACAAGTCCAAGATAGACGAGGAGGTTGCTGTCATTGCCGTAGAATAGGGAACCTGACATTATCTCGCCCGCAGGAGCATCGTTGATAAGCTGGTTGATGACATCATAACCTTCTCCGTACATGGCTGGAAAGAAGAATATGAGTGAACCAAGGACGGTTGCACCAAGCAAGAACTTGTATCTTTTCTTGCTCAGCTTGCCGAAGATACCCTCGAACCAGTTCATGGCACGTGTGAAGTATAGCGATACAAGTCCGCAGCATATACCGAGGATGATACATCCTGGTACGATGTCGATGGTGAATCCCTTATATAGACTGAAGTCGAACTGTGGGTCTGTGCCGTAGTAGGCGTATGATATACATACGGACGTGAGGCTTGTCACGAGGAGAGGCAACAGCGAACCCATGTTAAGTTCAAGCATCAGAACTTCAAGTACGAACATGAGTCCTGCGATAGGTGCCTTGAACACGGCACTCACGGCTCCTGCTGCACCACATCCCACAAGGAGCATGATACTGCTTGGTGGAAGGTGAAAACGCTTTCCGAAGTCTGAACCCCATGCCGAACCAGTAAGCACGATAGGTGCCTCGGCTCCCACGGAACCACCGAAGCCGATGGTTATGGCTGATGCTATGATGCTTGACCAGCGGTTGTGTGACTTGATGCGTGAGCGTCCTCTTGACATGGCGTAGAGAATCTTCGTAACACCATGACTTATGTCGCCCCGTACTATATACTTGACAAACATCATCGTCACCAGAATACCGAAGGCAGGATAGACGAGGTAGAGCCAGTTGACATCCTGTGGCAGGAAGTCTGACGTGAGCAGGTGCTTTATTTCCTCGATGAGAGTCTTGAGCACGATGGCTGTGAGTCCAGTGCATATACCTACGAAAAAGCTCAGAAGCAACATTATGTGCTTCTGACTCCTGTTAGCCTTCAGTCGTTCAGTAACGAAATTGAGGAAGGTTATCTCCTTCTTCCTGACGTGTATGGTGTTTAGGAAATGACGTTTGCTCACTGTTTGTTTTATTGTTTTTAATAGGAGTAAAAGAGGAGTAAATGGGAGTAAAGAGAAGTAAAGAGACGAATGATTGTTCGTCCAATAGTAGCAACAGACTATCGTCCTTTTACTCCTTCTTACTCCTTTTTACTTCTCTTTACTCCGAGATTAAAGTGTAAAGAGAAAAAAATCATTCACGTATGATTGTGAACTCTCCGTTTGGCTTCATCTTGATGATGCTTGATGGCTTATGCTTTTCCTTGCAACGCTGGTTGTAGCGCACAACATAATCTACGGCATTCTTAATCTCGTCGCTTATTGCGTCAAACGTCTGTGCGGTAGGTTCGCCGCTTATGTTTGCGCTTGTAGAGACGATTGGCTTCTGAAAACGGAAACATAGTTCCTTGCTGAACTCTTCCTTTGTGATGCGTATGCCTACGCTGCCATCCTCGGCGAGGAGGTTTGGAGCAAGTCCTGTAGCATTGTCAAAGATGACCGTGAGTGGTTTCTCTGCAAGTTCAATCATGTTCCATGTTACGTCAGCCACGTTGCGTACATAACGTGTGAGGCGTGCATCTGAGTCAACGAGACAGATGAGTGCCTTGCTGTCAGAGCGTCTCTTTATTTCGTAAACCTTCTTTACTGCTTCGGGATTGGTTGCATCACAACCTATTCCCCATATTGTGTCAGTAGGGTAGAGTATCACTCCTCCTTGCTTCAGTACTTCTACTGCTTTCTTTACTTCGTCTTGTAACATATAAAGCCCCCCGACCCCCGAAGGGGGCGGCCATTCGGATAGGGGTGGTGGCCTATTAAGTTGTTGTTATTCTGTTGAGGCTCTTGCCTCTAATTCTTTGCGTATCGTTGACACGACAGAGTCGATGTCTCCTATCAGTTCCTCGTTAGTGAAACGTATTATCTTAAAGCCGTAGTCATTAAGGATTTGCTCCCTAACACGGTCTTTCTCTATCTGCTCTCCGTAGAGATGATATCTACCGTCTAATTCGATAATCAGTTTTCTTTTCAGACATACAAAGTCGGCTATGTAGTTGCCGATGATGTGTTGCTGTCTGAATTTGTCCCCAAGTTGCTTATTGCATAAGCGACTCCATAATATGCTCTCGGCCTCCGTACAATACTTGCGGTTCTCTTTTGAGAAACGTCGAAGTAATGTATAGTTTGCTTCATTTGCTGTTTCATATCCGTACTTCATACTTATGAAATCATTGAATGGAAAACAAAACGTTGTGTCCCGGATGGCCGCCCCCTTCGGGGGTCGGGGGGCTAAAACTCGCTTGTGAAGTGGAACTTTATTTTCTCAAAGTCTTGCTGTGCCATCGAGAGAACGTAGCCAGAGTCGGCAAGGAAGACGTCACGACCTTCGCGGTCCTTAGCCATATACTGATATTTGCGCTTCTTGAATGCTTCAAGTTCAGCCTCGTCCTCGCTCTCTATCCAGCATGCCTTGTAAAGGCTGACTGGTTCCCAACGGCACTTGGCGTTATACTCGTTCTCAAGACGGTACTGGATGACCTCAAACTGCAACTGTCCTACCGTACCGATAATCTTGCGTCCATTGAACTGGTTGACGAACAACTGTGCAACACCCTCGTCCATCAACTGGTTGATACCCTTCTCCAACTGCTTTGTCTTCATTGGGTCAGCATTCTCGATGTACTTGAACATCTCTGGAGAGAATGATGGGAGTCCCTTGAAATGAAGCTGCTCACCCTCTGTGAGTGTGTCGCCAATCTTGAATATACCATTATCTGGAAGACCAACGATATCGCCTGGATAAGCCTCGTCGATTGTTGACTTCTTCTGTGCCATGAACTGTGTTGGACTTGAGAATCGTACTGTCTTGCCATTGCGTACATGGAGATAAGGAGCGTTGCGCACGAACTTACCAGAACATACCTTGCAGAAGGCTGTACAACTGCGGTGGTTAGGGTCAATGTTGGCTGTAATCTTGAAGATGAATCCTGTGAACTTAGGTTCCTCAGGCTTAACGAGACGTTCCTCTGCAGTCGTAGGACGTGGGTTAGGAGCAATCTCTACGAAACAGTCAAGAAGTTCCTGCACACCGAAGTTGTTGAGAGCTGAGCCGAAGAACACAGGTGCAATCTCTGCATCGAGATACTTCTGTACGTCGAATGTGTCATATACTCCGTCAATCATCTCGAGGTCTTCGCGAAGCTTCTCTGCATCCTCTGATCCTACACGCTCATCGAGTTCGTTGGAGTTGATATCTACCTCCACCTTCTCAGTCACCACTTGCTTGTTAGGTGTGAAGAGGTTGAGGTTATTCTCGTAGATGTTATATACACCCTTGAATCGTGCGCCTTGGTTGATTGGCCATGAGAGAGGACGTACTTTAATCTGAAGTTCGTTCTCCACCTCGTCGAGGAGATCGAATGGGTCCTTACCCTCTCGGTCCATCTTGTTGATGAATACGATGACAGGAGTCTTGCGCATACGGCAAACTGTCATCAGTTTACGTGTCTGTGCCTCAACACCCTTAGCACCATCGATGACGATGATGGCAGAGTCAACGGCTGTAAGTGTGCGGAATGTATCCTCGGCAAAGTCTTGGTGTCCAGGAGTGTCGAGGATGTTGACCTTATAGAGTCCAGCTTCTCCGGATGGTGCTTCCTTGCCAGCAGGTGTGTAGTCAAACTCCATTACGGAAGTGCTGACAGAGATACCACGCTGCTTCTCGATTTCCATCCAGTCAGAAGTGGCTGATTTCTTTATCTTGTTTGATTTTACGGCACCGGCAACTTGTATCTGTCCTCCGAAAAGCAGGAGCTTTTCTGTCAATGTAGTCTTACCGGCATCAGGGTGCGAGATGATCGCAAATGTTCGTCTTCTGTCTATTTCGTTCATATACTACCTATAAATTTAGTGCAAAGGTACGCTTTAGTGAGGTAAATACCAAATAAAAATAGTGCTTATCTCACTATGAGTGTATTAACAACGAATATTTTGCCCTAATTCTTGTCTTTCATTTTTATATTTTATTTTACCTCGAGTTGCCGTTTTGACATAGTTATCTACCCCTGTTTCTTCGGCAACCCTTCGTGCACCCTTCGTAACACCTTCGTTAGAATTTGTTATCATTCCTTCTGCAAGTATGTGGTTGAAGCATGCTGATTACCTCCGAATCATGCCACAAAGATATGCTGATAATTGTGTGTAACCAAAGAAATGAAGAACTTTATGTCCGATTCCGTTCGATTCGTCATGATGCGACGTGTTGATTGGATGAAAACTATTTAGTTGTAAATATACTTAAAATAGTTTTTTTTCTTTGGTTCTTCATCCATTATTTGCTTCTACAAGATTATGTATGTTTTTTTCAAAACACTAATTACACTCTTGTACAACAACATGAAGCCGAATGTCATTAGTGTTATTGGCTTCTCCGAGCTAAAGGTTCGTGGTAAAAACATCGTCCACACGAAATCTTGTAGTTACCATTATTGTGTCTTCATTTCGTAAATACTACGATATAGAAGCGTGAAGCCTTATCGTACACAACACTAAAAGTAACATACTGAAAGAAAATATATAATATTTTGAAAAATAATTATCTTTTTCTTGTGGCGTTAAGTTAAAATTTGTACTTTTGCATCTGTATTCAAAGGGAGAAATCATGATAAACAGCGTTAATCCATACGTTTCTGTTGACTGCGTGCTTCTCGGTTTTGACGGGGAAAAACTCAATGCACTTGTCGTAAGACAGACAAATGCTGACCCGGGAAACGACACGGGATGCTATAAGTTGCCGGGTAGTCTTATCAATATGGACGAAGACCTCGACGATGCTGCACAGAGAGTATTGAAACAACTTACAGGACTCGTTCAGGTGAAGATGGTACAATTCAAGGCTTTCGGAGGTGCACAGCGCCTTGCCAATCCTCGTGACTCCATCTGGCTCGAACGATATCATCATCTTGAGCATCATCTTGAGCGAATAGTCACCATAGCGTACCTTTCGCTCCTGCGCATTGACCGCAAGATGGAGAAGCTTGACAAGGGGTTCGAGGCACAGTGGATTCCTATTGACGAGCTTCCACAATTGGCTTTTGACCATAGTGAGATTGTGCATGAGGCTGTAAGGTCTGTAAAGAAGATGACGGCACTTGACCCGACGATGTTCTTTGACCTTCTGCCACGCAAGTTCACAGCTACACAGCTCCGTCGACTCATGGAGAGTGTGACAGACGATAAGGTGGATATCAAGAATTTCCATAAGAAACTTGCAAAGATGCCTTACCTCGTCATGCTTGAGGAGAAGGAAGAAGGTGTGAGTCATAGGGCAGCACGCTACTACAAGTTCAAGCGTAAATGATGCCTTTTTTTGTAAGGTTGTCGGGTTATCAGGTTGTCAGGTTTGATACTTAATGCGGCTGAACTTTGGATTTACGTAATAAAAACGTGGTATCCAAAAACTCAAAAACTTACAAACTCAAAAACATAAGAACTTACAAACTTAAAACTTAATATATTTATGTATTTACTCGGTTACGACATAGGTACATCTTCAGTAAAGGCCGCCATTGTCAATTCAGAGACAGGCGAATGTGTAGTATCAGCCCAGTATCCAGATGCTGAGGCACCAATCAGCGCTCCACAGCCAGGATGGGCAGAGCAGGAGCCTGAGATGTGGTGGGACGAACTCGTCAACGCCACAAAGAGAGTTGCCGCAAAGGCTGACCTCAAGCAGGTAGGTGCAATAGGTATAAGTTACCAGATGCACGGACTCGTATGCGTTGACAAGGAAGGCAAGGCCATACGTCCAAGTATCATCTGGTGCGACGGTCGTGCAGTACCTTACGGCAACAAGGCATTCGAGGCAATCGGTGGCGACAAGTGTCTCAGCCACCTCCTCAACTCGCCAGGTAACTTCACAGCTGCCAAGCTTGCTTGGGTAAAGGAGAACGAGCCAGAGAACTTCAAGAAGATTAACAAGATTATGCTCCCTGGCGACTATATCGCTATGCGCCTCAGCGGTGGCACAATCAATACTACGATATCAGGACTCTCAGAGGGTATGTTCTGGGACTTCAAGGAGAACAAGGTGAGTGACGACATCATGAAGTTCTTCGGTTTCCCTGAAGGCATCATTGCTGACATTGTACCTACTTTTGCTGTTCAGTCAAAGGTGTGTGCTGAGGTAGCAAGCCTTCTCGGTGTACCAGAGGGTACTCCTATCTCTTACCGTGGAGGTGACCAGCCAAACAATGCACTCTCACTCAACGTGATGAAGCCAGGCGAGATTGCTGCAACAGGTGGTACGTCAGGTGTTGTTTATGGTGTACTTGGTGAGGTTAACTACGACAAGCTCAGTCGTGTTAATACGTTTGCTCACGTCAACCACAATCAGCCTGACACTCGTCTCGGTGTGCTCCTCTGCATCAATGGTACTGGTATCCTGAACGCATGGATGAAGCGTACCGTTGCTCCTGAGGGCATCAGCTACCCTGCAATGAACGACCTCGCAGAGAGCGTTCCTGTAGGTGCAGAGGGCTTGAGCATCATCCCATTCGGTAACGGCGCAGAGCGTGTTCTCCAGAACGAGAACCCTGGTGCATCTGTTCACGGTATCAACTTCAATATCCACACTAAGGCTCACATGCTCCGTGCAGCACAGGAAGGTATCGCCTTCTCATTTGCCTACGGTATGGACATCATGAAGCAGATGGGCATGGACATCAAGACTATCAAGGCTGGTCATGCCAACCTCTTCCTCAGCCCACTCTTCCGTCGCACACTTGCTGCCGTAACAGGCGCAAGCATCGAGCTTTACGAGACTGACGGTTCTGTCGGTGCAGCATACGGAGCTGGTATTGGTGCTGGTATCTACAAGGATAGCGACGATGCATTCAAGACTCTCAAGCACATCGCAACAGAGAAGCCAGTAGCAGACACAGCTGCTTACAAGGCTGCTTATAAGCTTTGGTGCGAGAGACTTGGTAAGTAATGAGGAATGAATAATTAGTAATGAGCAATTAGACGTACTCGGCTATTCATAGCGATTATTTATCCAAACATGATACTTGCGATGCAAACATTTGGTTTGCATCGCATTTTTATTTATCTTTGACGCGATAATTTATACCAACGTTTTCCCTGAATCAAAACAGAGAAATACCAAAAACAAATAACACAAACCTTTCATGAAAAGACTATCAACTATCTTGGTTTCTGGTATTGCCATGGTGGCAATGGCTCAGAACCCCAATCCAATCCGAGTTAATCAAGTGGGTTACTTTCCTAATGCAGAGAAGACAGCTGTCATCGAGGCTGATGGATGGTCAAAGGAATATGCCATCAGGGATTTCAAGGGTGGCAGAAAAATATGGAAAGGCAAGGCGGTACGCATAGCCACGTCACCATGGTCAGGCAAGGAGAGGGCAATAATTGATTTCTCCAAGCTGACTTATCCTGGCACGTACATTCTCACCAACGGAAAGTACAATCAGCTAATACACATCAGCGACACCGCATACAGCGACCTTGCCAAGGCAAGCATCAAGGCATTCTACCTACAAAGGAGCGGTGAAGTCATCCCTAAGGAATATGCTGGTGACTGGTCAAGGCCAGCGGGACATCCCGACACCGTGGTGTACATTCACCCAAGTGCAGCTTCAGCCTCTCGTCCTGCGGGTACTGTGATTAGCAGTCCTGGTGGATGGTACGATGCCGGCGACTATAACAAATACATTGTCAACTCAGGCTATTCCGTTGGTCTCATGCTCTGTGCCTATGAGATGAACGAAGCTTATTTCAAGACACTTGAACTCAACATACCTGAGAGCCGTAACAATGTGCCTGATTTCCTTGATGAGATAATGGTTAACCTCAAGTGGATGCAGACAATGCAGGACCCTGAGGACGGAGGTGTATATCACAAGCTTACCACACCTAACTTCGAGGGCTTCATCATGCCTAAGGAGTGCAAACAGCCACGCTACTTGGTACAGAAGACCACAGCCGCCGCACTCGACTTTGCTGCTACCATGGCAAAGGCAAGCCGCATATATAGCAGTTTCGACTGTTACAAGTACTTTGCCAACGAGGCTCGCCGCCAGGCAAAACTTGCCTTCGACTGGGCTGTGGCTCACCCTGACATCTACTATCGTCAGAACGAGATGAACGCCAAGTTTGAGCCAAAGGTTAATACGGGTGCTTATGATGACCATAGTGTGAATGACGAGTTCTTGTGGGCTGCCGTGGAGATTCTCCTTACTGAGGTGACAAACTCCAACTTCGACATACAGAGATACCTCGATGTGGCTATGGACAAAATGCAGGATGCACGCTTCTCTCTTCCTACATGGGGTAACGTAGGCTCGCTTGCCATCTACTCTTACATCGGAGCGGTAGAGAAGTATGGAGGTATGCTCAAGTATGGTGACGTATATGATTTTGCAAAGAACAGCATCATAGGCTATGCAGACAAGGCTCTTGAGGCTGTGCCGACGTCATGCTACAACACGCCGGGAGGCAACAGTCCGAGGGACTTCTTCTGGGGCTGCAACTCCGAGAGCTTCGCAGGTCAGGGTATCGCCTTGCTATATGCCTATCGTCTGACAGGTGACAAGAAGTATCTCACGGGCGCAATTGAGAATGCCGACTACCTTCTCGGCCGCAACGCTACAGGTTACTGCTATGTGACAGGTTTCGGCAACTTCTCTCCTAAAAATCCGCATCATCGTCTCTCGGCTGCTGACAATGTAGCAGACCCTCTGCCTGGCTTCCTCGTAGGCGGTTCCAACCCAGGGCAGCAGGACAAGAACGACATGAAGGAGGTTTACACTTCCAATCAGCCCGACGAGTCCTACCTCGATGCCGCAGGTTCATACGCTTCTAACGAGATAGCCATCAACTGGAACGCTTCACTCGCCTCACTCATCTGCTGGATTGAGGCAGAGATGTGGCGATAGCTTACAATTTTAGACTGATTAGAGTAGGGTAAAAACAGACCCATATCTCCCAAGATTTACACCCATATCTCCACACCTGTCAGATATGGGTGTAAATATCGGGAGATATACATCCTACGGACGGGAGATATGGGTGTAAATTCAAAAACGTACTTTGGGTATGGTGTATGTGTAATTATGTATATGTTTTACCCTTGTTTTTCCTTCGGGAATGGTTCGGGTATTGTTCGGGAATGCTTCGGGAACGCTTCGCTTTGTCATTTGTATGGTGTTTTCAGAGTACTTATGACTCTTGACGTTATTTCGTTTTGTCCTACTTTTGGGTTCCATTTTTTTTTGCGTGTTCGGCACGCTTGGGATGGACAATATTTACAAACTATTCTCACTGACAGGAAGGAAGTAATCTTAATCCAATAATAAATTTGGAGAATGATATGGTTGAAAAATAATTTATTGGGACAATTGTTGGTAATTATTGTCTTTCCAAGCACCGAAGGTGCAATTAAATTATTGTTTTGACCTATTTACTTCCCGTTTGCCAGTGAGACATTTGCTATGTGATGTCATATTTCGCATTGTTCAATATCAATTGTTTCTCCTATTTTGATTATATATAGTCTGTAAATTACCTCATTTTTCATGTGCATAAATACGATAAGACGGATGTATGTGAATACACATTCATTTGTCCTTAAAAATCGTGAGAAAAGGGTCGTATTTTTTGTACGCGTAGAAAAAAAAATTTGTACGCGTACAAAAATAATCTTCATCGTGATGCAGATAATTTTTCTTCGCATACGGATATTGTCTTTATAGCCACATTTGCGAAATTATGTGACTGATAATTTACGATAAGTACCTTGTATGGGTGTAAGTCGCTATCGTACAAATGGGACAAAGTGGGGCAAACATACAAATCAACTATTGATGTACCATTTTTTTTGCGAAAGTATTTGACATAAATCTACTATGCACTAACTTTGCAAACAGTTAAGAAAAAATAAAAGACATTTATGAGAAAACTATTCATTTGGGCAATATCCCTATTATCACTATTGGTTACATCGTGTGGAGATGATGAGACAATACCAGAAGAACCCGTAAGAAAAGGTTCTTATCTGCAGAAATGGTTGCCTCTCTATGTAGTTGATGCACTTGAGAACGCAAAACTATTCGATGAAAATCTTGATTCTATCTATTCGGTATCTTCAGTGTCAATGGAGAATGAAATAGATTATACAATCTATTATAGCAAAGGAACACATGTCATAGTAAGTAGATTTGGAGATGCGATAATCATGTTTCCAAAAGGCGGCTATAAATATATTAACTGGGCAGTAAGAGAAGGTAAGGTTGCTAATAATGATAGTGTCAACAATACAGTATGGATTGGAAGACCCGAAGCAATAGCAAATGAAGACACAGCTAACGAAGAGGCAAAGAACCTCTTTGCATTTCTCTCAAAATACGCACAATTGGAATCAAGCATTACAGAAAGTGTGGATACAATCAAAGCTGACGAGCTATCAGGCATGGACATACTGGAATTCAAGAATACAACCTGTTTCCTGACTGTGTTGGACACTGTTATGACTTATGAATGTGCGTACCTAAAGACATACAGGAAGGTAAGTGTGGAAAGCCAGATAATCACAACTAAAGACAAAATGTACAAGTTGGATGTGGACAAGGTAGATAAAACTATTGAGTTGCTAAGATATCACTATGCAAACAAGAGGGACACAACAGATGGTTACTACCTGACACGAGAGTACAAGGTTGATACAGATGCTGACAATTCATTCAGATTCATAGAGGACTCTGTGCTACAAAACAAGAAATTTGTATCGAGAAAGACATGGAACTATGGGGAGGCTTATTGTTACAGACAATACCATGACAAACTATATTTGTTCGATTCCAATGTGTATTTGGATGACAATGAATATATAGAAAAAGAAAACACCATCAAGATAAACAAGCCATTTGAATACAATACAATAAAGAAAAAGAGAATTGTATTAGAGAAGATGTAAAATACACTATCAACGAGACAGATAAGAACCTCTACACATCATAATCCATCAATTGGGATGATGATGTGTAGAGGTTCTTATCTGTACGCACGGATACTGACGGATGTGTTGGCCGATTAGTATATTGAGAGTGAATAAGATTAGCGGACAGTAATATTTATTTTTAGGAGCAGTAGATAAGTGATGGTATATATTCATGATGGCCGCAAGGTTATTGTGAGGTGATAAGTATCATACTTACGTATAACAAGTTGCCACTTTACGTGTCGTAAACATAGTGTTTACGTTGCGTAAAGTGGCACTTTGTTGTTATGTTTTCTGTTATGCTCAGTCCAATCCGATGAAGGCGGCATGAGCCATTGCCTTGTAGGCTGCCTCACTTGGGTGGAGGTGGTCGCCAGAGTCAAAGCCTTGTGCAAATGCCTTTGGATTTTTGGTGTCACGTACGGCAAGGTCGAAGTCGATGCAACTGTCGAAGATAGGTGATGTACGTAGCCACTCGTTAAACTCCTGACGTATGCGGTCTCGTTCCTCATTGTATGTTCGCCATCCTTCGATTGGAAGAAGTGTGCCACTAATTACGCGCAGACCGAGTTTGCGTGCATGGTTTACATAGAGTTGTTCTACTCCGTCAGCCATCTCCTTGCACGTTGGCATGTCGCTCCAAGGACGGAAAGGATTGACATCTGTACCCACAGGGTGTATGATGTCGTTGATGCCATGCTGTATGATAACCGTGTTTGCACCTGCTACATTCATTTCTATTGGGAAACGAGTCTCACCCTTGAGTCCGTAAGCCTGATAGGTTATGCAATCGTATTGACGTAGTATGCGTGTGCCGCTTACGGCACGGCGAATGATAGATATGTCGTGTCTGCCGCTTTCCCATGCCTCTGTTGCAAGGTAGTCTGGCCAACTCTGTGCTGTGATGGAGTCACCGTAGCACACGATGGCATGGTTCTTATCTTCGGTGAGGATGTCAATCGTATTGAGGAAGTAGAACCAGTTGGTGTTGCGTGTGAGGTCGAGTGGGAGAGTCTCTGCTTCGGCAAAGTCGCCGTATGAATACTGTCCCTTGGATAGCGGACCTGTGATGAGTGTACCAGCATTCATCTGTGTGTAGTCGCCAAGATACATGCTTACTTCCACTGTCTCGCCTGCTGTGATGTCAATCGTAATCTCGTCACTTTCCACCTCCTTGCCTGGAGCAATGGTCAAACTGCGATTTCCGTTGAATGTTATTGGTAAGGGAGTGTATGGCGATTCTTTCTTTGCTACGAATGTCTTGGTGATTGTGACTGGCTCTGTACCTGTGAGGTTGGAGAAACGAAAGCGCATCTTGTTACCTGAAAAACATACTCGCACGGGATAGCGCAGAGTGATGTCCTTGGCATACACAGCCTCCTTACGGTCTGTTATTGATGTGGCATTGCCCCAGCATGCCACCCATTTGGTATATCTTTCCATATATTGTATTATCCTGCCTTTACACTTGTTTAAGTTTTGCAAGTTCTAACTTGCTCATTTATTGGAGAACAAATGGAGTAAAAAGGATTAAAAAGAAGTAAAAAGACGATAGTCTGTTTGCTCAATTATGCTAACATGGTAATGTCTATTTACTCCATTTTACTTCTCTTTACTCCTCTTTACTACAAGATAAGTACTTCCGAAACTTGAGTTACTTATCCTTGTGTTCCTTGACGTACTCGGAAGGTGTCATACCGTAGAGTTCCTTGAAGCTGGTTGAGAATGTTGATAGTGTGCGGAAACCAGTTGCCACACTTACACCCGTAACGTCCATCTTGTGCTCAAGAAGCAGACGTGCAGCTTGCTGGAGACGTATGGTCTTGACATAGTTGAGCGGCGTCTGACCTGTAAGTTCCTTTATCTTGCGGTAGAAGTGTACACGGCTGAATCCTATTGTGTCGGCTATAGACTCTACTGACATGTCTGGGTCGTCGATATGTTTGCTGATGAGCTTGTTCACTTTCTCGAGGAACTGCTGGTCTGGCGATACGAGTTCTATCTTTTCTATGGTTGTCTCCTTCACTACGTCTGAGCCGTAGCGTCCCTTGAGTGCTACACGTGACATGAGAAGGTTGTTTACCGTTGCACGGAGAAGCTCCAGATTGAATGGCTTAGTCACGTATGCGTCTGCACCGATGACTGCTCCTGCAATACGGTCAGCATCTGTTGCCTTGGCAGTAAGGAGCACTACAGGAATGTGTGACGTATTGTAGTTACCTTTTATGCGTTTGCATAATTCGTTACCATCCATCACAGGCATTGATATGTCGGAGATAACGAGGTCAACGTTCTCTGGATTCTTGAGTACATACTCCCATGCGTCTTTACCGTTGCCGCACTCTGTGACATTATACTCAGTCTCAAACTCAGTATGGATATAGTGACGTATCTCAATTTCATCATCCACCACAACTACGTTGCAACGCTTTCCTGTCTTTCGTGGAACATTGGTTGTCGGAACCTCTGCCATGTCTTGTGGCTCGGTTGCTGTCTGTACAGCATCCTCTTCCTGTGACTCTTCTTCTGTAGCAGCGTTAGTTGTGCACTTAGATTCGTCACCCATAGGCAATTGTACGAACATGTCTGTTCCGTTGCCAGCAGGATTGTCGCGCACCTCGATGTTACCATTGTGGAGACCAACGAGGAGGTATGTGAGGTTGAGTCCGATTCCAGTACCGATATAACCGTTCTGATGCTGTGAAGAGTAGAAACGTCGGAATACCTTAGTTTTCTCCTCGTCAGGAATACCCACACCGTTGTCTATAACTTCAACCGTGAAGTTCTGATTGTCTGGAGTTGCAAGGCGCATGGTGATGTTTCCTCCGTCAGGAGTAAACTTAAATGCGTTGCTGAGAAGGTTCATGACTATCTTGTCAAGACTCTGTGCATCGACATAGACATCGAGCTTGTCCATATCATGTACAAACTGGTAATTGATGTTGCGTGAACGTGCGCTTATCTCGAATACCTCAAAGAGTCCCTGAAGGAATGATACAGCCTCTACCTTTGTATATTCTATCGTGAATTCACCTTTCTCAATCTTGCGGACATCCATCAACTGGTTGATGAGACGGAGTATGCGCTGTGCATTCTGATGCATGAGTTTGTAGTTGCGTTGTCTCATTGCGTCCTTGTCCATATTCATGAGTTTCTCAAGAGGCGAGAGAATGAGCGTCATAGGAGTACGTATCTCGTGACTTATGTTCATGAAGAACTGGATACGTGCCTCGTTGAGCTGTTCTTTCTGCCTGTGATGCTCCAGTACCTTACGTGCACGCATTCTTTCCTTGACCTGAACGTAAATGATGTATGCAACAAGAAGGAACAGAAGCAGGTAGATGACCTTGGCAATTACAGATGCGTACCATGCTGGATGAACGTATATCAGTATCTCACGTTCAGAGAGTGCAACATCGCTGTGGAGTGCACGCACCTTGACAACGTATGAGCCAGGTGCCATGTTGGTGAATGATACTGTATGCTGGTCAACGCCGAGACTTATCCAGTCACCATCGTTCACAGAGTATTCGTAACGTATGCCTTGACGTGAAATGTTCATTACGGCAAGGTCAAGACTGAATGTGTTGTCATCAGCACAGAGGTCCACTCTCTCTGCATCTGTTATACAGCCTTCGTATGCTGTATAGTAGCCAGAGTGTTGTCCTCCACGGATGCTCTTACCGAATACAAAGAAATCGACTATCTGTATCTCGGCATTCATGTCAGTATTTGACGTTGATGACACAACATCATCAGGACGGAAGTATGAGATGCCGTTGATACCACCAAAATAGAGTACTCCGTCCTTGAACAACGAAGCGTTGTCTGCAAACTCTTCGTCCTGTAGTCCGTCAATCTCGAAATAGTTGTGCATAGCCCTGCCTTTCAATGGGTCAAAGCAGCAGAGACCTCTATGTGTCGATAACCAGATGTTATTGCCTCCTGATGTTATCTCAAGGCTGACGACTACATCGCTTGGTAGTCCGTCGTCAACATTATATATCTTGCAGTTGTTCTTGTCGTCTGCAGACCACTTAAGCAGACCGTCAGTAGTTGCAGCCCATACCGTGCCTTTTGCATCTACACGAAGAGCGTTGATTTGTAGGCCTATTCCGCATCGTGCCACGGCATGTAAGCTGTGATCCTTGCCGATGTTGAATATCTCAAGACCGTCTGCTGTTCCTACACATAGACGTGAACCGCTTACGCATATAGACTTGACAAAGGTGTTGACAAGTACACGATACTTCTTGCTTGCAGAGGCATTGGCTACAGCCGTATAAGTCTCTATCTCGTTAGTACGAGGATTATAGATGCTTACTCCGTTGCCCATTGCACCTATCCATACGTTGCCATTGTTGTCTATATCCACATCATAGGCATTGGCGAGACTGAATCCGTTCTTTACTGTACGTGTGATATTGGTAACCTTTCCCGCAGCTGGGTCATACATTATGAAGTCGCCGATAGCAGATGCTATGTACATCTTACCTTCCTTGTCCTGACTGATGGCAGAAATGGTTGTTGGTAGTCCGTCAACATGGCTTCCTGTACGTCCGTCGAGTGATATCTGGTATAGACCACAGTTGTCTGTTGCTACCCAGAGACCGTCCTGTGACTTGTCGGCTATGGCTGTTACGCAGTTTGTACCGATGGTGTTGCTTGATGGAGAGTTACGACCTATGTACTGGAATGGACTACGGCTGAAAGGCATGACGAATACACCTTTCCAGAATACGCCAATCCATAGGTTTGACTTGTTGTCAAACAGCACGTCCTTGACATTTGACTGTGTAAAGTCGAACTGTGGAGTACGTACGTTGCTTTGTGTGAAACGCTTTGTCTGTACATTATACAGCTTGAGACCCTGTCCGTCGGTACATACACCGATAAATCCGTTCTTGACGTTGACTACATTGGAGGTAACGAATGACTCGTCCTCAGGTGATATGCGAACCAGTGTTTTAGTCTTTGTGTCACAGCGGAAGAGACCTCTGTGAAGAGTACCTACATACACGTTGTCGTCGTCTCCGAGACATGCGGAAACAACGTCATTTGTCTTGTCTATGCGTACGAAGTTGCGTGTGCCTTTCTTCTTGTAGTGTATTTCGTGAATGTCGTTGATGACGAAGATGTCACCCTTGGAGTTGCGGATACATTGGCTGCATGATACATTAGATGTAACGTAGTCAGTACATAGCTTGCACACAAGTGTACCTTGTTCTTCCACTACGTTATAACTTCCATATACTCCAACAAATGCGGTAACGGTCTTGTCATCTGGCTTGTACAGGGAAGCCACATGAAGATGAAGCGTATCGCCATTGTTATCGACAAATGGAAGTAGCTTGAATGAATCTGTACGATAGTTGTATTCATACAGACCACGCTTGGTTCCGACAAGCACTCTGTCTCTGTCGAACTCCATGAGACATATTACATAGTTGAAGCCGAGTGATGTGTTATCATGCTTGTCATGATAGTATCCACGAAGCTTTGCGCCATCATATCTGAATAGTCCGTCCTGTGTACCAATCCACACGTTCTCACGGGAATCTTGATAGATGTCGCGTACCTGACTGTTACGTAATCCTTGTGTCGAAGTAAGCGGTATTACATTCTGGGCATACATGCTCATCGGTACGGTGAGTATGACTGCCAGGATAAGTATTGCTATGATCGTTGTTACTCTTCTTTCTTTGGTTAATTTCGTGTTAGTAATAGAGATATTCATATTAAGGAATAATTTAAGGCATGTTCTATTAATTAATAAATTCTTTTTGAATTATCTTTGCCTATTTGTGCATCTTTTGCACATCTTTTTGCTCAAAGGCTGGAACCATAGCCCGCTATGCATCTGCGTTTTTTTACAAAAATCAGTTGCAAAATCTGCTACAAATAGTCTAAAGCTAATTTATAGAACCTGCCTAAAGTGTGCCTTTGGCAACCATCCAATAATGAACGGAATGCTCAAGGCACACCTTATTATTTATAATTGCAGGTGCAAAGATAAATAAATTATTCTACAAAAATCTTTTTACCGTTTAAAATATATACGCCATGGCGAGGATTTTTTACTTTTCTGCCCGTGAGGTCATAGTAATCATTACAATCTTTGTTCTGTTCTTCGACGTTTGTTTCAAGGATAGAGGTAGGTGTCACTCCGTCGTCGCTGAGGAATGCTTGCTTAATGTATATGGACGTTGGGTCGGAGAGTTCCACGCCAATCATGTATATGTGTGAGAGGTCTAGAGCCTTACCGTCTGTACGTACGAGCGAAGAAAGTTCGATGGTAGTTGTCATCTCGCTTTGTACCTTGCATTCTGCACAAGGGTTGAGGTAGTCATCTGTATCGTATATCTTTATTGTCGCATAGTTTTTTATCGGACTGCGGAGCCAGTTGAATGTGATGTATTTGCTCCCAGAGATATCAAGTCCCTTTGAGTAGCGCCATCCACCGAATGACTTCTTCTGGGTTGATGTCATACCCACATACGAGCTGCTTGCCTTTATGGTAGCAGGAATGTTGAGTGAAGGATTGAAGGCCTCTTTGTTTATTGGGAATGGCTCTGTCTGGTAGTCAAAATCAATCTCTGCTTTCTTGTCGAGGAGCGTGAGCATCTTCTCAGCATAACGCTTTCCAATCATACGATAGCCCTCTGCTGTAAAGTGAAGACCGTCAGATGCAGCTGGACAGCTGACTGATGATATGACTGCCGAGTTAGGAATGACATTTTTTGTCCAGCCGATGACATTATTATGACCGTAACAGATTCCTCCCATATTCTGGCGTACCAACTCGCCTATGAGCAATGGACATTCACTTTCCTCAAGTCCTAACTCGTTGAGCAGACGGATGTATATACGCTTGACACGTACAGGCCAGTCCTGCTGTCCGTTGTTTGTACATCCCTGATGGAGGAGAATACCCTTGATGACTCCCACCTTCTGTGCCTTCTTTGCGAGGTTTACAAGTTCGCGGAATGGGTTGTTGTTGTATTCCTTACAATAAGCCTTGAACCAGTCAGCCTCGCCTTTGATATAGTTGGCACACTTGTCCTCGTCAAAGAGGTCGATGCTTGCACCACCTACAGCCACGTTGATGACACCAACCTTGATGTTCTCAGGGAGATTGGCAACCATTTCACGACCGAAGTAATCGACTGGAGTGAGACCTGTATTGTTGCGGCACAAAGGAGGGTAGGCAATATACCATTTCCCCTTTGTACGTGATGACGAACTCATGTTCACACCTGCCATCATGAGGAAGCGAGGGTCAACACCCACACGGTCCTTTGCCTCTATAGCGGCATTACCTTCCATGTTTGACTGTCCGAAACATAGGTAGATATGAAAGTTTGGGTCAAACTCGGTTGGCTGTGTTGTAGCACCACTATTTACCTTGTTGGCAAGTTTCTGTACCTGAGTGTTGAATGATGTAATATATCTTGCGAGAAATGTATTTGCATTATTCACATTAGACGTGCTTTCTTCCTTCAGAGTCTCCAAATCGTATTCTGTCACCTTCTTCTCCAATGATGAATAGGCACTATTTGAAGTCATCTCAGGAATGTTTTCCCACTCCTTGAGCAGAGCCTTTGCCCTATTGTAAGTCTGCACAAATTCCTCGTATGGAGTAAGTTTGGAGAATCTCTTGCAGAAATTCCATATCTCCTTGGCGTTCTCGACTGTAGGCCAGTGACCGCCATTGTCGTAAGAGAAGAGCACTACCTCGCCGTCGTTTTCTGCGGTAGTCCATACTTCTTTTGTACCAGTCTTGCCGCCTGGAGTTCTGTAGCCTGAAGTCTTCTTGCAGGTAACGTTTCCGTTTGCCTTAGCCACGTTCTCCACATAGGAATGGATGTTATACTCGTTATAACCAAAGACATTGTCTCCGTAAGCGTGACAATGAATGAGATGTATAGGCTTCTTGATAGACTTGATGTTGCTCATAGGGTTCTCGTTCTGCATAATACCGCTTGTTGGAGCAAAGGCTGCAATCTTGTCCATTACCTTGGATGTGCTCTTGGTAAGGCTATGGTACATGACCATACTTCCCATAGAGAAGCCTGACCAATAGACACGAGCCTTGTTAATCTTGTACTTGTCGTACATCGCATCAATAGTCTGGAGTACAAAGTCTGTGTCACCTGTACCGAATATGTCCCATGACTTGTCGTTACCTCTGAGGTATGTAACAATGAACTTCTCGGTATCGACAAGAGTGTAGAGTTTGTCAGAACCGTACTGATACTCCGGGTCCTGATTCATGCCGTGGGTGACAATCATGAGAGGTAAATTCTCGGTAACGGTATTAGGAGTGAATACGACCATGTTACGGCTTTTTCCGTTGACCGTGATGTCCACTTTTACCTGCTTGTAGGCGTATGATGCGATGAACAACATACAGAATGCAAAAAGTAATGATAATCTTTTCATCGTTTGATTTTGGTATTGTTAGATATTAGTTGTTATTGGACTACAAAGTAACGGAAAATATGTTAGACGTAAACCATGGAATGTTTCCCGAATTTGTTGATATGTTACAAACTTGTAAACAAAGACAGACCTGCCTAATTCGTATGCTATGTTTCCTTAATCTACTCAATATGTCAAAATGGATATATGTTGTCTCAATGTTCATAGTCACTACTTAGTCTCTACTTCGTCTATAGTTAGTCAGTACTTCGTCAGTACTTCGCCCTTGCCATTTTCTGACTGGAGGTGTTCTTGTTTGTCCTTTTTTGCCTGTTTGACGGGTGGGTATTTTCGCTTAAAAAATTAGCGGCTCTACGACATCTCGTCGTGGAACCGCTTGCAAAAAATACTATTATTACTAACCATTAACCTATTTTGATTACCATCTAATCATGTCTTGCCCTCATACGTATTATGATTGAGGGAAGAATGTGTGCTTGTTAATCTATAATCTTTTTCACCCAAGGCTTAGCTTCGAGGTCACGTCCGAATGGGAGAGGGTAGTCTGTACGTCCCTTGATTGGGAAGTCGTTCTTCCATGAGTCTCCATCGCTTACGCCCCAGAAGGTGATACGTGTGATGTCCTTTGAGTGCTTCTTATAGATTTTGAAAAGTTCAACCATGAACTTGTCCTGCTTTGTCTGCATCTCGGCTGTGATGCCGTTCTTGAATGGATTGAGCATCTCCTGATAAGCGAAATTGGTGCTTATCTCAGCCGTCTGCTGGTCAGATGGCCATGGGAGTACGCTCACTTCGAGTTCTGTTGCCATGACCTTTACACCTTCCTTGGCGTAAGCCTCGATACTCTGTTCGTACTGCTTGAGATTTGTGTCAAGTCCGAGGTGTGACTGCATACCGATTGCGTCAATACGTAGTCCGTGTTTCTTGAGGTCACGTATAAGGCGTATGGTAGCTTCACGCTTTGCGGGATTGTCCATGCTGTAGTCGTTGTAGTATAGTTCTGCGTCAGGGTCTGCCTCATGTGCAAACTGGAAGGCAAGACGGATGTAGTCTTCACCTATGATGTCGTAGAACTTGCTGCGGCGGAGTGAACCGTCCTGTTCGATAGCTTCGTTTACTACGTCCCATCCCTTGACTTTGCCTTTGAAATGACCGACAACAGTATAGATGTGCTTTCTCATACGGTCAATCATAGTCTCACGGTCAACCTGCACGCCCTTATCGTTTGTGAAGAACCATGTAGGTGTCTGTGAGTGCCAGATGAGACAATGACCTGTGACAACCTGATTGTTTCTTTTTGCAAACTCGATAAGGTCATCGCCGTCCTTGAAGTTGAATATGTTCTCGATAGGCTGTACAGCCTCTGCTTTCATACAATTCTCAGCAACGACTGCGCTATATTGCTTCTTGATGAGGTTGTGCATCTTTTCTCCTCCCTGTCGCACCTGCCACATGTTTATGGCTGTGCCGATAAGGAACTTGTCCTGAAATGCATCTCTGAGACTCACCTGCTGCGCTTCCATCCTTTGTGCGAAAAAAGGAAGCGCAAGCAGCATGAGCATCAACTTAACTAAACTATTACTACTATTATTATTTGTCATTTTTCTGATTGTTGTCTGTAAATATGAATAAATGCGTGAAATTTTTTGACGATGCAAAGTAACGAACAATTATCCTTAGGCTTTTTCTTTTTTGTTTCATTCTTTATTGAATTTATTCCAAAGCGTCTGTGTCTGTATCGTTTTTGTGTATCGTGAAACACACGAGAAACTTTATGTTACATAACACGAATGTGGACATGGCTAAAACAATTACCTTTGTGTCAAAAATAATTTATGAACAATTCATACCTAAAACAACTCAGATGACTGAAAATTCAACTCAGGAAGCTAAGGGCTTCTACAAATTAAGCTGGTTACAGAGAATCGGCTATGGTTCAGGCGACCTCGCACAGAACCTCATTTTCCAGACGGTAGCATGTTTCTTGATGCTTTACCTTACGACAGTATTGAAGATTAATCCTGCATTCGTGAGCGGACTGATTCTTGCTGTACGACTCCTTGACTGTTTCTGGAGTCCTGTAGTGGGACGTTTTATCGACAACCGTAATCCTCAGCTCGGTAAGTATCGTGCATATCTCCTCTATGGCGGTATTCCTCTTACTGTGGCAGCTTGTCTCTTGATGCTCCCACAGGTGGCAGAGTGGTCAATGTCGATGAAGATTGCATACGCAACTGTCAGCTACACATTGTTGAGCATGATTTATTCTGTGGTCAACATTCCTTACGGCTCAATCATGGCAAGTATGACTCGTGATAATGACGAGGTACTCAAGCTTACATCTACACGAATGGTATGTGCCAACATCGGTCAGATACTTGTTCAGGCAGGTTTCCCTGTAGGACTTGCTGTCGTGGCTCATACTGTCATCGACTGGAATCAGGCTACTTTCATGGCTATCGGAACAATTCCTGCCTTCATCATCCTTCCATCTCTTCCTCTCTTGAAGTCATGGTTCGGAAAGAAAGGACTTTACTATCTGCTCCTCTCTATCGGATTCGTTGGATTCGTGATTCTCTACACAATTCCAAAGGTGTCAGACGTTGAGAGTTGCAACACATTTGTTCAGATTGCAAAGATTATGACAGGTGTAGGTCTTCTCGTTGGTTCACTCATGTGGGCTCTTGTCCCAGAGGTAATAACAGAGGCAGAATATCGTACTGGCAACCGTCCTGCTGCTACTGTCAACGCCCTTGCAGGTGTGGCTTTCAAGGCGGGATTCTCTATTGCTGGTTGGATTACTCCATTGGTAATGGGAATGATTGGTTTCGACCTTGCAAGTGAGGAATCCGCTCTTCCTATTGCTCCTGATGCGTGGTTTACTGTTACTTGTGTGTTTGCTCTTATCGGTTTCGTTCTTTTACTCCTTTGTTTCACAGGTTGTAAGGAACGTATCGCAACAACACCAGAGAAGCCTGTAACATACGGCGAGATGTTTGCTGAATTCAAGGCAAACAAGTGTCTCCAGTTGATGCTCAGCATCTTCGTGGTTGTGTTCCTCGCATCATTCATCAGCGCACCAGTAAACGCTTACTATCCAAAACTTGCCAATTATTCTGCAAGTGCTCAGGAGACAATCCTCTGGTTCACATGTGTCATTCCTGCTGCTCTCCTCGTTGTGGTGGCTTACCTCATCTACAAGTACCCACTTACTGACGAGAAGCTTGACGAGATTAACAGAGAAATAGAGGCAAGGACAAAATAATACAAGAAAAAATCGAACATAATCCTTCGGTAACCCTTCGTTAACCCTTCGTAATTCTTACGTAATGGTTGACGAAGCAAGAAGGATAAGATAGTACAATACTAATACAATATAACTATGGCAACAAAAACTAAGAAGAGATATGTATTCCCAGAGGATTACATGGCAGACCCATCTGTTCACATCTTTGACGGTAAGATATACATCTATCCAAGTCACGACTGGGAGTGTGAGAATGTAGAAAATGACAATGGCGACCAGTATGTCATGAAGGATTACCACGTTCTTTCTATCGATGGTGACCCTATGACAGGCAAGGTGACTGACCATGGATGTGTGCTTCGTCAGGAGGATATTCCTTGGGCAGGCCGTCAGCTCTGGGACTGTGACGTTCAGGAGTATGAGGTCGAGGTTCCTACAAATGCGGAAGAGCAGGCAAAGGGTATGGGCTTCAGCAAGAAGGTGAAGAAGTATATCATGTACTTCCCACTCAAGGACCGCAACGACGTGTTCCACTGGGGTGCTGCCATTGCCGACAATCCAGCAGGTCCATTCATTCCTCAGCCAGCACCAATACCAGGAAGCTACAGCATCGATATGTGTGCCTTCCGTGATGATGCAGATGGCGAGACATACGTTTACTTCGGTGGTCTCTGGGGTGGACAGCTCCAGCGTTACAAGGATAATATCCACCTTGAGGAACCATATCTCCCAGAGGGCAAGGCAGATTCACTTCCAAGCCGTTGCGTACGCCTCACTAAGGATGGCCTCAACTATGCTGAGGCACCACGTCCAATCCTCGTGGTTGACAAGGACGGCAATCCTCTCAAGGCAGACGACCCACATCGTTTCTTCGAGGCAAGTTGGATGCACAAGTACAGGGGCAAGTATTACTTCTCTTACTCAACAGGTGACAGCCACCTCCTCTGCTATGCAGTAGGTGACAACCCATACGGACCATTCACTTATCAGGGCGTTATCCTCACTCCTGTTGTTGGTTGGACAACTCACCACAGCATCATCGAGTACAAGGGCAAGTGGTATCTCTTCCACCACGACAGCGTACCATCAGGTGGCAAGTCATGGCTCCGCAGCCTCAAGGTATGCGAACTCACATACAATGAGGATGGAACAATCCAGACAATCGAAGGTATTGACGAGTAATTTTGTCGATTAACTCCCCCAATAATATAACACAGAGCTTCTATTCTTACAAGTGCGAAAAAAGTAATTTCGCTCGCTTCTTCGGCTTCTCAGTCCGTGCGGTATGCAAGTAAAAGCCCCCTCTAACTCCCCCAAGGGGGAGGACTCTTATCGAGTGGGGCATAGGCTCACATAAGAAACTATACTAATCGGTCTTGCTGACCGTTATCCACTATATTAGCCGTTCGGAGTAAGCATCCGAACGGCTAATTGTGTATATAATGGAAGGTACAGATGATACGTATTCATTAAAGAGTGTAATCGGGAAGCAATTATACGTTCATCCCTAATAGGACATACATCGATTTTAATAGAATCGATAAAATGATTTTAATAGAATTGATACAACGATTTTAATAGAATCGTATGCCTTGGGAAAGTCATTTTGAGTTAGTGGGTAACTATGTTGGAGTTACCCACTAACTATAATATAGTTACCCACTAACTGTATTAGAGTTGCCCACTAACTCAAAATGGGGTGGTGGCATACTTGCTTTTGATGGGTGACGGTGAAAGGTATGGATATCATAAATGCTTAATATATACCATGATAAAAAATATGTAACATGATGTAAACTACCTGTTACATGAATTTTTTCTGCTCTTGTGGTAATGTATAATTGTCATCACCTATAGTGACTAAGGTCGTAACTTGTTTTCAAGTGTACAGAGTGTTAATCTGTTATATGTGTAATATGATGTTTCTTAAGATAACCTAATTTAGAAATATATTCGCATTTGCGGAAAAATGCTTGTTTATTTTTTGTGAGTTTGTTTTTTTTGCATAACTTTGCAAAAGAAATAAGAAACTTGGTAAATACAAGAAGAACTCAAATAAGTTTAATTATTACTCTTGCGGCCCCTATATGTGAAGCCACATCAGCAAAAACTTATGACTATTATGAATATGGGTGTTTTTATTTACCCATAAGATAGTGTGTGTTCATCTATATTAATACTATTTGTGTTGATAAAATATAAACTATATAATAATGAGAAAGTTATTTGTTTTGTTATTCGTTTTAAGTTTTTGCCTGAGTAATTATGCTCAGTCCGTTAAAGTCATAAGTCTTGATTTTGGTAAACAAGATTTCATTTATGACTATAATATATTAAATGAATTAAATATATCATCTTCAAAATTTTCGTATTCATATGGTGCCGATTTAAATGCTCCAGCATTACCATTTGTTCCTATTAATGTAGCCGTTAAATCATTGTATGATTTTGACTCTTTTACAACTGATGCTACATTACAGACTATTTTTAGTAAGACAGTTGTCGCTCAAACAGTTATGCAAAGTGTCACTTCGCAAAATATTGATAATAAACAGCGTCAGCCATCAAATTATGCAAAGAAAACTTATCCATTTTGCGTTCGATACATTAAAACGGATAACTTTGGTGAATATAAATTACTTCGTTTTTTAGTATGTCCTTTTACTTACAACGCTAAAGATAATTCTCTTTCATTGACTAAGAATATCAAAATAAACATCAAACTTAAAAATGTAAATTCTAGTGTGAAACTTGGACATGATAATAGTAAAATAGTAAAATCATTATGCATCAATCCAAGTGATGTGGTTTTCTATGATGCACCATTAACACGAAGTAAAACTTTATCCAAATCCTGTGATAAAATAGAATATTTAATAATTACTTCCGATAAATTTAAAGACTCATTCTTACCTTTGGCTGATTGGAAAAAAAAGAAAGGAGTTCCATCAGCAATTGTATCGATAGAACAGATAAAGAAAAATAGTAAATATAGCATGTATGGAAATGATATTCCGTTGATGGTAAAACATTATTTGTATGACGCATATTGTAATGGATTGAAATTTGTTCTGTTAGGCGGCGGTGACGATGTTGTGCCAACAAGAAAATGCTATATGAAGATAAATGTAATAAAAAATTCTAAAGAAACTTTGATAAATTGTAGAATACCAACAGACATGTATTTTCAATGTTTCGACGATAATTTTGAGTGGAATGCTAATAATAATAATATATATGGAGAACTGGATGATAATATATCATTGTTTCCGAATATTTATCTCTCTCGTGTAGCTTGTCATAGTAAGGTAGATGTTGAAACATTTGTAAAAAAGGTGTTAAATTATGAACAGAATGCAAATGTTAATAATACGTTTCTATATGCAGGATGTTCATATGGTGGAAACAGTAGTAACTATCGTTGTGCTGAAGATTTATATAATAATTGTGTAAAAAAATGGACTAGTATTGAACCAAAATATTTTTTTGACAAGAAGAATAATTTTAATTTCCCATTTGGCGTCGAAAAATTAAGCGACGTTTTCTCACAGGGCTATAGTTTTATCGATGTGCTCTCGCATGGTGACAAATTAGGTTGGAATTTTTATGGAAACTTGTATAGAAAAAAAAATGTAGAAAATATCGAAAACAAAACTTCTACAATTGTTTTGACAGAAGCTTGTCTTACAAATGATTTTACAGTTTACGAATACATTCCTGAAATGGATTATATAAATTGCTGTCTTGGAGAAGCTTTTATAAATGCACCAAAAAGTGGTGTTGTTGCATATATTGGTAGTTCTGTAGAGGGGTTGGGAAATGTAGATGATGATGGTTATGGAGTGTCATACGAGTATGACAAGTCCATACAAGAAAAAATGTTTGGTTGTGTTGAATGTGAAAATCTGGCAAAAATTGTTTCAGTTGCAAAATATGAGAAGTCATCTTTTGCGATATGCCATGCTTATTATCGCTGGATTCAATTTGGCTTGAATACATTGGGTGATCCAGAAATGCCAGTTTTTACTGAGAAACCTATCTGTTTCAACAATATAAACATAACATGTTCTGGTTCGACTTTGAACGTAAAAACAAATGTTGAAGGCTGTCGTGTTTGTGTTATGAGTTCACAAGATAATGGAAAAAGTTACTATAGTGTGGAAAACGGGAAAGAATGTGTTTTCCACAATGTGAGTGGTGATGTGTCCATCGTTGTTACAAAACGGAATTATATTCCATACATAAAAACAGCGTATTTTGAACCGCAACCAGAGAATGTATATGTACAAAATGAGAACATAAATGGTAACAAATCTTTTTATGGAGAAACTATACATATTGGAACAAATGTTACTAATAGTAAGCAACAAGGTGATGTCCGTATAAATGGAGGAACATACATTTTTGATGCCGAGAAATATGTTATCAAACCAAATGTGTATATATCAAGAGATGCAAAAGTTACAGTTAAAAGAAGAATGTAATAATAACAATTTAATAAATATATAGTATGTTATACAATATTTTACTAAAAAGAGTACTTATCGTTTCGTTGCTGTCAATTGTTTTTATTTCAGCACACGCACAAATATCATATTCTAATGGTTGTTTATTATATGGTAAGGCTGAACCACATCCATTTTTGCCAATTACCATAACAGGTGGTGGTACATATTGGACTATAGATAACAAGTTCTTTCAGTTGGATTTGTCTCCAGATAATCCACGTTTAGCTGGAACTGGTGAGAAAATATATTTCTATAATACGGCTACGAACAAATACAATACTATTTATGCTGCAAGCATGATCAATACATCTGATTCACGTGCAAAGAAAAATATAAAGTCGTTTGGTAATGGATTAGAAAATATACTTAAATTGCGTCCTGTTACATATAAATGGAAGAAAGATAATGATGCGGATGCCATAGTAAATGGAAAAAGTTTTGCTATTGGACCAACGAATGATGTGAATGACCAATATGGTTTTTTGGCGCAAGAGGTCGAAGATATTTTGCCAGAGGTTGTAGAGACATCAGAAGAAGGAGATAAAGGCATAAACTATATTGCGTTTATCCCTATGCTAGTAGAAGCTGTTCAAGAATTGCAATCAAAATTCGACGAGCAAGCTGTTAAAATAGAACAGCTGGAGAATCAGATGCCTTCTACAATATTAAAAAAATTAAAGAATTGTAAAATCCAGAAATGTTCAGTAGATGATGAAGGATATTTGGATATAGATTATACGTTGACAAGCAATGCAAAGGAATCATACATTGTCGTTAAATCAATTCTAGGACGTGAAGAGAAAAAGTTTGGAATATCAAAATATGCAGACTGCTTTAATGAGAATATTTCCGATATTAAATCAGGCTTACATGCTGTTACACTTGTTGTTGATGGTCTGTCTTGTGACACAAAACTTTTTACATGGTCAAAGAAGTAATATAACAGATGTAAATAGTTACTATATGAGAAAAATATGTTTAAGTACAATGCAATACTATTCTAAATTATATGTCTTGACAATATTGTTGTTGTTGTCATGTGTCGTAGATGCTCAGATAATTTACACCAAAGGGAAGTTAACATATGGAGATGTTGAGCAACACAAGTTTCTTCCTATAACATTAAAGGCTGGTGGTACTTATTGGACTCTTGGTAATAAATTTTTTCAACTTGATTTGCGTTCAGACAAAGTATGTTTAGCTGGTACTGGTGACAAAATATACTTTGTCCATACTTTAGAGGATAAACATAAAATTATATATGATAAAATACATGTTGCTGATTGTAAAATTACATCAGATTCTCGCGCAAAGAAAAATGTCAAGTCTTTGGGAGGCGGATTAAACAATTTATTAAGGCTTAGACCAGTTAAATTTAATTGGAAGAAAGATGAAGATCCTGATGTTATAGTTGATGGTAAAAATTTTGCTATTGGACCAAAAGATGATAACGACCAATATGGTTTTCTCGCACAGGAAGTAGAGGATATTATGCCTGATATTGTTCATACTTCAGAAGAAGGAGAAAAGGGAGTGAATTATATTGCACTAATTCCAATGCTTGTTGAATCCATTCAAGAGTTAAATGCTAAGGTGGCAGAACAGTCACGTCGAATTGAACAAATGTCAAGCCATCTACCTTCGTCGCTTGTTAAGAAATTGAAAAATAGTAAAATTATAAGTTGTAAAATAAATGGTGAAAATATATACATAGAATACAATGTTGCAAGTAACGTTAAAAATGCTTATGTTATAATTAAGTCTCTACATGGTCAAAACGAAAAAACTATTTTACTTACACAATCTTCAAATACTTATTCTGAATCAGTATCAGAATTGAAGTCTGGAATACATGTTGTGATCTTGGTCGTTGATGGTATTCATTGTGACTCAAAACTGATAACCGTTTCTTCAAAATAAAAACAAGTAATAATAACAAATGGCAAAATGTGAAACTTATTCACGTATAGCCGTAATAGACCAAAAAGGAAATTTTATAATGTCAAATAAAACTCAAGATATGATGAGGGAAATTGTTTGTCTCTTAATATTCTCATTAAGTTCTGTTTGTGTTTTTTCTCAAAAGAAAGAACTTGATGAATTCAATTTTAATCTGTTTGAAAAAATATGTGTGGATAACCCAAATGAAAATATTTTATTTTCCCCTCTATGTGCGAATCTTACTCTTGGTATGATTCTTAATGGAACTGATGAAAAGACACAGAGAAAGGTTATGGAATCTATGGGCTTGGATAAATATTCTATGACGGATATTAACATCTTTCTAAAAAATTGTTTAAGTGGAGCTGAATATATATCTAGAGATTATCCATGTATTGAACCACAGAATGCAATCTGGCTACAAGATGGATATGCGTATAAAAAAAATTATGTTGACACTTTGGCTAAATACTATTTATTTAATACGCAATTTTGTAATGTGGATTTTTCTTCAAATAAGGATGTTGAAGCTGTAAATAAGTGGAGTCAACAACAAACAAGGTTTCTTGTAAAGAATCAACAAGAAAATACTTCATCAAACAAAAAAATTGATATTGAGAGTATATTGTATTTTAAGGATGCATGGCTACTTGCTAATAAAATTATAAATGGAGAATTCCATAATCAGAATGGAAGTGTTTCAAGTGTGAAAAACATAAGAATGAATTCGAATAATTATACTTCAGTAATATATGACGTAGATGATTATTGTGTTATAAAGTGTGAATTTGATACTAAATACAACCCAGTCATCGACAATGATTTAGGCTCTTTTCAAATACCATGGACCAGACCTAACCTATATGATCTTGTAATATATTTGCCTAAAAACAAAGATGAAATGAAACAACTATCTATTAAAGCAATAGAAAGTGAGGATACGCTCATCAAAAATATTGACAACATATATAGTGTTGGTTGTGGATATGTAATTATTCCACAATTGTCTCTGAGTAGTACTATCGAAATCAATCCTTATTTTGCAGAACTGACAGGTATTAACTTGAACACGGATATCTCGCTCAATGAATTGTCAGATAACATAGGCAATGGTATTGGTAATATTGTTCAGAATACAAATTTCAATATTGAAGCTGATGGCGTGTTTCTTGCAGACCAAAGTAATACGAGAACAAATAGATTTAGAGCAATTAGAAAGGATATTGATTGGGTAATAGACCGTCCTTTTAAATTCGCTATTGTACATAAAGAATCACGAAATGTACTATTTATGGGTCGCATCAACAATATCGAGGGTACAGATGTGACAAGTATTGAATCGTCGCAGCATACAAAGACAGAAGGACGTATTTTCGATATATATGGACGAAGGTGTAGTTCTGTGTCTCAATCAGGAGTGTACATTGTCAATGGAAAAAAAGTAGTAGTTAGATGACGTGTACTAAAAAAGTTGACATTTTTGTAGTTCAAAAGTGTCAACTTTTTTAGTGCACGTCATGATGAATGAAAAATAAAAAGGATGCCTAAGTGGTTAATATATACCATGATAAAAAATATGTAACATGATGTAAACTACCTGTTACATGAATATTTCCTGCTCTTGTGAAAATATTATACTTTTGTAATGTGAATAAGTGCCTTTGTCCCTCATAAGCAAATGAACAGAGGCAGGAAAGATTATAATACATTAACCGAGAATTAATTAACTTAATACATAATATCAAAATGATAACTAAACCTGTACATCGAAAAAGCTTTACCTATTTGGTTGGCTGTGCAATGTTTGCGATGGGGCTTATGTCATCGTGTGATGGTTATGACCTTGCTGAGACTACACCAGACTGGTTGGGCTCAAGCGTGTATGACTATCTGAAGGATGATGGCGGCTACACAAACATGGTTCGACTCATCGATGACCTGAACTACAAGGAAGTACTTGCAAAGACGGGTAGTAAGACACTCTTTGTGGCGAACGATGAGGCTTTCAACCGTTTCTATCAGACAAACACGTGGGGAGTAAGACAATACTCCGACCTCTCTCCCGCACAGAAGAAACTTCTTCTGTATGGAAGTATGATTAACAACTCCTGTCAGGTAGCTTACCTGTCAAGTTCGCAGGCGTCAAGCGAGAATGCTCTTCCTGTTGAGGGCGACTGCATGCGTCGTCTTACAGCTGTGTCTCTGTTTGACTCTGTACCTGTGCTTAGTCCTGCACAGATGCCAGATAATCCTTACTGGCAGTACTACAAGGACAACAAGAAGTCAATCCCTTGTTTCCTTGACAAGACAACTCCTCCTATGATTCACTTCATCGAGGCTTTCCTTGCAAACAAGCTTATCACGAATGATGACTGCAACTTCCTCTTCAACTACGAGAGCAGTCGTCAGCCAGGTGATGCCAATGTCAACGGCATCAAGATGGAGCATCCTAATATTAAGTGCTCTAATGGATTTGTTCATGAGATGAAGGATGTGCTTACTCCACTTCCTAATATGGCAGAACTCATCCGTCAGAAGAAGAACGTGTCAGAGTTCTCACGTCTCCTTGAGCGTTTCTGTGCCCCATACTATGTAGGTCAGGAACTCACTACTGAGTATAATCGTATCTACAATACCAATGTGGATTCCGTATTCGAGAAGCGTTACTTCTCTAAGCGTTCACAGGGCAATGAGACTCTCGAACTTACTCCTCAGGATGGACCTGTGCCTGGTGTTCTCAAGTTCGACCCAGGATGGAACCAGTTCTACTCTGCAACGACAAGCAGTCTTTCCTGGAATGTTGCACTCCAGCAGAATATGGGTGTAATGCTTGTTCCAAGCAATGAGGCAATGGAGAAGTACTGGAACGAGGGTGCTGGTAAGGTGCTCAAGAATAGATATGGTTCTTGGGACAATGTGCCAGACAAGGTTGTATCAAAGCTCCTTAACGTGAATATGCTCAACTCTTTCGTTAGTTCTGTACCAAGCAAGTTCAAGAATGTACTCAATGATGCCAACGATGAACTCGGTCTTGAGAAGGAATATGTTGATTCTGTATTCATGGCTTGTAATGGTGCTGTCTATCTCACTAACCGTGTGTTCAATCCAGTTGCTTATATCTCGGTTTCATTCCCTGCACTTGTGAATGAGACCATGAGCATCTTCTACTGGGGCATCGAACAATGTGGCTATGATGTGTATCTCAATTCGCAGAACTCATACTACAGTCTTTTCATTCCTACAAACGATGCTTTGCTTGAGTATATCGACCCATGTTCATACGGAAAGACAACGACTCAGTTGTTCCGTTTCCATTACCGACCAACAGCTCAGACAGAACGTGAAAAGGTATGGGCAAGTATATGGAACTATGATACGGTGACAAAGACTGTGACAGACTCTATATCCGTTGCCACATACGACGAGATAAAGAATCGCCTCGAAGACATTCTCAATACTCACATCGTTATTGGTAATGTGGAGGACGGCAACACATTCTATCGTACCAAGGGCGGTAGCGTAGTTAAGATTGCCAATGCCGCTATGGGCAGCAATGGTATGACCGTTCAGGGTAGTGCTCAAGAGGTCGAGGGTACATCCGTGGCAGTTACGGAAGTATATGACCAGTCTTATCAGGGTAATGGTAAGACTTATATCATAGATGAGTCTCCAATAATGACGACTCGTAAGTCCGTTATGGACGTGCTTGGTGAGCATGAGGAATTCTCTGCATTCCGCAACCTCCTTGCAAGCTCAGAGCTGACGGAGACAAGACATGTTGTAGGAAAGGATATGCACGCATGTGCAAGTACTAATATCACTACATTCAATACTTTCCGTTATACGGTATATGTTCCTACTAATGAGGCTATAGAGCAGCTTCAGGCTTCGGGTAAGCTTCCTACATGGGAACAGGTCGATGCCGCTACCGAGACCGAGGTCAAGGATAGTCTTGCACATGAGATCGAAACATTCATCAAGTACCATATTCAAGATAATGGCTTCTACATCGGTCAAGGCGATGAGCAGGGTGAGTATGAGACATCCGCTTACAAGCTTGATGGTGACAACCTTTCCTATTATAAGTTGAACACTACTGTAACCAATGATGGAATAACAGTCATTGACGGCAAGGGACACAAGCTTCAGGTTGATACGTCTAACCCTGAATTGTATAATATCACTTGCCGCGAGTACCAGTATGATAATGCTACTGCAAGTCGTGCAAGCAAGATATATACTTCTTCGCATGCGGTTGTACATCGTATCAATGGTGTGTTACAGTATAAATAATGAGGAATTAGAAATGAGGAATGAGGAATTAAGATAACTCTTACTCCTTCATATTCCTTTTAACTCTCCCAAATAGAATAAATCAAAAATGAAAAAATATATTTCACTACTCGCACTTACAGCAATGTCACTGACGGCATCAGCACAGAAAGCAGGCACGATGATACGTGGTACTGTGATGGATGATATGGACGTGCTCATGGCTTGTAATGTCGTCGAGTTGGATAAGAACAACCGTATCGTGGCACATACCGTTACCGATATCAATGGTAACTTCTCGCTGCGTATCGTTGATCCTAAGGATCAGTTGCGTATATCGTTCATTGGATACGAGACCAAGTTCGTCAAGATAAACGGTACTAACTACAATATTCGCCTTGTAAGTAATAACATCATAAAGGAGGTGGTTGTAAAGGGTAAGAAGACTATCCCTGCAAGTGGTCTTGCCATTCCTGAACGCGAGCTTTCAATAGCATCCCAGACCATAGATATGAAGGAGTTCGAAGGTCTTGCAATGACAAGTGTCGATGAGGCTCTTCAGGGTCGTATCTCTGGTCTCGATATCGTTAGCAACTCAGGTAACCTCGGTTCTGGTACTACGATGCGTCTTCGTGGTGTCAGTTCCATCAATGGTAGCTCTGAGCCTCTTATCGTGGTAAACGGCAATGTTTTCGAGTCTGATTACAAGAGCAACTTCAACTATGCTTCTGCAACAGAAGACCAGTATGCAGAACTCCTTAATGTCAACCCTGATGATATCGCCAGTATCACGGTGTTGAAAGACGCTGCCGCCTGTGCAATCTGGGGTTCACAGGGAGCTAATGGTGTAATCGAAATCAAGACAAAGCGTGGTCAGCGAGGCAAGACAAGGGTTACTTACTCTTACCGTGCCACAATGACTCATCAGCCTAAGGGGCTGTCACTCCTCAATGGTGACCAATATACCATGCTTATGAAGGAGGCTTACTATAATCCTCGTCTCTCTAATGATGCTTCTGATATACGTGAGTTTAACTACGACCCATCATTCAGTGAGTATCATATGTATAACAATAATACTGATTGGCGCGAGGCTATCAAAAAGAATGGTCTTCTTCAGAAGCATAACATAAGTCTTACGGGAGGTGGTGAGAAGGCTCAGTTCCGTGTATCATTCGGTTATGACCACCAGACAGGAACTGTCATCAAGCAGCAGCTTGACCGTTTCTCCACACGCATCGCACTCGACTACTATGTGAGCGACCGCATCAAGATTGTTACTGACTTCAATCTTACTTACACCAAGAACCAGAAGAACTATCAGATTAGGATAAACAATCAGCCGGTAGATATACTGTCTATTGCTTATCAGAAGATGCCTAATCTCTCTATCTACGAGAAGGACGATGATGGCAATGTTCTTCCTGAGTACTACCACATGCTCAACACGTGTTCAACAGAGTTGAAGGAAGACCAGTTCAATTATCCTAATCCCGTGGCACTTGCCAATGAGGCAAAGAACGATGAGTCAACTTATCAGATTCAGCCTGAGTTCCAGCTCCACTACCAGCTTCTTGGTACAAGCGGTGACCAGACTCAGCTGAAGTATGAGGGAAAGGTGTTGTTCAATATCTTCAATAAGTACAATGATACGTTTTATCCTTCAAGCCTCGTGACAAAGGGATGGGCTGATACCAACAACAATAGATCTGGTTCAGATGCCAACAAGAGTACGGCTGTGACTACAACACATACACTCACATTCGTTCCTCGTTTTAGCAATACAGATCATAGCTTCATGGCTATGGGACGTTTCCAGTTGACAGACGGTAGTTCTTCATCCTCTTCTAACATAGTCTTCGGTTTGCCTCATGGCTCTATCACAAGCTCTGTTGCTAACGGAGTCATCAGTGATGTTGCATCGGGTGCAAACCAGTGGCGTTCAGTATATCTGACTCTCTCGGCTCACTACGCATATAAGGAGCGTTATGTTGCCGATTTCTCTTTGCGTCGAGATGGTTCAACCAAGTTCGGTGACGATAAGCGTTGGGGTAACTTCCCTTCGGTATCATTCCGTTGGAATGTAAGTGATGAACCATTCATTCAGTCTCGTTTCCCATGGTTGTCAATGCTCTCTATCCGTCCGGGTTGGGGTAAGACAGGTAACCAGCCTAATGGTCAGTACTTGTACTTCTCTAAATACTCTAATGGTAATGGTTATGCTGACTATGCAACTGTGTATCCAAACAACGTACGTCTTTCTTCGATGAAGTGGGAAGACAAGCAGACATGGAACCTCGGTTTCAATATCGGTATCTTCGATGACATGTATGTCGCAGACTTCAATGTGTATGTACAGAATACGAGTGATCTTATCATGAATAACTTCGGTATTCCTACTTCCTCTGGCTTCAAGACTCTTGCAAGTCAGAATACTGGTAAGATGCGTAACACTGGTTGGGAGTTCAATATTCGTGGTACCAAGTTCATCACGCTTGGTAAGTTCTCTATGGACTTCAATGTAACATTCGCTAATAACAAGAATGAAATCATCGAGATGGACCCGACCGTTCTTGCTTCTCTTAATGGTGATTTCAACAAGAACAATGGCTCGTACCTCACTCGTGTCCAGCTGCACAATGCGTTCGGTTCAATCTACGGTTTCCGCAGCAAGGGAGTGTATCAATACACCAAGTACTCAGAGGTTGAAGTACCTGGTGTGAGTGGTCCTAATGCACCTGTTGCTCGTGATGCCAATGGTGACGTAATCGTTGACAAGAACGGCTTCACTACGCCTATGGTCTTTGGTTACAATAACCGTGACAAGAATTACATCTATCAGTTCCATGGTGGTGACGCAATATATGATGATATCAACCACGATGGTAATATCAACGAACTCGACATCGTCTATCTCGGTAGTTCTCTGCCTAAGGTGACAGGAGGATGGGGTATGCGTTTCAGCTATGACCGTTGGGCTCTTAACCTTCAGTTCAACTTCCGTGCAGGCAATAAGATTGTCAATGCTGCTCGTATGAATGCAGAGAATATGTACACAAGCAACAACCAGAGTGCTGCTGTCAACTGGCGTTGGCGTGTGGAGGGTGATGTTGCTCCTCTTCCTCGTGCCCTTCACAAGGCAGGCTACAACTGGCTCGGCTCTGATCGCTTTGTTGAGGACGGCTCGTTCATGCGACTCAACTATGCCCAGATTAGTTACTCGTTCCCAGCAAGCAGCTTGAAGCGTCTTGGACTACAGTCATTGCGATTCGATGTCAATGCTAATAACCTCTTCTGTCTCACTGGTTATAGCGGTGCCGACCCTGAGATTACTGTTGGCACTATGGGCGTGGCAACGGATAATGCGCGTACTCCTAATTCACGTTCCGTTACGTTCGGTATGTCGGTTGGATTCTAACTCGCTTAATCATTATTCGCGATGCTGACATAAGGTTAATTATTATGAGTTGAAGGTTGTCGGATGCTTTAGTGTCGGTTCATGGTATGGGCACGCATCTTGACTTCATAGCTACTCGACTTCATAACTTCTTAAAAGATTATAACAATGACTTCTTTATATATATATTTAAAAAGGTATAGCCGCCGATTGGTGATGATGGCTCTTCCGATGTGTGGAGCGGCATCGTTGACCTCGTGTGACGACTTCCTTTCAATCAGGCCTCTCAATGATGTAGTGCTTGAGAATTACTGGACGGAGGAAACTGATGTGTATAGCGTGCTTTTCTCTTGTTATGAGCAGATGAACAGCAACGATTGCGTGCAGCGTATGATACTGTGGGGTGAGAGCCGTTCTGACGATATGCAGGCAGGCTCAGGTACTCCGAATGATATCAATCAGATATTCAAGGAGAACATACTTGAGACTAATCCTTATACCCAGTGGCTTCCATTCTATACTGCCATCAACAGGTGCAATACTGTTATCCATTATGCTCCTGAGGTGGCGGCAGCTGACCCTAACTTCACGGATGCCGAGCTTCGTGCCACGATTGCTGAGGCTGTGACACTCCGTAGCCTTGCTTACTTCTATCTCATTCGTACGTTTCGCGACGTGCCATACGTAGTTGAACCTTCGATAGATGACAGCAAGTCATTTCGCATTCCTGCGGAGAAGTTCGACAATGTCCTCGACCAGATTATCGCTGACGTTGAGGCTGTGAAGGACGATGCCGTGATACGCTTTGGTGAGAATACGAGTGAGAACACCTACCGCATCACTCGCTCTGCCTGTCATGCTCTCCTTGCCGATATGTATCTGTGGAAGGGTGACTGGCGTAAGTGTATTGAGCATTGTGACTACGTCATTGCACAAAAGGGTATTGAGTACGTTCTCATGCTTGATAAGAATCCTAATTCGACTGATGTTGAACTCTTCAATGGTTATCCGCTGATACCTGAGGCTTCAACGGGTTCGAACGAGATGGGTAAGGCGTATAATGCAATCTTCAGTCGCGGTAACTCATTCGAGACCATCTTCGAGCTTGCGTCTAATGGCAACCGCATTGGCAGAACGACTTCCGATAACCCGGTTGCCAAGCTTTATGGTACTGATGACAACAAGACTGGGCAGATTGGTGCACCTGCTTATTTGTGTGCCGACCCTACGTCATCGACTAACGACTATTTTACCAAGACCGACTGCCGTCGTCTTGAGAACATGCTTGTGCAGAACAACAAGGGCTTCATCTCCAAGTATGCGGCAAGCGATGTGACCCTCAATTACTCGCTGGCAACAGGAGAGATGAGGTCTAAGCTTACTTACTGGAACATTCCTTTCGTCAACTGGATTGTGTACCGCCTCACTGATGTCATGCTCATGCGTGCCGAGGCCCTCGTTGAGCTTGCAGGCGATACTGGTGCTGACTCCAAGCTCACGGATGTGCAGACGATGTGTTATCGCGAGGCGTTCTCGTGTGTGTCTGCCGTGTGGAAGCGTGCCAACAACAAGCGTGTGGCTACTTCCGACACTCTCGTGTATGACGACTATGCTACTTCACGCATCACGATGGAAGACCTTGTGTATGACGAGCGTCAGCGCGAACTGATGTTCGAGGGCAAGCGATGGTATGACCTTGTGCGCCTCAGTCTGCGAGACGGTAACAATGACCGTATGCTCTCCAAGGTTGTGCAGAAGTTCCAGGAGAACGGTCCTGCCATCCGCATCAAGCTATCAACTCGCGATATCCTCTTCTGGCCTTACAATCGTGACGAGCTGAAGGTCAATCCTTACCTCAAGCAGAACCCTGCTTACGATACGGATAAGTCGGAGAAGAATATATAGCATCTATCGTCTTCTCTGTAACGGCTTAGTAACTACAAAAAGATAAAGTTATGAAACTAAATATAGACAATACATCCAGTATGAAGAACGTGCTCATTGGGGCAGTAGCCTTGTGCACGTCTATCTTCTACCTGTCGGCTTGTTCGGACGAACCTGTCGGTGACAATTATTATACCTTCACGGGCGAGATGGTGAGTGACTACCTCGACCATCAGCCTGACATGTACAGTGACTTCACAAAGATTCTTCACCGTTCGGGGCTCTATGGCATGATGGCAACGTATGGCAACTACACCTGCTTTGCTCCTACGAACGATGCGATACAGAGCTATCTGCACTCACGCGGATTAAAGTCGGTGGACGACCTCTCGGATGCTGACTGCGACACCCTGTCATGGAACCATATCATCAGCGAGGCTTACTTCACGACCGACCTTGCTGACGGCAACATTCCTGTGGCTAACATGAACGAGCGTTACCTCACGTTCTCCTGCGACAGCGACAATGTGAACGACGGTAACGTCGCCTACTTCGTCAATATGTCGTCTAAGCTCATCATCCGTGATGACTCCGTGGAGAATGGCGTGGTACATACCCTTGACCATGTCATCCAGCCTTCTAATGCCTATCTCCCTGAATTGCTTGAGCAGGACAAGAATATCAGCCTATTCGTCTCTGCCCTCAATCTTGTGGGACTGAAGGACACACTCTTCACTTATATGGACAAGAAGTACTTCTGTGGTGCCGACTCCGTCAATAATGGTGTCATCATGCACCGTGCGGGCGACGACTGGAACTGTAAGTACATCGGCTACCGCACGCAGCGCTTCACGGCTCTCGTCGAGACCAATAAGGTTCTTGCCTCCAAGGGCATAAACAGTCTTGACGACCTCAAGGCATTTGCCAAGAAGGTGTACGATGAGACTTATCCTGAGGATGCGGGATTGTACGACAATGACTGGCATAATCCTAAGAACCCTCTCCGCCGCTTCGTGTCTTACCACATCCTGCCTTACTATGCTGCCATCAATGACTTTACAATATCCGAGAGCGGCATTGACTACAAGACTACGTGTGCCATGCCTAACCTCATCGACTGTACGGACTGGTACACTACGATGTGCCCGGGCACTATCCTCAAGATGTCCTCACCAAGCGACGGTCTCTTTGCCAACCGCAAGGGTGTGGGCAGGCGCTGCTCTGTACGTGGTGTCAAGGTTTATACTCCTACAGAGATGAAGGGACTGTATGCTGAAGGCTTCGCCGATGGTGAGAAGCGTGACACGCTCAATCAGCAGGCTCTCAACGGTATCTATCATTATATTGACGACGTGCTCGTGTACGACACAAAGACCCGTGATGTTGTCTTCAATGACCGTATCCGTTGGGACATCATCACCATGTCGCCTGAGTTCCTCAACGCTGGTACCCGTGGTATCGTTGGCCGCGTTGTCGGCCTCAAGCAGGTAGAGGGTTGGGACTTCCATGGCAAGGAGCCACAGCTTGCGGTGCGCAACCGTAATGTCTGGAACGCTACCTATTCGGATGCCGTTGACCTCGTAGGTCAGTTTGACGTCACTTTCAAGATTCCGCCTCTTCCAGCCAATACTTACGAGATACGTTTTGCCTGCGGTGCTCACCCTGACCGTGGAGTGGTGCAGGTATATTTCGGCGAGAAGGACAATCTGCAACCTATGGGTCTTCCTATCGACTTCACCGTGGGTGCTGCCGACCCTACCATCGGTTGGGTGGCTGACACCGATGACGAGGAAGAGAACCGTGCCATCGACAAGGCTATGCACAATCGTGGCTACATGAAGGAGATGGATTCCTGGAACCAGGGCGGTTCGACCAACCTGCGTGCTCTCAATACCAAGTACCGAAAGATTCTGTGTACACAGACGATTGACCCGAATAAGCAATACTACTTGCGCATCAAGCTTGTCATAGAGAACGCCAAGGCTGAGCTTCCTATCAACTACTTTGAGTTCTGCCCTAAGTCAGTCTATGCAGGTATCAATGCAGAGGATACTCACTAAACTTGCATCACTCATACAATCAAAAAACTCTTCTGTGGATGGGTGCAAAAATCAATCGAGGAAAGATGTATAACATCGATCGAGGATTGATATGGTACATCGATCGAGGATCGATATGACACATCAATCGAGGATCGATTTTGAATGTGTTTCCGGATGATAATCCCAAGACAGAAGAAAAAGAAATATCAAACAAATATAGATTATGAAATTACAAGATAAAATAAAGGGTAGGGGCTTGCTTGGTGCAGCTGTTGGCATGATGATGGCGCACTGTGCCCTGTTCTCCCTGTCTGCTTGTTCCGACACGTGGGAGGAACACTATGACGACCCTCAGAAGAGCGGTACGCAGTCGCTTATGGCAATAATCGATGCAGACCCACAGCTCACGGGCTTTGGCAAGCTGCTCCGTGCAACGCATATCTATGTCAACGACCGTCGCACAGCGGATACCTACGCCGATATGCTGTCTGCCGACCAGTCGCTCACTGTCTGGGCGCCACTCGATGGAACATACAATGCCGACTCCCTCCTTGCTCTCTGTCAGAGCGAGAAAGGCGATTCGGGCGTAGCCACCCACTTTGTCTGCAACCACATATCACGCAGTCTGCACGGCATCACCGACAATACGGACGAGAGTGTGCGTATGCTCAACAACAAGTATGTGCCAGTGAAGGCAGGACGTGTTGGTGGCAGTCAGGCAGCCTCTTCCAACATCCCTGCAAAGAACGGTTTGCTCCACAAGCTGAATGGTGATGCTTACTACTATTATAATATATACGATGCCATCACATCGCTCGATGAGTATGCCCACTTCGGCTCGTCTCTCATGCAGTTCGAACGCCGTGAGCTTGACGAGGAATCAAGCGTCGTGGCAGACATCGTCAACGGACAGAAGATTTATTCTGACTCGGTAACATACAAGGCAAACCGTCTCTTCTCATACTTTGACTATATCAATGATGAGGACTCTACCTTCTTCATGCTTGCACCGTCAAAGGAACTGTGGCAGAGCGTGTATGACGAGGCTAAGGCATACTTCGATTACGGCCATGTGGCAAAGGCAGACTCTATCCAGTCGTTTTGGACAACGGTCAGCCTTCTTCAGGACCTCTTCTTCAATAGTAAGCGACAGAAGAGTGAGGCAGACTCCATCATCTCCAATATGTACTCGCTTATGCGATGGCCATATCATGTCTTCTATCAGCCTTACGGAGAGGATGGCATCATCACTCGCGCCAAGGTCAGCAGCACACGCCAGTGCTCCAACGGCTTCATCATGAACATGACCCAGTGGCCATTCTCCGTCACCGACCTCTTCTTCCGCCCGATAACGATGCAGGCAGAGTCAACATGGAACATGACAGAGAACAAGGATTGTACATGCACCACAGCTTCCGCAATAGGCGACACCATCTCTGGTAATGCCTACCTCGACATCAAGGCAAACAACAACAAGAACTGGACGGCATCGTTCAATGTTGAACAGACTCTGAGCGGTACCTATGACGTGTGTGCGGTGGTACTGCCGAAGACCGTACAGCGTGCCACATCACGTGACTTCCGTCCTAACAAGCTCTTCGCATCGCTCACATATCGTGACGCCGACAACAAGAAGCGCACAGTCGAGTTTAAGGAAGCAGCCGTGTCAACTGGTTACACTACAGACACACTCTGCTTTGGACGTATCTCATTGCCAGTGTGCAGCTACGGACAACTCGACCCTAATCTCAATGTCACCATCAAGTGTACTCTCGGACGTACGGAGACAAAGTACAGCCGTGAGTGTCTCCTCGACTGCATCTACCTTCGCCCGGTGACAGAGACAGACACAGAGAACGGTGAATCAACAAATGGCGTTAAGTCAAGAAAGGAGGCTAAGAAATGAATACTACAACATATAAGATGCTGGCACTTGCTGCTACCATTGCCATGCAGTCGTCGCTCATGACAACAAGCAACTTTGCACAGCCACAGAGGAATACTACACAGAAAGCAGTCGTTGCCAAAAGGGAATACAAAGGCAAGGTCATAGATGCCGCCACTGGCGAACCACTCGCCGGTATCCGCATCCAGGCATACAACTACCCACTTGCTGCCGCAATGACAGAGGACGATGGCACCTTCACCATCAAGCTCCCTGACTTCGTCACTTCGCTCATCTATACCGGCGAAGGCTATAACGTCATTCAGCAGGGAATAGGCAATGCTGACCACGAGCTAAGGGAAGTGAAGATGTACAGCGACCGCTTTGCAGAGATATACAGCAAGAGCACCACCGCAACACTTGGCAAGAGCGAGAACGTCACATACCTCAATAATGACCTCAGTATCGACAACCAGATACAGCAGTCATTCGGTGGGGAGATGCTCACTACACTCCGCAGCGGTGTGCCGGGTCAAGGTATTACAATGTTGCTCAATGGTATCAACTCGCTCAATGCCAATGCACAGCCGCTCGTCATCGTTGATGGCGTGGTGCAGAACATGCAGCTTAACGCATACTCATTGCATGATGGATTCTTCAACAACATCCTTGCCAACATCATGGTTGAGGACATAGAGAAGGTGAGCGTCCTCAAGAACGGTACCGCTATCTATGGCTCCAAGGCTGCCAACGGAGTAGTCATCATCGAGACTAAGCGCAACAAGTCGATGGCTACACGCATTGACGTGAGCATAGGGGGAGGATTCGAACTTCTCCCTAAGACACCGGTGATGATGGATGCCGCAGACTATCGCATCTATGCATCCGAACTTATCGGTACAACAGGCGAGAAGTCAACGTCATTCAAGTTCCTGCAGTCTGACCCTAAGTACTATTATTATAATATGTACCACAACTCAACAGATTGGAACAAGGAAGTCTATAAGGAAGCCTTCACCCAGAACTACAGCATCAACGTACAGGGTGGTGACGAAGTAGCCAACTATAACCTCTCTGTAGGTTACACAGGTGGCGACGCCACACTCAAGGACAACTCCTTCTCACGCTTCAACCTGCGCCTCAACACTGACATCATCGTGCTCCCACAGCTTGATGTGCGCTTCGACGCATCCTACAGTGACCTGAGCCGTAATCTTCGTGACGATGCCATCAAGGACGATGTGACAGACGGACTCATCACCTCGCCATCATTCCTTGCGCTCATCAAGGCACCATTCCTTTCACCATACGCTCACGATACTAAGGGCAACCTCTCAAGTTACCTCTCTGAAGCAGATGATTACCTCTCCGATGTAAGCATAGTGAACAACAAGTACAACAAGTCACTTGCCAATCCCGTAAGCATCCTCGACAATGGTGAGGGAATGAACAAGAACCTCTTCGGCAATCGTCTCATCACGCTTGCTATCACACCGAAGTGGAGCATCACTAATGAACTGAGTCTTAGTAACCACTTTGCATTCCAGATAGACAATACCGAGGACCGTTATTACGTCCCTACCAATGGCGTCCCTGAGTACCGTGTCGAAGGTCTCGGACTTGTCGATAACATCTCCGCTGCACTTGCGGGTCGTCAGATTACCATCATGAACGATTTCACTGCGAGATATAGCCGTCGCTTCAATGCCCACTTCTTAGATGCTCATGCAGGAGTACGCTATCTCAACGACACCTACACACTCAATGCTGCAAATGGCTACGATACGGGTAACGATAAGACTCCTAACATGTCCAAGTCCCTACGCTACAAGAAGACAAAGGGCGATGACATTCGTAACACCAACGTCACATACTACCTCACAGCCGACTACAATTACCTCGAGCGTTATTACCTCACACTCGGGGCATCGCTCGACGGTTCAAGCCGTTTCGGTAAGGACGTCGATGGGGGTATCAAGATGTGCAACTACGCCTTCGGTCTCTTCCCATCTGTAGAGGCAGCATGGGTCGTTACCAATGAGCGATGGTTCAATGCCAAGGGAATCGACTATCTCCGTCTCAACGTGGGCTATGACATCCTCGGCAATGACGATATCGACAGCAAAGCAGCAAGGACATACTTCGAGGCAGCCCGCATGTTCCAGCAGACGACAGGGCTCTTCATTGGCAACATAGGCAATACGAAGTTGAAGTGGGAGACGACACGTCGTCTCACGGCAGGCCTGAACCTTGCAGCGTTCGACAACCGATTGAGTCTTGACCTCACATACTTCCGAAGCACGACTTCCGACCTCCTCTCCATCAATGGCCTCACCTATATCGCAGGCCTTCCATCCAACTGGAACAATGGTGGTCGCCTCGCCAACGAAGGCTTTAATGTCGCTATTAACACAAAGCTTTTAAACCTTAAAGACCTCGTATGGTCTATAGGCATAAGTGCTGGTCACTACAAGAACACAATCAAGGCCCTTGCGGCATCGACAACCTACGTCGATACTGAACTTTATGGGGCAACGATACGTTCTCAGGTGGGCAGCCCTGCGAATCTTTTCTATGGATATAAGACCAATGGCGTTTATGCTACTGAGAGGGAAGCATCAGACGCAGGAATCTACCAGGAAAAGCAGAATGGAGAAAAGCAGTATTTCCGTGCCGGAGACGTTCGCTTTGCGACAGAAGACAAGTGTCTTGATAAGGGCGATATGCAGGTCATTGGTGACCCTAACCCTGATCTCTTTGGTGCAATCAATACCATGTTGACCTGGAAGCGCTTTACGCTTTCTGCCAACTTTAACTACTCTCTTGGAGGTGATATCTACAACTACCAGCGTTCTATCATCGAGTCTGGTGCATACTTCTACAACCAGACCACCACGATGCTCAACCGTTGGACACATGAAGGCCAGATTACAGACGTGCCTCGTGCCTCATTCCTCGACGAGATGGGCAACAGCCGCTTCTCAGATCGTTGGATAGAGGATGGCAGCTACTTAAAGCTCAAGAATGTTACGTTCAGCTACAAGCTACCAGTCCACAACGACTACATACAAGGCATCACTGTATGGGCTGCTGGAAACAACCTGTTCACACTTACCAAGTATCTCGGCAATGACCCGGAGTTTGCCTCAACGAACGCAGTCATTGGCATGGGCATTGACCGTGGCATGCTCGGCTCTGGTCGCAGCTTCTCACTTGGTATGAAGATTAACCTCTAAACACATTGCAGATATGAAATCTATTATAAGAAAAGTCTCCGTATTGTCACTTGCTCTTGCCACATTTGGCTCTTCACTCCTCACACTCGGAAGCTGCTCTGAGCCAGAGAGCAATCTTGTTGACTTTAACCATACACTCAATTCACCTAACGACACCGTGTATTCGCTCCTCGGAGTGATACATTCGATGCGAAAGGTAGCAGACCGTACGGTCATCCTCGGTGAGGTACGTGGTGACCTTGTCACCGTCACAGATGCCGCAAGCTATGACCTCAAGAACCTTGCAGGGTTCAAGAATCTTGGTAACAACGAATACAATAAAATAAGCGATTACTACGCCATCATACAGAACTGCAACTTCTTTATAGAGAACGCAAACCTCAGTCTCAAGAAGCATGGCGAGTACATCTTCCGCAAGGAATATGCGGTTATCAAGTCTTATCGTGCGTGGGCTTATCTCCAGCTCGCCATCAACTATGGTTCTGTACCGTTTTTCACTAAGACAATCCTCTCGGAGAAGGAGGCAGACGTAAATGCCTATCCTAAGTATGACGTACAGCAGATAGCCGAGTACTTCATCAACGATATCAAGGACAATGTCGATATTGAATATCCTTCATACGGCTCTATGGGTACATTCACCAACTCACGTGACTTCTACCTTAATGTCCGTGTTCTTCTTGGTGACCTATGCCTCTGGGCAGGACGCTATGCCGAGGCAGCAAAGTACTATCATGACTACCTGACAAAGCTTGGTGATACTCACCCAACGGGAGTAGCTAAGGCCTACTGGTCGGACAGGGACTTTTCTTCTCCTATCACAGCATCTTACATCAACGATCTGAATCTCCGTTCCGAGAACATCACCGTCATTCCTATGGAGACAACCGAGTATGATGGACTCATTACAAAGCTGTATGATGCTTTCTGTTCAACAACGAACAACAACTACTTCTACGCACTTGACGCATCAGAGTCTTACACCAGTCTCTCAAAGGCGCAGCGTAGCATTCTTGTTGACATTGACCCAGTGACACAATTGCCTGATACGCTTGTGTATGAACATATCAATGGTCATCCGGAGATTGTCAGGGGCGACCTCCGTGAGTACGGAGTCTTCAACAGAGCGACACTCTTGTCAAGCAACGATGGCTATAGTAAGGATTATCTTACTAATTACAAGTATAGGACTACGAGTGATGCCTTTGTAAGGCTCTATCGTACACAGCATGTCTATCTCCGTTATGCTGAGGCACTCAATCGTGCTGGTTATCCGAATGCGGCATTCGCCATCCTCAAGTATGGATTGTGGAGAGACAATATAGCAAACTACATACCAGAGCACGAACGTGAAGTTGCTGGTGACCTGCTATCATTCAGCGAGTATTCCTTTACAGAGGAGAACACTCAAGGAATCCACTCTCGTGGTTGTAACCGAGCAGATGCCGATACTCTTTACAAGATACCAGAATGTGCCACTAAGGCTGATAGCATCCTTGCTGTAGAGAATCTTATCTGTGACGAGATGGCTCTTGAAACAGTAGCCGAAGGCCTCAGGTACTACGACCTCATGCGCATCTCCATGCATCGCAATGATCCAACATTCCTTGCAGATAAGATAGCCCGTCGTAACGGAACATTCGACCAGAAACTCTTCAACTACTTGAAAGATCAGAAGAACTGGTACTTACCTATTAAGTAAACAAACTCTCACGTATCAAAGCAATGCGTGACAACAATATTTAGTTATGAAAAGATACGGTTTCATATTACTGCTTCTCGCACAATGCGCAATGCTCCTTGCACAAGGAACATTGCGCTTGCCTGCATTCTTTAGTGATGGTATTGTTCTCCAGCGCGATGTCAAAATCCCTGTTTGGGGATGGGGCGAGCCTGGCGCGACCATAAAGGTGGAACTCAATGGCAAGTCTGCCAAGTGTAAGGTACAGGATGATGGCAGGTGGAAGGTATATCTTCCTAAGATGAATGTATGCTCCGAACCAACAACCCTCGATATCTACGTAAAGGGTGGGGCAAAGCGTTCCGCATTATCCCTCGGCAAATCCTTCAAGAACGTCCTCATTGGTGACGTGTTCCTTTGCTCGGGACAATCTAATATGGAACTTCCTATACGACGTTGTATGGATAGGGTAGGTGACCTCGTCAAGGATTACTCCAACGACCAGATACGTTACCTCAAGTTCCCTCATCAGTACAACTATGTTCGCCCAAATAATGACGTGCGTGCATTACGATGGCAAAACATCACACCACAGAACTGTGCTGAGGTGTCGGCTATATGCTATTTCATGGCTCGTGAACTTCAGGAAGAAAAGCATGTGCCAATTGGAATCATCAACTCTGCCGTTGGCGGTACACGTGTTGAGGCTTGGATGCCGCAGCAGACTCTCAAGTCATTCCCTGTTTACGAGAAGGAGTTTTATAAGCAGAAGTATATACAGGAGAACTGGGTGGATTCGGTCAATCGTGCCGAGATGAACGCTTTCCGTGATTGGGAACGAACAATGATGTCTCAAGACACAGTTGTTAACCGCTGGCACACGGCTGACTATGATTTCTCTTCTTGGCAGAAGACTAATATCTTCGCAAACTGGAGCAAGGGTAACGGTTCTTATTGGTTCCGTTTTACTGTCAATGTGAATGATGAAGATGCAGCCAAGGCTGCTGTACTCCGTATGGGCGCAATGAAAGATGCTGATACCATCTTCGTCAATGGCAAGTATGTAGGCAATACAACTTACGAATATCCTCCTCGTATATATAAAGTACCAGAAGGAGTTCTCCGTAAGGGTGATAACGATATTATGGTGCACCTTATGTCCCAGTCAGGACGTCCTAATTTTACCAAGGGTAAGCTTTATCAGCTTGAGGTGGGTGACAATGTCTATAAAGTGTCGGAAGAGGCACAGATGTGCATTGCCAAGCAGATGCGCCCACGTCCTTTTTCTACATACTTCGTTGATTGTCCTACGGCACTCTACAACGCTATGATTTATCCTCTCCGCGACTTCCAGTTCAAGGGCATACTATGGTATCAAGGTGAGTCAAACCTTGGTACAGTGGATTATGCAAGCTATCTGTCTGCTATGGTGGACAGCTGGCGTAAGCAGTTCCGTGCACAACTACCTATAGTCATCATGCAGCTCCCAGGTTATATGACCCGTCATACAGAACCTGTTAAGCAGAGCGGATGGTGTGACATCCGTGAACAGCAGCGAATAGCAACACGTATCATCAGCAAGTCTGCTCTTGGCGCCACACTCGACACTGGTGAATGGAATGACATCCACCCACAGGACAAGCAGGTGGCTGGTCATCGTGCAGCACTTCAAATGCGTAAACTTGCGTATGGTGAGAAATCGCTTGAGAGTGAAGGACCACGTGCTCTTTCTGCCAAACGACAGTTCGATGGTAGCATTGTAGTGACGTTCGATGATGGTCAGACAAAGGTGGTTAAGGAATCAACCGTCACATGGTCAATAGTCGGTGACCGCCTTCGTTACTGCTATGATGACTATCCTGTTCCAGAGATATTTTCTAAGGATGGAATACCAACTCCTCAGTTTGAGATTCCAATCACAGAATAAAACACCTATTTTTGCGGACTTAGGCTGTATTATTCATTCTGAAGCATGATTTATGCTTGTGCATGCTTATGGTGTTGAAAAAATATATATCTTTGTCCGCATTTAGTGTCTAACCGATAAAACTTAATTAACCAAATATATTTATGAAACGATTATTTCTAAGCGTCATGTCAGCAATGGCATTGACTGCCTTTAACCACCAAGTGCTTTATGCACAGAACGTAGCAAATTTCTACGAGAAGAACAAGGTTCTTAACTTCAGTGACGGCGAGAATGCTGCTGGTGAAATCCCCCAGCCAACCAAGTTCGATCCTAACTTCCAAATCTACATCTGCTTCGGTCAGTCTAACATGGAAGGTAACGCTATGATTGAACCTCAAGACCGTCAAGGTATTAGTACACGCTTCAAGATGCTTGCTGCTGTCGATTTCAACAACACTGGACGTAAGATGGGACAGTGGTACGCAGCAGTACCACCACTCTGCCGTGAACGAACTGGACTTACTCCTGCAGACTATTTCGGACGTTCTCTTGTAGAGCAGCTTCCTGAGAACGTTAGCGTTGGTGTTATTCATGTTGCTGTAGGTGGTGCAAGCATCGATCTGTTCGACGAGGACAAGCGTGCCGACTACATTGCCAGCTCGCCTGATTGGCTCAAGAATTTCTGTAAGGCATACGACGACAATCCATATCGACGTATCATCGACCTTGCTAAGCAGGCACAGAAGGTGGGTGTCATCAAGGGTATCCTCGTTCACCAGGGATGCACGAACAACAACCAGCCTGACTGGCCACAGCGTCTGAATACTGTCTATACACGCATGCTTAAGGAACTAAATCTTGAGGCTAAGAATGTGCCATTGCTCGTTGGTGAGTTGATGACTCAGGAGGATGGTGGTTGTTGCTATCATCATAATGCAATTATTGATACCATACAAAATGCTATTCCTACTGCTTATCCAGTGTCTTCACTTGGCTGTCCTGGCAACTTTGATAAGCTTCACTTCAAGGCAGAAGGTTATCGTATCCTTGGTCGTCGTTATGCCGACGTGATGATGAGCATTCTCAATAAGGATAATACAAAGCCAGTCCTCAACACAGTACCTCAGCAGGAGTATCCTAAGATTGACAAGGACGGACGTGTTACGTTTGGTATTTTTGCGCCACAAGCAAAGCATGTAGCTGCTGACATTTGTGGTACTAAGTTCCCAATGGTCAACAATAAGGGATTCTGGACTGTCACTACACGTCCTCTTCCTTGTGGTTTCCACTATTATTTCCTTAATATTGACGGTGTGAATGTCATCGATCCTGCGTCAGAGACTTACTATGGTTGTGGTAAGATGTGTGGTGGTATTGACGTTAATACTGTGATTGAGAATAATGACAATCTCAAGAACTATCTCCATGGTGCTACGATGACCAAGGAGGAGATTGCCCTCTATTCTTACAATAAGAAAATCAAGCACGGACAAGTACGTGAGTGCAAGTACTGGTCATCAGTAGAGAACAAGGAACGTCGCTGTTTTGTTTATACTCCAGCAGGTTATGACGAGGGTAAGACCCAGTACCCTGTTCTTTACCTCCAGCATGGCATGGGCGAGGACGAGCGTGGTTGGAGCCAGCAGGGCAAGATGCAGTATATACTCGACAACATGATTGCCAAGGGAAAGGTAAAGCCAATGATAGTTGTCATGGACAACGGAAACTGTAGCTACTCATTTGGTGCCAAGCGTGGAGAGAGCATGGCAGACTTTGGAGCAAGCTTCAAGAATGTGCTGCTCAAGGACATCATCCCATTTGTGGAGAAGACTTTCCGTGCCAAGACAGACCGTGACAGCCGTGCTATGGCTGGACTCTCATGGGGCGGAAAGCAGACCTTGGAGATAACTACAGCCAACCTCGACAAGTTCTCTTACATCGGTACTTTCTCCGGTGCAATCTTCGGATTGGATGCCAAGAGCTTTGCCAACGGTGTATTTGCAGATAGCAAAACTTTCAACGAGAAGGTACATTACTTCTTCATGGGTTGCGGCTCGGAGGAGAACTTCGGAACTGAGCGCACTATCAACTCCATCAAGGAGCTTGGATGCAAGGGCGAGTTCTATCAGTCACAGGGAACAGCCCACGAGTGGCTCACTTGGCGTCGATGCTTCGCTCAGTTTGTTCAGCACCTCTTCAAATAGTATAGATTAAATCGTCGGGCAATACGAAGGTGGATAAAAAGACGATAGGGAGGCGAGTCACCGTCATGCTTGTCGTCTTTTTATCTTTTCTTTGGTTGCCTTTTCCTTTTTAATACATTGTTGATACTAATACCAACAGAATATTCTATGAAAAAACTACTAACATTGATATCCTTTATCTGTGCTTCCGCCACCATGACGCAGGCGCAGACTGAGTTGCGTCCAGTCAAGAACGTGTCGTTCAATCAGGACGGAACCGTTACGTTCAGGTATAGGAACGATAACGCAAAAGAAGTACAGGTCGATGTCCAGTTTGCGGGACGAACTGCCATGACAAAGAGCGATGACGGAGTGTGGACTGCTACTGTCGGTCCGGCTGCTCCCGACATGTATCCTTATTGCTTCATAGTTGACGGCGTGAGCGTCATGGACCCGGAGTGTCCTCAATGGTTCCCTAACGAAGGCTTCAAGAACAGTATTCTCGATATACCCGGCAAGTCACCGCTTGCACATGACATAAAGAACGTGCGACACGGCGACGTTCACTACATCAACTACTATTCAAAGAGTCTTGGAGCGTATAACAACGCTATAGTCTATACACCGCCTACATACTTGGATGTGGATAGCAAGGACAAGCGTTATCCTGTCTTCTATCTTATTAGCGGTACGACCGACACAGAGGAGGTTTACTACAAGGTGGGACGTATGAACTACATCCTCGACAACCTGCTTGCTGAGGGCAAGGCTGCTGAGATGATTATCGTACTTCCATACGGTAACCCTTACAAGCTCAAACCAGCACAGCCACAGCAGGGAATGCCGATGACGCAGTTCGGCGGTGACGTGTTCAGCAAGGACCTTACTGACGACCTCATGCCTTATGTGGAGTCCCGCTTCCGTACAATCAACGACCGTGACCATCGTGCCATAGGTGGATTCTCGCGCGGAGGCAACCAGGGACTGAGCAACGGTCTGCGTAACCTCGACAAGTTCTCTTACCTCTGTTCGTACAGCTCTTTCACGAGCACCGACATCCCTGGTGTGTATGACAACGCAAAGGATACCAATAGCAAGCTGCATCTCTTCTGGCTTGGTGTCGGAACCGATGACTTCCTTTACGGCAATGCACGTGACTATATGGAGTTCCTTGACCAGAAAGGTATCCGTTCTGTCAAGGAATACACTGACGACAAGTTTGGCCATACTTGGATGAACGCACGTTACTTCCTTACCAAGACACTTCCTCTCCTGTTCAATCCAAAGGCATCTGAAAAGGCAATGCGCAATGGTAAGCCGGCACTCGCCAAGACAGGTAAGGAACAGCAGTTCACTCCGGGCGTAATGGCACGCCTCTTCCCTCGTCCGATAGTCTCTCCTGAGTATGGTACTGAAGATGGAAGCGTCACGTTCCGTTTCAAGGCAGAGAATGCCAAGCAGGTGATGCTCGACGGCGAAATCGTTTCTTCGCCTAAGGCCATGCAGAAGGATGCAGACGGAGTGTGGAGCATAACGCTCACAGGCATAGTACCTGACACTTACCGTTACTGCTTCGTGGTGGACGGCATGCAAGTGGCAGACCCAAACAGTCTGTGGCTGTCTCCTGACTATGGGGGCTTTAAGTACAGCATTGCAGAGTTCCCTACTGCACGTTACAACATACAGAACATGAGCGCAGACATGGCTCACGGCGAGGTTAAGGTCAATGGTATTAACTATCAGTCGATAGACTACGTCTCTCCAGGCTTCGGACGGGCTAAGCGTTCGTACCGTTGTAACCTTATCAGCGGCTTGAATGACAGCTATGAGAGCTGGATTAAGGTGGGGCACGTCAATCTCATTGCCGACAGACTCGTGGCTGAAGGAAGGATATATCCCGTTTCGTTCTACTGCTTACAGGCGTCTTACCGTGAAGGTGAGACCTTGCCTGCTTTCTACTCTGGCAACTTCACCTCATGGGTTGAGGGCAGAAAGGAGATTGAACGAACTCTCCTTCGCTATTTCGGTACTAAGAACGTGGCTCCTGAGGATGCAAAGGTTGCGGAAAAGTACTTGTTCATGACTGGAAACTAAACTAATATCCTAAATAGACTACAATATGAAATCACAGACTTTATCATTAGCCCTTCTGTTCATCTGTCTGTCGGCAGGTGCGCAGAAGGCAAGCAAGATTCCTTTCTGCTATTCAGTTGAGAATACGGGTGCCAAGTATGCGGCACCTGCCATGCCGTCTGTTGACCGACTGCCTGTCGTCAAGTCACTGCCTGACCCTCTCGAGTGGTCAGATGCAAGCAAGGGCAAGGTTGGCAAGTTCAGCAACTGGTCACGCCGCCGTGCAGAGATAGCCAGTGAGATACAGCACTACGAGATAGGCGAGAAGCCAGCCGTCAGCAAGGAGCAGGTCAAGGCACGAATGAGTGGGGATACGCTCATAGTTGACGTTATGGTAGGAGGTAACACCATAACTATCTCCTGCGTCATCACTTACCCTACCCATGGCAAGGCACCCTACCCACTGCTCATCGGCTCAAGCCGTATCTCCCTGCCCGGTGAGGTGTTCCTCGATCGCCCGATTGCCACTATGAACTTCAACGAGCGTCAGGTCAACGGTTACTCACAGTTCCGTGGCAACACCGACCGCACCACTTATCCTTTCGTGCACCTCTATCCGCACCTTATTGACAATGGTGCGTACAGCGAGTGGGCTTGGGGATTCAGTCGTCTCATCGACGGTCTTCAGCAGCTCGGTCCAAAGGTGACCAAGATAGACACGGAGCGCATTGCAGTCAACGGATGCTCGTATGCCGGTAAGATGGCACTCTTCTGTGGTGCTTTCGACGAGCGCGTCTCACTGGTCATAGCGCAGGAACCGGGAGGTGGTGGCGCGGCTGCCTGGCGCGTGTCACACACCATGGAGGGAGTTGAGGACCTCGACCACACCGATTATCACTGGTTCAAGGAGTCACTTAAGGAGCAGTTCCACGATGACTATGTGTATAGGCTCCCTTACGACCATCATGAGCTTGTCGCCATGGTCTGTCCGCGTGCCATCTTGCTGCTTGGCAATCCAGACTACAAGTGGCTTGCAGACGAGTCCATGAGACAGAGCTACGAGGCAGCCCGCAAGGTGTGGGATGCCTTCGGTATTGGCGACCGCATCGACTGTAGCATCGTAGGAGGCCATCCTCACTGCCAGCTGCCAGAGTCGCAGTACGACATCGTGCGCCACTATATTGATAAATATCTGATTAGAAAGTAGCTTATTTGCCGTTGTTTCTTGCGTAGCTTTTTGGAATGTTCCCTCTCTGTCAGGTTAGGAATGTCCTAATTTAATGCAAGAAGAATGATACCTAAAAATATCATTCGTTGAAGGGCAAAAAGAGACCCATATCTCCCGAAATTTACACCCATATCTCCACACCTGTCAGATATGGGTGTAAATCTCGGGAGATATACATCTTACGGACGGGAGATATGGGTGTAAATTCAAAAACGTACTTTGGGTATGGTGTATGTGTAATTATGTATATGTTTTACCCTTGTTTTTCCTTCGGGAATGGTTCGGGTATTGTTCGGGAATGCTTCGCTTTGTCATTTGTATGGTGTTTTCAGAGTACTTATGACTCTTGACGTTATTTCGTTTTGTTCTACTTTTGGGTGTCATTATTCTTTTTGCGTGCTCGGCACGCTTGGGATGGACAATATTTACCAGCTATTCTCACTGACAGGAAGGAAGTAGTCTTAATCCAATAATTTATTGGTTAAAGATGACAAAAATAATTTATTGGACCAATTATTGGTAATTATTGTCTTCTTCCAGCCGAACAGGCTGGTAATATATTAGGCACACAGTGTGTGCTTGGAGGACAATAATTACCAACTTTTCTCACAGACTGGAAGGAAGTAATCTTAATCCAATAAAAAAACTTGAAGACAGTAATGGGTAAAAAAGAATTTATTGGGACAATTATTGGTAATTATTGTCTTCCCAATCACCGAAGGTGCAATTAAATTCTTGTTTTGATCTATTTACTCCCCGTTTGTCAGTGAGACATTTGCTATGTGTGGTGGCATATTCTGCATTGCTCAATATCAATTATTCCTCCTATTTTGATTATACTGGGTCTGTAAATTACCTCTTATCTCATGTGCATAAATACGATAAGACGTAAGTATGTGAATACACATTCATTTGTCCTTAAAAATCGTTGGAAAAGGGTCGTATTTTTTGTACGCGTAGAAAAAAAATTGTACGCGTACAAAAACAATCTCCATCGTGATGCAGATAATTTTTCTTCGCGTGCAAATATTGCCTTTATCGCCACATTTGCGTATTTTAATGACTGATATTTTACGATAAGTCCCTCGTATGGGTGTAAGTTTCTATTGTACAAATGGGACAAACGAACCTGAACGTTTTTTATTGGATAAATTGTTGGTAATTATTGTCCTTCCAAGCACCGAAGGTGCAATAAAGTAGTTTGTTGTGTGTAAAAACATTTTACCTCAACTTTTTTGTCTGAAAAGTTTGTTTGAATGGAAATATGTTGTACCTTTGCACCCGATTAACGAAAACTCAAGTGCCTCTGACCCCGATAAAAAGTTTAGAGACATTACTCATAACTACAATATAAAACGATTAACGATCTGTATTGATATGTTTACAAATCAATCAAATAATAATGCAATAAATAGTGTTAAAATGGCTGAAATATTTGGTCATTTCAATAATTGTGTTATTACTTACTTACTTACTTACTAATGTAACT
>JAFYAT010000095.1 GCA_017540585.1 Bacteroidaceae bacterium | reverse complement strand
TTTGAGCTGCTTTTTGTGAGTAAAACATATTCTAACTATCTTTGTCATATCAATTTAACAATTTGTCGGTTTAACATAGTACACATTTTGTACTGTCTAAAACCGATAATGTTTTGCTTTTATAAAAAATATTTATCTTTACACAAAAAATATATGAGCTATGAAAATAGAAGAGTATAATTCCAAGGTGAAAGAGTTGGAAAGAAAATGTATTGATGCTTTTTATAAGCACGACATTGCTATGTGCAAAACATATCAAGAAGAGCTTGCGCATTTTGAAGCAAATACGATTTGTGATTTGTGATAAAATGAAGGAGTACACGGTTTAACATATACACATTTTGTACTGTCTAAAACTTTATACCAAGTTATTTTTGTTATTACTAAAATACCGAAATCATGTGTCAGGATTAATCGTCCATATTATTTTTTTTAATCGTGATAGTCGCTGTCCTTCCATTCGAACTTGATGGTCTGTGGAACGAGGTACTTGCCAATCTTGTAGTCGATGTTTGCCTTGTGTGCCTGACTGAGCTGGAAGCATCGTGGCACATGGTACATCTTTCCGTCCTTGATGAAGCGTGCCTCCGTCTGGTGGAAGCGGAATGCAATGTCCTTGGCTATGCACTGTTCACGCACGGCAAGAATCCAGTCGTAGTTGCAGGGACGTGCATCTATTCCTGACTCACCACTTACTGCTACTTCCTCTATTGTGTCGTCGAGGTAAGGAGCAAGGTTGACGGCTGTCAGCATGGGAGCCACTATGATACGCTTGTGCTTGATGGGTAATGACAGGAATATGGGCAGACGATAGTCCGCCATATCCTGATTCTCCACCGTACATCCTACAATGACATTGTCGTAACCATCGCCCCAGTCGTCGGGTACGCACTCCATGAAACGGTCGATGCGTTTGGTGAAGAAGAAGAACCACAGGTCACTCCTCTGCCTTATCATCTCCCAACATTCTGGTCGCCACTCGTCAGCATCCTTCAGTAGGAAGTCGGACGTGAAGCATGTAAAGACTATCTTGCCGCTATCTATCTTCCACGACTTGTCACGCTTCTTCTTTATCGGCAGATTGAAGTTGGCTGTCTTCCTACATTCGCTGCTCGATATCTCACTGCCATACATCTCGTCCTGACGATAGACATAGCAATACTTGCACCCAGGACTAATCTTGGTGCATCCGTGCCATGGATTCCAGTCGGCGTATATTTCCCAATGCTCAGACATAGTGGAAGTTGTTAAAGTTTTTTAGTTTGTGAGTTTTATGTTTCAACACAGAGTCCACAGAGGACACAGAGTTTTCTCTGAGAGCCTCTCCGTGGTCTCTGTGCTCTCTGTGTTTAGACCTGACAACCTGATGACCTCTCAAAATTACAGGTTGAATGATTTTGCACACATACTTATTTGTTTACGAACTCCATCAGTTTCTTGTTGAACATATCTGCTTGTTCCATGTGGATGAAGTGACCGCAGGTAGTCAACTCGGTGTAGTCGAGGTTAGGATAGAGTGCTTGCATCTTCTCCTTGTTGTCCGGGTCGAGTCCGCTGTTCTGTGTGCAGATGACCATGACAGGGTCGGTGATGGTTGATGTGTTCCACCATCTCTTATCCACAAGGTTCTGCATCGTGCTTGATGCTACGTACTGTGGTGTCTCTGGCATGACCGACATGGCATAGTCTGTGATGTCCTGTGGAGTGTATTTGCCTTTCAGGGAAGATACGAAGCTTGTGATGACTTCACGGCAGTCGTTACCGTCAAAGGCATGACCGAACTGCTGTACGGCTTCCACGTACTCAAGTGATTCGTTGCCGTCGTAGAAACAGTACACGCCATCTACGTCCACCAATCCACCCGTGTGTCCGGTAGTCATGAGTGTCTGACGACATACTGGTGTACCGAGGCTGTGACCGATAAATACGGCTGATGTGATGTTATTGGAGTTAAGCACCTCGTCAACGGCATGTGCATAGAAATCGAGCGTGTATTCCACATGTGGCTTGTCGCTCTGTCCGTAGCCCGGGAGGTCTATGAACACGAGTTGCAGGTCGGTGTCATCACGAAACGCCTCGAACTGCTTTTCCCATGTGTTGAGGTCGCAGCCGAAGCCGTGGACGAAGCAAAGTGTTTTCACGTCCTTATCGTTGGATGCGTTCCATATCTTGTAGTGAATCTTGATGCTGTCATCAATGGTGATAAACTCAGACTGTAGCTCGCTGAGTGTCTGTGGCTGTTGCTTGCAACATACCAATAGTAATGTTAATAAAAATAGTTGTATTGTTCGTTTCATTTCAGTGTTTTTTGTTTTAAGTGTTAATGCCCTCGGTGCTTCTCTGCCTTCTTAGCTTGACGCAGATCGAACTTGCGTTGTTTCTCCGCCTCATGCTCGATGCGTGAACGTTGCTTGCGCTCAGTCTTGTTCTGTTCCTGTTGTAGCTTGAGGGCTTGCTGTGATTTTGTTCCTATGCCATGCGATTGCATCTGCTTCTTCGCTTCACGCATCTGTCGCTTTGGGTTCTGCCTGTGTTCGGTTGTTTGGTCTATCTCGATGGCTTGGCTATATCTTAACTGGTGCCAATGCCTATCTACATACTCCATCACCTCCTTGTCCGTTGGCTCTGCTCCGAACGTAACCTTGCACACACGCAGTCCTTGACGGTCGGTCATCTCGAAGAGCCCAATCCAGAATGGAGCTTCAAACATGACGGTCAATGAAGCAGTGGTCATAGCTCAAGTCGGAGGACTCTTATCGGCCTTCCCTTACCAGCGTACATTGTTTCGTCAATGCATTCTTCGCCTGTAGGTACAAAACCGCACTTCTCCATCACACGTCCCGAAGCAGGATTATCCTTGAAATGACCACTGATGAGTGACGGAATGTCGGTGGTCTGTCTGATGTGGTCAATCATCAGTTGCAGAGCCTCGGTGCATATACCTTGGTTCCAGTAAGGCTTAGCCACCCAGTAACCTGTGATAGGTTCGTCCTTGCGTGCAGGAAGATTGCACTCACACGACTCACCATAGCCCATAGCACCGATAGGCTCGTTTGTCTCCTTCAGGACTATAGCCCATGTGTGGAGGCTATGGAATACAGTACGGATTATCTCCTTGCTCTCCTCCACGCTCTGGTGTGGTGGCCAGCCAGCCCTTGTACCTATGACAGGGTCGCTCGCATATTTGTATAATACCTCTGCGTCGCTCTCTTTCCATGGACGCAGAAGAAGTCTGTCTGATTCTATGTTCATATTTTATTCTTTTATATTGTCTTGCGTTTTTATCCAATTATCCAAGAACATCATCTGTTCATCTGTGTGAAACCAGTGCTCGCCGTCTTTCATAATGGTCAGAGTTGCATTGTGCTTATTGGCAAAGTCGGTAATGGTTTCAATAGACATCAAATGGTCTTTGCTGCCATACAGAATGTGCGTTGGCACTTTCCATTCTATAGGATGACTTCGAACGTAACACAGATATTCCCACGACAGGTCTTCACCAAAATCGGTGTGAATTGTGCCTTTTGATTTTAGTTCCTGTTCCGTGACATTAGCCCAACGCATCATGTCCATTATCAACTTCTCCATATCCACCATGGGAGAAATGAAGTAGGCTTTCTTAATAATGTCTTCTATGCCAGCATTCATGCTGAAGAATGCCCCGATGCTGTTGGCAATCAGAATCACATTCTCGGACTTATGTTGCAACTCTTCCACGGCTGCATGAATCTCCTGTCCTGTGTCCCATGGGTTGAACGTCTGATAGTCCAATCCTATCACTTCACAGTCAGGAAACAGTGACTTGTAGTGCTCACTCTCTAAAGCACTTCCTCCTTTTCCGTGGATGTATAGCATTGTATTCATTTTATGAAATCACTTATGTTGTATATCGTTTAATGTAATCACTTCGCAGCCTTGCTTGGCGTAATAGGCGAGCATCTCTGGCAACTTCTTCAAGTCGTAGCTGGTGATACAGTCAGATAGGGCATGCACTATGTATCCAGTTTTTCGCATGTTGAAACAGGTGGACTTCACGCAGCCGGTAGCATCGGCACCAATAACATAGAACTCTGTGATTCCATTTTCAGCAATGAATGTGGCAAATGCCTCGCTCGTCAATGCGTTACTCTTTGTCTTCACAAAGATATTGTCTGAAACCACCTTCAGTTCTGGTGCCAACTCTTCACCACGAGTACCAGGCTTGAAGGTACGTGTAGCTGCGGTGATGTTATTATGCTTGATATAGACAACATGCATACCTTTGGATACTGCCCAATCAATAGCTGCATTGATATTGTCAATAATGTCGCGGTAGTGTTTTGTTATATCGTTTTGAATGTCGATAACGACAAGTGCTCTTGTGTTCATAATCTTTTATCAAATCAAATATGTATTCGCTTCATTTATCTATCGACCTCTATTCTCATTTCGCAATCTGTCCCACCACCCAAGATGGAATGACAAAGCGTTACGATGAAGTTCTTGTCTTTCCATAAACTGTGTAGCGAATAAATCACACTCTGGCGTGAACATTCACAGAGCAAAGGCGTAGTGACGTATCCTTTTTTACACAACTCACAGGTGCATTCCAAGAAGATTAGTCGATAGACATGACCTTTCTCAACAACCTCACTTTTTACTCCTGGCAAATCATTTGCCATCTGAAAGAACACATCCATGTTACCTTTGGCATCCTCATAGAGTTTTTTGTAAACAGAAAGTGTGCCGCCATTTACACAGTTTTTTCCACATTCCGAGAAGAATGCAGACCGCTCCTCTGGAGAGAGCTGTGCTATACCTTTCTCGAATCCCTTAAACCAATTTGATATTTCCATGACAATAATTTTTCCACCTGTGCGGTTGCAGTTTTGCACTAAGGTGCATATTAGAAAAACAGGCAAGAAATAGAACAAAAACAAGAAAAAACATGTTTTCTTTTGTTTTCCTGTGTTTTCTTTTGTTTTTCTAACAGGCCGCTTGGCGGCAAAAAACAGCAATATTGTTTAAACCGTACAGGTCGTAATTTTTTCTTTCACAAATTGTGTTAATATCTCAGCATCGGATAATATCGTACTCCGTTCGTAATCTGTTCCCCGAAGGGCTCAACGTAGTTAATTATGAATTGTGAATTATGCATTATGAATTATCTTGGTATGCCTTGTAGTCCAAAGGTCGTACGCATCCCCATCCTTGGGCAAAACGCTCGAACTTCTTGTTTACAACATTCTTCAGGATAAGCCCTACCATCAGGCGGAGCAGCCATGGGTACTGCTCAGGGCCGGTAAACTTGGCAGCCTCCCTGGTGTTGAAGGTGCCACGTTGCGCAAATAACCGACCCATTGCCTGATAGGGCTTTGTCATCTTCTCGGCATCCTGTGGCTTGGATGTGCGTATGGTGAATGTGCCTCCCTTCACGAGACAACCGCCGTAGGTGCATCCCAACTGTGCAGGGAGTGCCCTTAGGAAGCGTTCGCCAAGGCGAAGCTGGAATCCTTCGTCAAATCCGCTGTGGAGTATGAACGAGAGTTGTGCCGACTTGGTGCGCTTGGTTGGCAGGGTGTCGAGAAACTCAAGAAGGAGGCTTGGTACGCACTCAACATAGAGAGGCAGGGCGATGATGATATTGTCATTCTCGTTAAAAGCATCACGCGCGGCATCCCATTCCTTACGGTCGGACAGGCTGTATAGCTCGTATGTGCTTCCGTCCTCCTCCAGTCCCTTTGCGAATGACTGGATAATCTTGTCCGTGTTACTGTACTTCTTCACACGTGGACTGCCATTGATGATTACTATATGCATTATGCGTCCTCCTTTCCGCCTATCAGGGCTGTTGCTCCAAGTGAATGACCGCCGAGATTGACGGCAGCACGCTCGCACCATTCGTCCAGTAGTTGTTGGTCGCCTTTCCCTTTGTATATAACTCCCACGTTGAGGGTATGGTAACGTAACTGGTGACGCATCCATCCGTCACGAAACTCAATGTTCATATTGAGCATAGGCATGATGCGATCCATGACACGCTTGCCACGATAGTCGAGAAAACCAAAACGTGTGTCACTTACTATCCAAAGGTTCTGTGCACCGACCAGTTTCCTTACTATCTTTTCGTAGTCATCCTTTATTGCACATACTCCCGGAGTCTTCAGCCAGCATTGGTTGCATCCCAAACAGTGTGATATGTTCATGCCTGAGGTCTTTATCATTTCGACCTCATTACCCATGTTGGAGACGAGCGTGTCTATCTCGTCGGCATAGTCGTCCGTCTCCAAGGTGTTGAGTACTATTGTCATTTTGCTTCTTCTTTAAGTTTCGTTTTGGGGAAACACAGAGTCCACAGAGGAAACAGAGAACACGGAGGACAACGTGCACAGAGTTTTCTCTGAGAGCCTCTCCGTGCCCTCCGTGCTCTCTGTGTTTAGACTTGACAACCTGACAACCTGATACCTTAGTATCCCCCCTAAGGGGCTTTTCATCTTCTCTTCACCATCACAATCTCGGCATCAGCTCCGTCCTTGCCATACTCGCTCACTATGATGTAGTGCTCGTCGCAGGCAATACCGAAGCATCTGCCTTGTGTTCCTTGTTTCTCTACCTGATTGCCCCAGTAGTTAGCCTTGTCATCGAACAACTTAATCATGTTGCCGTTGAAGTTGTACTCCTGATTGATGAATGAGCCTGTGAGTGAAAAGAGATTGTCAATCTTTGGCATATCCTTAATGTCGAGAGCGTTCACCTCGTCAATAAGCTGTTGCTTGATTGGTGACGTGGCATGAGGAAGCTGGTCGGCAGGCAACTGCCAACGCTTGAGCATAGGGAAGAACTTCAAGAGCTCTTTCTTGTATTCCTCACGACTGAGGTTCTTACCTGTGTGCTTGTTGTAGTCATCCACGAACTGAGCACAGAAGTCAGCCATCTGCTCCATTGTGTAGTCACCAGTGAATGTACCGTCCTTGTAACAGTAGATGCAGTATTCTTCATTCTTGCTTCCATCGGCATTGGTGCCGAGAATATCGTCTGTGAGTGGCATTCCGCAACTCTGACAAAATCTTTGTTCCATAATCGTTAGTTGTATTATTCAAAAGTCTAAATTCTTAGTCCTAACTCGTATGCCTCATTCAGGGCATCTGTATTCTTTATATCTCCCTTGTCTTTTGCACCACGCACAAGAACTTGTCCTGCATCCTCAAGATGAAAGAAGTTGAGGCATAGCCGATATTGGGTGACGATACTGTCAAATAGTTCGGGCAGAGTGGCAGCGCCGACAAGCAGGAGTGCCATACTGCTGATGTGGAACGTGTCTCTAAGTGGATTGTGACACCGGTCTATGACAGCTTTGAGTTGTGCACTCAGTCCATAGAAATATACTGGCGATGCAATAACGAGTACGTCGGCATCCTTCATCTTGTCGTAGATGTGAGTCATGTCGTCATTCTGTACACAGTTGTTGCCTTCGTTCCTGAAACAGGCATTGCAACCCATACATGGAGCTACCTTATAGTCATGTACGGACACGACTTCTACATTGTGCAGCTTGGACGCTCCCTTGACGAAAGCATCTACCATCAGGTCCGTGTTGCCCCCTTTGCGAGGACTGCCAGAGAGAATCAGTATGTTCTTTTTCTTCATATTTATAGAACCTGCCTTAATTTTAATCTTGACGCTCGTTCATCCATGACCATAGGGAAAAAGCGTACACCTTTATATATCTGTTCTGTGTCTGTATCACGGAATCCCATCTTGCGGTAGAACTCATGACCATAAGGCGAGGCGTTGACGGTAATCGGAGCATCATCCTTCAACGTGAGGATGTGTTGGATGAGTTGTCGCCCGATGTTTTGCCGTTGGAATTGTCTCTTCACGAACAGCAGCCCTATATGATGATGTTCGTTTCGTGTGGCAATGACTCCAGCGAGTGTATCACCTACGTATGCTCCAAAGAACTGATGCTGGCTCAGATATGACTCATCGTTGAGCGAGCGCATGACCTCTATTGTTCCTTCTTCGCTATAGTCGGGTGCCTCAAACTCCATGAATACATCCCTCACAAGTTTTAGGGCTTCATCCTGTTGTGTGCGTGGTAATGATACTATATGCATAATTATGAAGAAAAACTTCATTTATAGATTGAAGTGTGGATGCAGCATACGGAACTCCAAGGGCTTCATAGTGCGATATTCTTCCACTTTGCCGTCTGAGTTGAATGTGACGATGAATATGGCCTCTTCTGGCTGTAGTATGTCGCCTATAACCTTGCGATAAGCCCATTGCTCACCCATATCGTCTGCATTCTTGAAGATGGGTGTACCGAGCAACTTACGTATGTCATGTTTGCTCATGCCCACCTCAACCTTGTCAATCTTTCGTGTTGCGCTTGTTGTTGTCGTGCTGCAACTCGTCATGATGAGACACGCAGCAAGCAGTGTTGTGATGATCGTTCTTTTCATAATCTTTGTTTTTATCCACTGCAAAGGTATGATATTATTTTCTTCTGAAGGGTAAGAGAGGGTTATGTAAAATGATATGGTCAAATATTTTTACGTGAGTGCGTAAAAATATTTGACACATACCACTTTGTTTTAGTTCATCTTATTTGACTCAAGTTCCGGATTTATTTCTTTCGTAGTAAAGAGGAGTAAATAGAAGTTAAAAGGAGTAAAGAGACATTACCATGTTGGAACAAATGGGCGAACAGACTATCGTCTTTTTACTCCGTCTTACTCCATTTTACTTCCTTTTACTCCTAATGTTTCGCAAGTTTTTAACTTTCGGAACTTGATTTATATTGAAATACTCACCTGTGATAAACTCCCGTTCACGTGGACTGAAGTCTTTGGTTGAGGCTTGCCACTCTGGGTCGGGCATATACCAGTAGAACTGACTAAAGTAATCGGCGAGTGTTTGGTCTTTGAACACATATCCGCGTGATGCGTATGGAAGATTACGGATGATTCTTTTCTCAAAATCGTTGAAGCCTTCATATCCATGTTGTAAATAGCCAAAGAAATGGCCATATCTGTAATATGCTCCTGTCGGTGCTGTTATACCTTTATGGTCTTTGTCGTCATAAAGATAACTGTCAAAGGAGTTAATCCAAAGGTCAGCGTCTGGAATAAAGTCTTTGCAGTGATATTCTATCGTTGCATTTCTTAATACAACTTCTTCGCCACCGTATGGACTTTTCCTATGTTTGCCCATTCCATTTGCTATATTGTAAGAGCCTCTTGCAAAAGGGCCTGATATACTGAAATGCTTGCTTCCTTCAGCGACAATACGAAGCGTGAAATCTTCTATCTTATTTGCGTTCCAACGCATGGCAGGTGTCAGCCAATATCGAATCATAAAGTCCTCTTCTAAGTTACGTCCACAGTCATATCTGTATGTGTGGTGAATCTTGTTTTCACCAGGAAGGAATGTTGCGTTGAAGAAGTAAACGTGAGCGTATGGCTTAAACTCTTTTGTTGCTCGGTTCATAAGACCATTGTCCCATTCCGTTCCTTCATCCATATCCTTGTATTCCTTTCCACCAAGAACCCATTTCGTTTTATCTACAGGGAAGTGCTTGTAGTCGAGATTAACAGAGTCTTCATAGAACGCAAACTCATTTGTATGTTCAATATGCTTTCCGTTAAGTTCGACTTCAAAATCCCAAATAGCAGGATGTCCTTTATGCTTTTCCGAAGGAAGATATGCAAAAGAGTCTTCAATCTTTGCCTCAAATCCCATCTTGATTGTCTTTTGTACGGACGATGTATTAACAAAAGTGTAGTCAACATCAACGAATGTGTCTTCTGTACTGTCACATAATCTGATAGTCAATACCTCCTTTACAATCTTTATATCCGTATTGGATATTGGAATCAGGTGATTTCCACTTATGTGAAACTCTCCATCATTAGCATAAGTGTTTATGCACAATGCGCAAAGGGCAAGGATGGTTGTTGAGATTCTTCTGATTGAGTTTTTCGACATTTTCTTTTAAGTTAGTTAGTTTTAGGAATAAAGGGGAGTTCGTACCCTCAGTTAGTGTGAGCGTACGAACTGTCCTTCAGCCATGTCGCCGAAACAACGGTCTTCCATGTCGTCGAGCATATTGTCAAGCTGTTGCTGGCAATATTTCTCGTATTCGCCTTTAGTGTTTTTGGCTTCCTTATCTTTGTCAGGGTCTGGGTAGAACATATCCCCATGCCCTATCTTCTTCGCAAAAGGATTGAGAGCCTTCTCGTCAACCTCCTGCTCCTCATCTTTCTTTATCCAGAATACTGACATGATAAATTCAAAATTAAGAATTCATAATTCAAAATTGTTTCTCTCCGTATGGCCGCCCCCTTTGGGGGATGGGGGGCTTTAGAATTCCTCGTTTTCCGTCCTTGCGATAATCTCGTTCTGGAGTTGAGCGGTCATATCGTTGAAGTAGTCGGAGTAGCCAGCCACACGGACAAGGAGATCCTTGTACTCGTCTGGGTGAGTCTGTGCCTCAAGCAAGGTGGCAGTATCTACCACATTAAACTGGATATGATGACCGCCGAGGTTGAAGTATGTGCGGATGAGGCTAACTATCTTCTTGAGGTCTTCGTCACGCTTGAAGAGTTGAGGTACGAACCTTACGTTGAGGAGTGTGCCGCCCGACTTTGTCTGGTCAAGCTTGCCGAGACTCTTGACTACGGATGTTGGTCCTTGTCTGTCTGCTCCGTGAGCAGGTGATGTTCCGTCACTTATGGCAAACTTGGCAAGGCGACCGTTACAGCTTGCCCCGCATACTGAGCCGAAGTAGTTGTGACAGGTAGTGGAGAGCATATTGAGCTGAGTTGTTCCTCCACGTGTGTTGGGATGTCCCTCTATTGCTTCCACAAGGTCGTCGTAAACCTTTACGGCTATTGTGTCGGCATAGTCGTCATCATTACCGAAGAAAGGTGTGCGGTTGATGATGAACTGACGAAGTTTCTCGTTACCCTCAAAGTTGTTGGCAACGGCTGTAAGTATCTCGTCCATAGTGAATCTCTTGTCCTCAAACACATGCTTCTTGAGTGTGGAGAGACAGTCGGTTATCGTTCCGAGACCTGTACATTGGATGTATTGTGTATTGTAGCGTGCTCCGCCTGAGTAGTAGTCCTTGCCGCGTGTTATGCAGTCGTCCATGAAGAGCGATAGGAATGTGGCAGGGGCATAGAGCGAGAACATACGTTCGATGTAGTTGTTTACGGCAAGCTTCATATTTACGAAATACACCATCTGCTTGTGGTAAGCATCGTACAACTCGTCGTATGTCTTGAATGTACGTGGGTCGCCCGTCTCAAGTCCTAACTTCTTTCCGCTTACGGGGTCAAGTCCGTTGTTGAGCGTTATCTCCAATATCTTAGGAGTGTTGAGATAACCCGTTAGGATGTAGGCTTCCTTGCCGAATGCACCTACCTCGATGCATCCAGACGTACCTCCCTCACGTGCATCTTCGAGTGTCTTGCCTTGGCGTACAAGTTCCTGAACATATGTATCTGGATTGAAGCATGAAGGATAGCCATGACCTTGGCGTATGACCTTGGCTCCTGCTATCACGAACTCGTCAGGCGTCACCTTGCTTATGTGGATGGATAGACCCGGCTGTAGCTCGTGAAGCTCTTCCTGTATCTCAAGTATGATATATGAAATCTCGTTGGTGGCATCGTTTCCATATTTGTCAATACCACCTATGTTGATGTTCGTAAAGTCGTTGTATGTACCCGATTCGAGTGCTGTCACTCCCACCTTAGGAGGTGCTGGCTGATTGTTGAACTTTATCCACAGGCATGAGATTAGTTCCTTAGCCTTCTCACGAGTGAGAGTACCGTTCTCAAGCCCAGCCTTGTAGAAAGGATAGAGGTGCTGGTCAATGTGTCCCGGATTCATACAATCCCATCCGTTAAGCTCCGTTACCGTACCGAGGTGTACGAACCAGTACATCTGTATTGCCTCGTGAAGGTCTCTTGGCGCATGAGCAGGAACCCAACGACATGTTTCCTCTATCTTATGGAGTTCTGCAATCCTCTGGAGTATAGCTGATTTGTCTTGCTCAGATAATTCTGATTTTTCACTTTTCACTTTTAACTTTTCACTCAGCTTTTCACTCATCTCATGTGCCAAGTCAGCATGACGCTCGGCAAAGAGGATAGCGGCATCGCAGCTGATGTCCATTGCCTGAAGCTCCATCTGCTTGTCTGTTGCCTCTGGGTCGTTGATGAAGTCAAGGTTGTCGAGGGTCTTCTTGATAAGTTCCTTTGTTTCTAAAAGTCCTCGACGGTACATCTTGCCGTCCATTGACGTATGTCCGCCAGCACGCTGTTCCATGAACTCTGTGAACACACCAGCATGATAGGCTTCTTCCCACTCCTTGCTCACGTGTGTGAAGATGCGCTCACGCTGTGTGCGACCTTTCCAGTAAGGGATGACTTCACGTTCGTAAGTGTCTATATCTTCCTGTGAGATGTGGTAAGGTTGTAGTTCTCGTGTGTCGAGAGTGTGGAGGTCTTCCACCGTATGACAGGTAAGCTCAGGAAATGTAGGCACAGCCTTAGGCACAGGACCCCTCTCGCCAACGATAAGCTCGTCGTCGCCGATATATATAGTCTTCTTCTTGCATATCTCGTAGAAGTTGCGTGCACGAAGAATACAGTTAGGCATCTTGCCATAGTTCTCCTTGTAGAAGGCAGTCTCTATGAGCGCACGTTCGATGGTGAGCGTAGGTTCTGTCTCTATACTCAGCTTATGAAGACGCTTGATGCGTTCATTCATACCACCCTCATTCTCTGGATACTTGAGCGAGAAATTCATCTTGCTGTAAGGTGCTCTACTTGCTTTATTCATGTTTCCTGTCATGTTTTGTGCAATTTGAAGTGTAATGTTTTAAGAGGAGTAAATGGTTGAAACTTTTAACTTAAAAACTCACAAACTTAAAACCCTAAGAACTTAAAAACTCATAAACTCAACTCTTAACTTTTAACTCTTAACTCTTAACTTCAGGAATGTCGCAAAGACATTCCTGAGTTTCTTTCCCAGAATATCCCATCGGAATATCCTTGAATATTTGTGTCCGTATCTGCCATCTGTAGCCTCTTGGCAGCCCACAGGCAGAACTCTTCGTTTATCTCTATGCCACAATAGTGGCGCTTCAGTTTCTTTGCGGTAACGCATGCTGTACCACTTCCCATGAAGGGGTCAAGCACGAGGTCACCCTCCTTGGACGAGGCAAGTATAAGCTTGGCGTACAGTTTCTCAGGCTTCTGTGTAGGATGGTCGGTGTTCTCTGGCATCGACCAGAATGGCACGCTAATATCGTCCCACAAGTTGGAAGGGCATGTGTCTCTGAATTTTCCATCGCTTTCCTCCACCCAGTCCTTTGGCTCACCGTCCTTGCGATAGGGGGCAAGCACGCGTCTGCGTACCTTCACCGCCTCAAGGTTGAAATAATAATCGTCAGGATTCTTTACGGCAAACCATATATCCTCCATGCTATTCTTCCAGTTATTCTTTGCGCCGCGTCCTTTCTCCCTCTGCCACGTGATACGATTGAGGATGGTCATGCCTGTCTCCTCAATGACTCTTTGTAGTGAGGACGTACATTTCCAGTCGCCACACACATACATACTGCCGTTAGGTTTTAGCTTCTTTACCACGAGAGGCAACCACGAGCGTAGGTATTCCTCGTATTTATCTACATCCTTTGTAGCCTTAAATTTTACCTTGCCGAAGTCCTTCGCAAGGTTATATGGTGGGTCAATGATGAGTAAATCTGCTACCTCGTCTGGAATATTCCCAATAACTTTCATGAGGTCATTACAGATGATAACATCAGAGCATCCGTCCTTACTGACCTTCTTGCAAATATGCTTAATTAGCCCCTTTGCTTCTTTGTCCGTAACGGTTATTGTCCTGTTATTCTTTGCTCTTTCTTTCATCTGTATTCTTTAACCTTGATTTTCATTTGTGTATTGACTGCAAAAGTAGCACTTTATTTTTATATGAACAAATATGTGCTGCAAAATGAGATGCTCTCTGTTGTTTCCAACTTGTTGCAGAGACATTACATCTTCATGCCTTTATTTCCTTGCGTTTGTCCTATTGTTCATAGTCACTACTTAGTCAGTACTTCGTCTATAGTTAGTCACTACTTAGTCAGTACTTATACTAAAGTTTGTCTTGTACTGAATTTCTTATGTTTTGTCTGTTTGTGCCTTTGGTATTACTCTTTGTTAACGTCTGGACACATTTATTTACCCCTAAGTCTTCGGCAACCCTTCGTGATTCCTTCGTAAGCCCTTCAAGATTACCTCCGACGTTGCAAATGTACATTTAATTATGATTTTTACCAAAATATTTGATGATTGTTTTTTTTGTTTTCGTTCGATTCTGTTCGATTTGATTCGATTCTTCATGAGGCGTGTGACTATTATTCAGGAAATCATTTAGCTTGTGCGAGATGATGAAAAAGCCAGTTTGAAATTAGCGTACAGAAATTTGTAGAATATGTCTATTGAATTGTTTGGGAGTAGAACGAAAAATTAGACGATTGAAGAAAAAATTTTGTGTAATCTATTGCATGAGGAATTTATTTGTTCTATATTTGCAAGTGAAAATAACCCGTTGCCATGAGAGAACGCGTCTCTTTTTAATTGTGGGTGACAATGTGTCATGTTTTTTTTCTGACTCGTATGTTGTTTGACATATTGGTGTCAGTATTACACCTATATTATATATAATAAAAACTGACAGGTGATTGATTGGCATAAGGGTTGTAATCGATAGAATTATAAATTGAGAGTTTTGAATCATGAATTTAAATTTGGAACTCGAAATTTACGGTCAGAGATTTTAACTTTGACATTCACAAAAACGAAGGCTTTCGGGTTGTCGTTGAATAATGAGAATAGAAACAAAAATTATTAATACTTAAAACCTATAATATTATGGCAAATGAAAATGAAAAGAATGGTCAGCTTCAGATTGAGGTAAAGCCAGAGACAGCACACGGTATTTATTCTAACCTTGCAGTTGTAACTCACTCTCCTAACGAGTTCGTTCTCGACTTTGTGTCTATGCTTCCAGGTATGCCTAAGGCTGAGGTCGTTTCTCGTATCATCCTCGTTCCTGAGCATGCAAAGCGTCTTCTCTTCGCTCTTCAGGACAATGTGAAGAAGTATGAGGAGAACTTTGGTCCTATCGGTCCTCGTCAGGAGCAGCAGAACCCTGGTACAATCTCTCCATTCAATATCAAGAAGGGAGACGCGTAAGCGCACTCGCTTCGCTTCGTGCGAAGTTATAAGTTAAAAGTTATGAGTTAAGAGTTGAGTTCTTGAGTTTTTAAGTTCTTGAGTTTTTAAGTTCTTAAGTTCTTGAGTTTTTGAGTTCTTAAGTTTTTAAGTTCGTGGGTTCTTAAGTTTTTAAGTTCTTGGACTTTCAGACTCTTAAGTTTTGAACTCTTTCATTCCGTTTTCATCGTTATGAACCGATTGCGTGACTCAATGGATGCTTTAACTTTTAATTTTTAACTTATAACTCTCGGAAATAGCCTCTGTAGTTTTATACTATGGAGGCTTTATTTTGCTCTCGACTATACCGAAATGGAGAAAATGAGTGTTAAAAAATCTTAAATCTTTACTTTTTTGTGTTTTGCGGGTAATTTTTATTGTGTTGAATATTTGCCGTTTGAAGAAATATGCGTACCTTTGCAACACTTTTTGGAGTAGTGCGCCCTTGAATGAGGGCATGGATAAGGGCTGGATACGGTCAAAAGACCCTATTTGCACCATCCGATTTTGCACGAAGAAAGCTCGAGTAGCAACCACTAAGGATTTTGTAATATTCTCAATGTAAGAAGGGAAATGAAGCCGGTGTGGTGGGCACTCAAATATAAGTATTGCTTAAAAATTAATAATAATATAAATTAAAAAAGTAAATTAAAAATGCCTACTATTCAGCAATTAGTAAGAAAAGGTAGAAAGGTGCTCGTTGACAAGAGTAAGTCTCCAGCATTGGATTCTTGTCCACAGCGTCGTGGTGTATGTGTACGTGTTTACACAACAACTCCTAAGAAGCCAAACTCAGCAATGCGTAAGGTTGCTCGTGTTCGTCTCACAAACAAGAAAGAGGTTAACTCTTACATCCCAGGTGAGGGACACAACCTTCAGGAGCACTCAATCGTACTCGTTCGTGGTGGTCGTGTAAAGGACCTTCCGGGTGTACGTTACCACATCATCCGTGGTGCTCTTGATACTGCAGGTGTAGCAAGCCGTACACAGCGTCGTTCTAAGTATGGTGCTAAGCGTCCTAAGGCAGGAGCTGCTAAGAAGTAATTCTACTTTTCGAAACTAAAAACAAGTTCTTATTAACAAAGATTTGATTTGTTGTCAATGCTAAGACAGGTTGAGTAAATGCCCGGTTGCGGGCGTTGAAGAACAAAGATGCAAGATGCAACCTCAGATCAACAGAAAATCAAAACAAAAAAATGAGAAAAGCTAAACCAAAGAAGCGTGTGATCCTTCCAGATCCAGTTTATGGCGATGTAAAGGTTACTAAGTTCGTTAACAACCTCATGTACGATGGAAAGAAGAGCATTGCTTACTCTATCTTCTACAACGCACTCAAGGCTGTTGAAAACAAGATGAAGAATGAAGAGAAGTCTCCACTTGAGATCTGGAAGAAGGCTCTTGATAACGTAACTCCACAGGTTGAGGTTAAGTCTCGCCGTATCGGTGGTGCTACATTCCAGGTTCCAACTGAGATCCGTGCTGACCGTAAGGAGGCAATCTCTATGAAGAATATGATCCTCTTCGCTCGTAAGCGTTCTGGTAAGAGCATGGCTGACAAGCTCTCTGCAGAGATCATGGATGCATTCAACGAGCAGGGTGGTGCCTTCAAGCGTAAGGAGGATATGCACCGTATGGCTGAGGCTAACCGTGCATTCGCACACTTCCGTTTCTAATTTTTCATTAATTAATCGAAATAAACAAAACAAAATATGGCAAAGCAAGATTTGCACCTTACCCGTAACTTCGGAATCATGGCTCACATCGATGCTGGTAAGACTACTACATCAGAGCGTATTCTCTTCTATACTGGTAAGACTCACAAGATCGGTGAGGTACATGATGGTGGTGCAACAATGGACTGGATGGCTCAGGAGCAGGAGCGTGGTATCACTATCACATCTGCTGCTACTACAGCTTACTGGACATACGAGGGACATAAGTATAAGTTCAACTTGATTGATACTCCGGGACACGTTGACTTTACTGCTGAGGTAGAGCGTTCACTCCGTGTACTCGACGGTGCAGTTGCAACATACTGTGCAGTAGGTGGAGTTGAGCCACAGTCTGAGACTGTATGGCGTCAGGCTGACAAGTACAACGTTCCACGTATCGGTTATGTCAACAAGATGGACCGTTCAGGTGCTAACTTCTTCGATGTAGTTGCACAGATGAAGGAGGTTCTCGGTGCTAACCCAGTTCCAGTTGTTATTCCAATCGGTGCTGAGGAAAACTTCAAGGGTATCGTTGACCTTATCGAAATGAAGGGTTACATCTGGCACGATGAGAACAACGGTGCAGAGTATGACGTTGTTGACATCCCAGCTGACCTCGTTGACGAGGCAGAGGAGTGGCGTAACAAGATGCTCGAAAGCGTTGCTGAGTTCGATGATGCTCTCATGGAGAAGTTCTTCGATGATCCTTCAACAATCACACGTGATGAGATTATCTCAGCAATCCGTAAGGCAACTATCTCTCTTGCTGCAACACCAATGCTTTGTGGTTCTTCATTCAAGAACAAGGGTGTGCAGACTCTCCTCAACTACATCTGTGCTTTCCTTCCATCACCACTCGATACAGAGGCAGTTGTTGGAACAAACCCAGATACAAAGGCAGAAGAGGATCGTAAGCCATCTGAGGACGAGAAGACATCAGCTCTCGCATTCAAGATTGCAACTGACCCATACGTAGGCCGTCTCACATTCGTACGTGTTTACTCAGGTAAGATTGAGGCAGGTTCTTATACATACAACACACGTTCAGGTAAGAAGGAGCGCGTATCTCGTCTTTTCCAGATGCACTCTAACCACCAGAACCCAGTTGATGTTATCGGCGCAGGTGATATCGGTGCCGTTGTAGGTCTCAAGGATATCCACACAGGTGATACACTCTGTGACGAGGATGCTCCAATCGTACTCGAGTCAATGGACTTCCCAGATCCAGTTATCGGTATCGCAGTAGAGCCTAAGACTCAGAAGGACCTCGATAAGCTTTCTCTCGGTCTCCAGAAGCTCGCTGAGGAGGACCCAACATTCACAGTTAAGACAGATGAGCAGTCAGGTCAGACAGTTATCTCTGGTATGGGTGAGCTTCACCTCGATATCATCATCGACCGTCTTAAGCGTGAGTTCAAGGTTGAGTGTAACCAGGGTAAGCCACAGGTTAACTACAAGGAGGCAATCACTAAGACTGTTAACCTCCGTGAGGTTTACAAGAAGCAGTCAGGTGGTCGTGGTAAGTTCGCTGATATCATCGTAAACGTTGGTCCAGTTGACGACGACTTCCAGGGTCCTGGTCTTCAGTTCATCGACGAGGTTAAGGGTGGTAACGTTCCTAAGGAATTCATCCCATCAGTTCAGAAGGGCTTCACTGAGGCAATGAAGAATGGTGTTCTCGGTGGCTTCCCAATGGATAGCCTCAAGGTTACTCTCGTTGATGGTAGCTTCCACCCAGTTGACTCTGACCAGTTGTCATTCGAAATCGCTGCACGTCAGGCTTACAAGAACGCATGTGCACAGGCTAAGCCAGTACTCATGGAGCCTATCATGAAGCTCGAGGTAACAACTCCAGAAGAGAGCATGGGTGATGTAATCGGTGACCTCAACAAGCGTCGTGGACAGGTTGAGGGTATGGATACTACACGTTCAGGTGCTCGCCTCGTTAAGGCTATGGTACCACTGGGTGAGATGTTCGGATACGTAACAGCACTCCGTACAATCACTTCAGGTCGTGCAACTTCATCTATGACATACGATCACCACGCACCAGTTTCAGCTAACGTTGCTAAGGAAGTTCTTACTGAGTGCAACGGACGTGTTGACCTTGTATAATAAGTAGCTTTTTAATACCTTTAGAGGCTCTGGAATTTCCAGAACCTCTAAAGTGTGTAAAAAATACAAAAACAGGATTCGGGGTGCGGGCAAGCAAACGACTCTTTGTCAGCATACCCCATTCCTTATAATTATTAAATAAATAAAAACATTATGAGTCAGAAAATTCGTATTAAGCTTAAATCTTACGATCACAACCTCGTTGACAAGTCAGCTGAGAAGATCGTTAAGACTGTAAAGGCAACTGACGCTGTAGTTAGTGGTCCAATTCCACTCCCAACTCACAAGCGTATCTTCACAGTTAACCGTTCTACATTCGTTAACAAGAAGTCTCGTGAGCAGTTTGAACTCTGCACATACAAGAGACTCATCGACATCTACAGCTCTTCAGCTAAGACTGTTGATGCACTTATGAAGCTTGAACTTCCAAGCGGTGTTGAAGTTGAGATTAAGGTTTAGTATTAGAGAACATTTTAAGTATTTAAAGAAATGCCAGGATTATTAGGAAAGAAAATCGGAATGACTTCCGTATTCAGTGCCGATGGTAAGAATATTCCATGCACTGTTATCGAATTGGGTCCTTGTGTTGTAACTCAGATCAAGACTGTCGAGAAAGATGGTTATGCAGCTGTTCATGTTGGTTTCGAAGAGGCTAAGGAAAAGAACACTACAAAGCCAATGATGGGTCACTTCAAGAAGGCTGGTACAACACCAAAGAGACACTTGGCCGAGTTCAAGTTTGACGAGGAGCACAACCTCGGTGATGTTATCACAGTAGAGCTCTTCAATGATGCAAGTTACGTAGATGTAACTGGAACTTCTAAGGGTAAGGGATTCCAGGGCGTTGTTAAGCGTCATGGTTTCGGTGGTGTAGGTCAGTCAACACACGGTCAGGACGACCGTCTCCGCAAGCCAGGTTCTATTGGTGCTTGTGCAACTCCATCTCGTGTATTCAAGAACCTCCGCATGGGTGGTCACATGGGTGACGAGCAGGTTACTACACACAACCTCCAGGTGATTAAGGTTATCCCAGAGCACAACCTCCTTCTTATCAAGGGTTCTGTGCCAGGTTATAAAGGTTCAATCGTAATAGTTAACAAGTAATTATGGAAGTTTCAGTATTAAACATCAAGGGTGAGGATACTGGTAAGAAGGTTGTTTTGAACGACGCTATCTTCGGAATTGAACCTAACGACCACGTAATCTACCTCGCAGTAAACCAGTACCTCGCAGCTCAGCGTCAGGGTACTCACAAGTCAAAGGAGAGAAGCGAAATCGCTGGATCTACTCGTAAGCTCATCCGCCAGAAGGGTGGTGGCGGCGCTCGCCGTGGTGATATCAAGTCTCCAGTTCTTCGTGGTGGAGGCCGTGTATTCGGACCAACTCCTCGTGACTATTGGTTCAAGCTTAACAAGAAGGTTAAGAATCTTGCTCGTAAGAGCGCACTCTCATACAAGGCTCAGCAGAATGCAATCGTTGTCCTCGAAGACTTCGATTTTGCAGCTCCAAAGACAAAAGAAGCTGTTAATCTGTTAAATAATCTTAAAATTGAGGGTAAGAAGACACTTCTCGTTTTGTCAGAAGTAAAGAAAAATGTAAATTTGTCAGTCCGCAACATACAGCGTGTGGAAGTTATGACAGCAAGCGCACTCAATACTTACAAGGTAATGAATGCGAATGTACTCGTTATGACAGAGAGCGCAGTTAAGTTGGTTGACGAAACTTTTAACAAGTAAAAAGGAGACACAAGAATATGGCATACATTATCAAACCATTGGTAACTGAGAAGATGAACGCTATTTCAGAGAAGCAGGGCAACAAGTTCGGCTTCATTGTGCTTCCAAGTGCCAACAAGATTGAGATTAAGAAAGAAATCGAGGCAAAGTATAACGTAAATGTAGTTTCAGTTAACACTATGAATTACGCTGGTAAGCGTAAGAGCCGTTACACTAAGGCTGGTGTTATCAAGGGTAGCACAAAGGCTTTCAAGAAGGCTATCGTTACTCTCAAGGAAGGTGAAACTATCGATTTGTATAGTAACATTTAATTAAAAAAATGGGTATTCGTAAATTTAGACCAGTTACTCCTGGTCAAAGACACAAAGCTATTGGTACATTCGATGATGTTACTACATCAGTACCAGAGAAAACTCTTGTTTTCGGTAAGCGCAGCACCGGCGGCCGTAACAATCAGGGCCGCATCACAGTTCGCTACAGAGGTGGTGGTCACAAGCGCTTGATTCGTATTATCGACTTCAAGAGAGAAAAGGACGGTATTCCTGCAGTTGTAAAGACAATTGAGTACGATCCAAACAGAAGTGCTCGTATCGCTCTTGTCTGCTACGCTGACGGTGAAAAGCGTTACATTGTTGCTCCTAACGGATTGCAGGTTGGCGCTACTATCATGTCTGGTGAGAATGCAACTCCAGACCTTGGTAACACTCTTCCACTCCAGAACATCCCAGTCGGTACTGTTATCCACAATATCGAACTTCGTCCTGGACAGGGTGCCAAGATGGTACGTTCAGCAGGTAACTTCGCTCAGTTAACTTCACGTGAAGGACGTTTCTGCGTTATCAAGCTTCCTTCTGGTGAAATTCGTAAGATCCTTTCAGTTTGCCGCGCAACTATCGGTAGCGTAAGCAACTCTGACCACGCACTCGAGTCTTCTGGTAAGGCAGGACGCTCACGCTGGTTGGGTCGTCGCCCACACAACCGTGGTGTTGTTATGAACCCAATCGATCACCCAATGGGTGGTGGTGAAGGACGTCAGACTGGTGGACACCCACGTTCACGTAACGGTCTCTACGCTAAGGGTCTCAAGACTCGTGCACCAAAGAAGGCTTCAAGCAAGTACATAATCGAAAGACGTAACAAGAAATAAAGTTAACTGAATATGAGTCGTTCATTAAAGAAAGGTCCATACATCAACGTTAAGCTCGAAAAGAAGGTTCTCGCTATGAACGAGAGCGGCAAGAAGAGCGTTATCAAGTCATGGGCACGCGCTTCAATGATATCACCTGATTTCGTAGGTCATACTATTGCAGTGCACAATGGAAATAAATTTATCCCTGTTTACGTTACTGAGAACATGGTAGGTCACAAGCTCGGTGAATTCGCGCTTACTCGTACATTCCGTGGTCACTCTGGTAACAAGAAGAAGTAATCAGGGCTTTCACAAGTAAATAGACTATATAATGGGAGCAAGAAAACATAAAATGGCTGAAGCTATCAAGCAGGCCAATAAGACAAACTACTTTGCAAGTTTCCGCAATATCCCATCTTCACCACGTAAGATGCGTTACGTTGCAGACCTCGTAAGAGGCATGGAAGTTAGCAAGGCTCTCGCAACTCTCAAGTTCTGCTCTAAGGATGCTTCAAAGGACCTCGAGAAGTTGCTTCGTTCCGCTATCGCTAACTGGGAACAGAAGAATGATCGCAAGGCTGAGAACGGCGAACTCTATATCTCTAAGATCTTCGTAGATGAAGGTGCTACACTCAAGCGTATGCGCCCAGCACCACAGGGTCGTGGATACAGAATTCGCAAGCGTTCAAATCATGTTACTATTTTCGTGGACGCTAAAACTAATGATGAGAAGTAATTATGGGACAAAAGTGTAATCCAATAAGCAACCGCCTCGATATTGTCCGTGGTTGGGACTCAAACTGGTTCGGAGGTAAGAACTTTGGAGATAGCCTCCTCGAGGACAGCAAGATTCGTAAGTATCTCAATGCTCGTCTCGCTAAGGCAAGTGTTTCAAAGATCGTTATCGAGAGAACACTCAAGCTCGTTACTATCACTATCTGTTCAGCTCGTCCAGGTATCATCATCGGTAAGGGTGGTCAGGATGTTGACGCTCTCAAGAAGGAGCTCAAGAAGGTAACAGACAAGGACGTTCAGATTAACATCTTCGAGATTAAGCGCCCAGAACTCGACGCTACAATCGTTGGTAACAACATTGCTCGTCAGATTGAAGGTAAGATTGCTTACCGTCGCGCTATCAAGACTGCAATCACTAACACTATGCGTGCCGGTGCTGAGGGTATCAAGATTCAGATCTCTGGTCGTCTCAACGGAGCAGAAATGAGCCGTTCTGAGATGTACAAGGAGGGACGTACTCCACTTCACACTCTTCGCGCAGATATCGACTACTGTCTCGCAGAGGCTCTTACAAAGGTAGGTCTCCTTGGTATCAAGGTTTGGATCTGTCGTGGTGAGAAGTTCGGTAAGCAGGATCTTACTCCAAACTTCACTCAGCCTAAGGAGTCAGGACGCGGTAACAACAATAATGGTGGCGGCAGAAGATTTAGAAACAGAAAGTCTAATCGCAACAATTAATCAGAAGAACAATGTTACAGCCAAAAAGACAGAAATATAGAAGACCGCAAAAGGGTCGCGGTCGTTGGGCCGGAGTTTCACACAGAGGTACTGAACTCGCCTTCGGTAGCTTCGGTATTAAGGCTCTTCAGGAGCGTTGGATAACTGCTCGTCAGATTGAGGCTGCCCGTGTCGCTATCACTCGTTACATGCAGCGTCAGGGTCAGGTTTGGATTCGTATCTTCCCTGATAAGCCAATCACTAAGAAGCCAGCAGACGTCCGAATGGGTAAAGGTAAGGGAGATCCATACGCATATGTATTCCCAGCTAAGCCAGGACGAATCCTTTTTGAGATTGAAGGTGTTTCTTATGACATCGCTAAGGAGGCTCTCCGTCTCGGTGCTCAGAAACTTCCTACTACTACAAAGTTTGTTGTTCGTCGTGACTACGACAAAAACGCTTAATTATGAAGATCGCAGAAATTAGAGAACTTAGCACTGAAGAACTCGCAGAGCGCATTGAGACTGAAGTTGCAGCATACAACAATGCAAAGTTCAATCATAACATCGCTCCAGTAGAGAATGTTTCTCTCATCAAGAAGCAGCGTCGTGACATTGCTCGCATGAAGTGTGAACTCTCTCAGAGAAACAAATAATTCGAGGCTACATGGAAAGAAATTTAAGAAAACAGCGTCAGGGTGTGGTTAGCAGCGACAAGATGGACAAGACTATCGTAGTTGCTACTAAGTTCAAGGAGAAGCACCCAATTTATGGTAAGTTCGTTAGCAAGACTAAGAAGTACCATGCTCACGATGAGAATAACGATGCACATGTAGGTGATACAGTGCTTATCATGGAGACTCGTCCATTGAGCAAAACTAAGAGATGGAGATTAGTACAAATCGTTGAAAGAGCTAAGTAATATATGATACAGGTAGAATCTAGATTGGCAGTTGCTGATAACAGTGGCGCTCGTGAGGTGCTTTGCATCCGCGTTCTTGGCGGTACTCGTCGTCGTTATGCTTCTGTAGGTGATGTCATTGTAGTAACAGTAAAGAATGCTATTCCTACAAGTGAGATTAAGAAGGGCTCAGTATCTAAGGCTCTCATCGTTCGCACAAAGAAAGAAGTTCGCCGTCCTGACGGTTCATACATCCGTTTCGATGACAATGCATGTGTTCTCTTGAACAATGCTGGTGAAATGAGAGGAAGCCGTATCTTCGGTCCTGTAGCTCGTGAACTTCGTGCTGCTAACATGAAGGTAGTTTCTTTGGCTACTGAGGTACTTTAATCATTAAAGAATTAAAAGTAATGAGTAAATTACACATAAAGAAAGGCGACACAGTATTCGTTAATACTGGAAAGGATAAGGGAAAGACTGGTACAGTCCTCCGCATTATCGTTGACAAGCAGCGTGCTGTTGTCGAGGGTGTAAATATCGTAAAGAAGAGCACTAAGCCAAGTGCAGCACACCCACAGGGAGGTATTATCGAGCAGGAGGCTCCTATCGCAATTTCTAACCTCAACGTAGTTGACCCTAAGACTGGTAAGCCAACACGTATCGGTAGAAGGATTGGTGCCAACGGAAAGTTAGTTCGTTACGCTAAAAAGTCAGGGGAGGAAATTTAATGAGTACTACTGCACAACTTAAGAATGTTTATGCTGAGCAGATTGCTCCAGCACTCATGAAGCAGTTCAACTACTCTTCACCAATGCAGATTCCTGTTTTGAAGAAGATTGTAGTAAACCAGGGTCTTGGTCAGGCAACTGCTGATAAGAAGGTTATTGAGATTGCAATGAATGAGATCGCTCAGATCACAGGCCAGAAGCCAGTTGCAACAATGTCAAAGAAGGATATCTCAAACTTCCGCCTTCGTAAGAAGATGCCAATCGGCGTTATGGTAACTCTCCGTCGTGAGAGAATGTACGAGTTCCTCGAGAAGCTCATCCGTGTTTCTCTTCCTCGTATCCGTGACTTCAAGGGAATTGAGTCTAAGTTTGACGGACGTGGTAACTACACTCTCGGTATCACTGAGCAGATTATCTTCCCAGAGATCAACATCGACCAGGTTGACAAGATCATGGGTATGAACATCACATTCGTTACATCTGCTAAGACTGACGAAGAGGGTTACGCACTTCTCAAGGCATTCGGTCTTCCATTCAAGGACGCTAAGAAATAAGAATAGGTTCATGAGTTTGTAAGTTCTTAAGTTATTAAGTTCTTACTTAAACTTAAAAACTGAACAACTCAAAAACTAAGAAACTTAATTATGGCAAAGGAATCAATGAAGGCACGCGAGGTAAAGCGTGCAAAGCTCGTGGCTAAGTTCGCTGCAAAGCGTGCTGCCCTCAAGAAGATCGTTGCAACAGGCGAGCCTATGGAAGCTTACGAGGCTGCTCGTGCTCTCCAGGCTATCCCAGCTAATGCAAACCCAATCCGTTTGCACAACCGTTGCAAGCTCACTGGACGTCCAAGAGGTTATATCCGTCAGTTCGGTATCTCTCGTATCCAGTTCCGTGAGATGGCTTCACAGGGTCTTATCCCAGGAGTAAAGAAGGCAAGTTGGTAGTTAATTTGCGGTTTACCGACAATCCTGTAGAATAGAAATCTGAGGAATACCGGTTCGGGGGTATTCCGAAGATACTCTACTCTACTAAATATAGTTTTCATTATTGTTAAATATTGTCGCACTAAGGTGCGGTTAATTTATCACATTATGACAGATCCAATAGCTGATTTTTTAACGAGACTGAGAAATGCAATCCAGGCTAAGCACAAGATTGTAGAAGTTCCAGCCTCTAACCTTAAGAAGGAAATCACTAAGATTCTCTTCGACAAGGGTTACATTTTGAACTACAAGTTCGTTGAGGAAGGTCCTCAGGGCACTATCAAGGTTGCTCTTAAGTACGATCCTCAGACAAAGGTAAGCGCTATTCAGTGCTTGAAGCGTGTTTCTCGTCCAGGTCTTCGTAAGTACACTGGTTACAAGGACATGCCACGTGTTATTAACGGATTAGGTATCGCAGTGATATCTACATCTAAAGGTGTTATGACAGACAAGGAAGCTGCCGACCTTAAGATTGGTGGTGAAGTTCTTTGTTATGTTTATTAATTTAGGAGGATATAACAAATGTCTAGAATTGGTAAATTACCTATTATTATTCCTGCAGGAGTTACCGTAACTCATAAGGATGACATTGTAACAGTTAAAGGTCCTAAGGGTGAGCTCTCACAGTATGTAAACCCAGCAATCAAGGTTGCTATCGAGGACGGCAAAATTACAATGGAAGAGAATACAGAGTTGATGCAGGATAATGCAAAGCAGCGTCACGCTTTCCATGGTTTGTATCGTTCACTCGTAAACAACATGGTGATTGGTGTTTCAGAGGGTTACAAGAAGACACTTCAGCTCGTAGGTGTTGGTTACCGTGTTTCTAATCAGGGTAACGTTCTTGATTTCGCTCTTGGATACTCTCATGGTATCGTATTTGAACTCCCTAAGGAGATCAAGGTTGAAACTAAGTCTGAGAGAAACCAGGATCCTCTTATAATGCTCGAGTCTTGCGACAAGCAGCTTCTTGGTCTTGTTTGTGCTAAGATCCGCACATTCCGTAAGCCAGAGCCTTACAAGGGTAAGGGTATTCGCTTTGAGGGCGAGGTGATCAGAAGAAAGTCAGGTAAGTCTGCTAACGCTAAATAATAATTGACAAGAGTATGATTACAAAGATAGAAAGACGTATTAAAATTAAGTATAGAGTACGTAATAAGATTTCCGGTACTGCTGAGCGTCCACGCATGTCTGTGTTCAGAAGCAACAAGCAGATTTATGTTCAGGTAATCGATGACGAAGCTGCAAAGACTCTCGTTTCTGCTTCTTCACTTGGTCTCGAGAAGATGCCTAAGTGTGAGCAGGCTGCTAAGGTCGGCGAGTTGATCGCTAAGAAGGCTATCGAAGCAGGTATCTCTTCTGTTGTCTTCGATCGTAATGGTTACTTGTACCATGGTAGAGTTAAGGAGGTAGCTGACGCTGCCCGCAATGCTGGACTTAAATTTTAAAATACGATTATGGTAAATAGAGTTAAAGTTACAAACGATGCCGAACTGAAGGACAGATTGGTTGCTATTAATCGTGTTACTAAGGTTACTAAGGGTGGTAGAACATTCACATTCGCAGCCATCGTTGTAGTAGGTGATGGTAAGGGTGTTATTGGCTACGGACTCGGTAAGGCCGGAGAAGTTACTGCAGCTATTGCTAAGGGTGTAGAGGCTGCTAAGAAGAATTTGATTAAGGTTCCTGTACTCAAGGGTACTGTTCCTCACGAGGCTTATGCTAAGTTCGGTGGTGCTCGCGTTCTCATCATGCCAGCTTCAGAAGGTACTGGAGTAGTAGCAGGTGGTGCTATGCGTGCCGTTCTTGAGAGTGTTGGTATTACTGACGTTCTTGCTAAGTCTAAGGGTTCTTCTAACCCACATAACCTCGTAAAGGCTACATTCGAGGCTCTCGCTAACATGCGTGACCCTAAGACTGTTGCTCAGAACCGTGGTGTTAATTTGACTAAAGTATTTAGAGGATAAGGAGGAATAATTCATGGCAACAATTAAGATTAAGCAGGTTAAGGGCCAGGCTGGCCGTCCAGTAGATCAGAAGGCAACACTTCAGTCTCTCGGTCTCGGAAAGATCAACCGCGTTGTTGAGCGTGAGGATACTCCTTCACTCCGCGGTATGATTCGCAAGGTTGAGCACCTTGTTGAGGTTATCGACTAATTTTATTAAGTACTACTAAACTAGATTTAAAATGGAATTATATAACTTGCAGCCTGCAGAGGGCGCAACACATAACTCTAAGCGCGTAGGTCGTGGATACGGTTCTGGTAAGGGCCGTACTTCTACTCGCGGTCACAAGGGTGCAAAGGCAAGATCTGGTTACAAGAAGAAGATCGGTTTTGAGGGTGGTCAGATGCCACTTCAGCGCCGTGTTCCTAAGTTCGGTTTCAAGAACATCAACCGCGTTGAGTACAAGGCTATCAATCTTGATCTTATCCAGTCTCTTGCTGAGAAACTTGGTGCAACTAAGATTGGTATTGCTGAGCTTATCGAGGCTGGCTTCGTAAAGAAGAATCAGCTCGTTAAGGTTCTTGGCAATGGTGAACTTACTTCAAAGTTGGATGTCGAGGCTAACGCATTCTCTGCTAAGGCTGAGGCAGCCATAACTGAAAAAGGTGGTAACGCTGTAAAACTCTAATACAATGGAAGCAATAGGAAAACTTAAGAATATCAAGTTCATCAAGACAATGGCAAATATCTTCTCAGTTGAAGATTTGCGTGCAAAGATTCTCTTTACTATCGCAATGGTCACTGTCTATCGTTTCGGTTCATACGTTGTGCTTCCTGGTATTGACACCAATGCTCTCCAGGGGCTTCACCAGCAGACTGAAGGCGGTTTGATGTCTTTACTTGACATGTTCTCAGGTGGTGCTTTTTCTAAGGCTTCTATCTTTGCACTTGGAATCATGCCATACATCTCTGCTTCCATCGTGATGCAGTTGCTTGGTATAGCAGTTCCTTATTTCCAGAAGATGCAGCGTGAAGGTGAGAGCGGAAGAAGAAAGATGAATCAGTACACTCGCTACTTGACTGTGCTTATTCTCTTATTCCAGGCTCCATCTTATCTTCTTAATCTCAAAATGCAGACTCAGGGAACTGCAATTTACAGCTCACTTCCAGGTGGCTGGGCAGCTTTCCTTGTTATCTCTACTATCATTCTTGCAGCTGGTAGCATGTTCATTTTGTGGTTGGGTGAAAGAATTACTGATAAGGGTATCGGAAATGGTGTATCTCTCATTATCATGATTGGTATCATTGCTCGTTTCCCTAACGCTTTCGGTCAGGAACTCGCTTCTCGTTGGGATCCTCAGAATGCTGGTCTCGTAGTATTCTTGCTTGAGATTGTCATTTATGTAGCTGTTATTGCAGCAGCAATATGCCTCGTAACTGGTGTCCGTCAGGTTCCAGTACAGTATGCAAAGCGTATTGCAGGTTCTAACAAGGTTCAGGTTTCTGGTGCGCGTCAGTACATTCCGCTTAAGCCATATGCCGCAAATGTAATGCCAATTATCTTCGCTCAGGCTATCATGTTCATACCTGCTACTGTTTCAAGCTATTTTAACGGTGGTAAGATTGGACCTTTTATGTCTCAGCTTGTTGATACTACTGGTTGGGTTTATAATGTGATTTTCGCAACATTGATTGTACTCTTTACATTCCTTTATACGGCAATCACTATCAATCCAGTTCAGATGGCTGAAGATATGAAGCGTAATAACGGTTTTATCCCAGGCGTGAAGCCAGGTAAGGACACTGCTGACTATATTGACAGCATTATGTCTAAGATTACTTTCCCTGGTTCTCTCTTCCTTGCTCTTATTGCCGTTATGCCTGCTTTTGCAGATATGTTCGGTGTTCAAAGAGAATTTGCTCAGTTCTTCGGTGGAACTTCATTGTTGATTCTCGTAGGTGTTGTACTCGATACTCTTCAGCAGATTGAGAGTCACCTCCTCATGCGTCACTATGATGGTCTTCTTGACAACGGCAGAATCCGTGGTGAACACGCTTAACGAAGCATATTAATAAGATGGTGTATCTTAAGACTGACGAAGAAGTCGAGCTTCTTAGGAAAGCAAATCTTCTTGTAGGAAAAACTCTGGCTGAGTTGGCGAAAGCCATCCAGCCAGGAGTTACCACAAGACAGTTGGACAAAATAGCAGAGTCGTTCATTCGTGATAACGGGGCTATTCCAACTTTCAAGGGTTTCCCAAATCCGTATGGTGGTCCATTTCCTGCAAGCATCTGTACATCGGTTAACGAACAGGTTGTTCATGGTATTCCGAATGATAATCCTCTCAAGGAAGGTGATATAGTCTCTATTGACTGTGGAACTAAACTTGATGGTTATTGTGGCGATTCTTGTTATACTTTTGCTGTTGGTGAAATATCTCAGGAGGTTCAGAATTTGCTTGATGTTACTAAGCAATCTCTTTACTTGGGAATTGAACAGGCAGTTGTAGGTCGAAGACTTGGAGATATCTCCAATACTATCCAGTCTCATTGTGAGAAAAACGGATACGGAGTTGTCAGGGAGTTTGTCGGACATGGAATCGGTAAGGAAATGCATGAGGATCCACAGGTTCCTAACTATGGTAGAAGAGGTAATGGAATTCTTCTTAAGAGTGGTCTGTGTATTGCGATTGAGCCAATGATAACAATGGGTGCTAAAGAAATTTACATGCAGGAAGATCGTTGGGGAATCGTTACAAGAGATAGAAAGCCTGCCGCACACTTTGAACATTCAATATGTGTCAGAAAGGGTAAAGCCGATATCTTATCGTCTTTCGAGGAAATAGAAAAAGTATTAAGAGAAAAATCTTTATAATATGGCTAAGCAGTCCGCAATAGAACAAGATGGAACAATCGTAGAGGCATTGTCTAATGCGATGTTCCGAGTAGAATTGGAGAATGGTCATGAGATCATCGCTCACATCTCTGGAAAGATGAGAATGCATTATATTAAGATTCTTCCAGGAGATAAGATACGAGTTGAGATGTCACCTTATGACTTGTCCAAGGGACGAATAGTATTCAGATATAAATAATAATTCATTATATGAAAACAAGAGCTTCTTTGAAGAAACGTACACCAGATTGCGTAATCGTAAGACGTAAAGGTCGTCTGTTTGTTATTAATAAGAAGAATCCTAAGTACAAGATGCGTCAGGGATGATTCTTTTGTATGAATAAGAAATAATATAAAGATATGGCAATAAGAATTGTTGGTGTAGACCTCCCTCAGAATAAGAGAGGTGAAATTGCGCTCACATACATTTTTGGTATTGGTCGCAGCAGCTCAGCTAAGATTTTGGAAAAGGCTGGCGTAGACAAGGATTTGAAAGTTAAGGACTGGAACGATGAGCAGGCAGGTAAGATCCGTGAGATTATCGCTGCTGAGTACAAGGTAGAAGGTGACCTTCGTTCAGAAATCCAGCTTAACATCAAGCGTTTGATGGACATTGGTTGCTACCGTGGTATCCGTCACCGTCTTGGTCTTCCTGTACGCGGTCAGAGTACAAAGAACAACGCTCGTACTCGTAAGGGTAAGAAGAAAACAGTTGCAAATAAGAAAAAAGCTACTAAATAATTATAAGATATGGCAAAGAAATCAGCTTCTGCAAAGAAGAGAAATGTCAAGGTTGATGCTCAGGGACAGCTTCATGTTCACTCATCATTTAACAATATCATTGTTAGCCTTGCAAACAGTGAAGGTCAGGTCATCTCTTGGTCATCAGCAGGTAAGATGGGCTTCCGTGGTTCAAAGAAGAACACTCCTTACGCAGCTCAGATGGCAGCACAGGATTGTGCAAAGGTTGCATTCGATCTCGGTTTGAGAAAGGTTGTTGCCTATGTAAAGGGTCCAGGTAATGGTCGTGAGGCTGCTGTACGTGGTTGCCATGGTGCAGGTATCGAGGTTTCTGAAATCATCGATGTTACTCCACTTCCACACAATGGTTGTCGCCCTCCAAAGAGAAGAAGAGTTTAATTTTATATTTTGCGCTATCCTGCGGTCTTTTTATGTCGCATCTTTCCTTTCTGCGGCTGCTGCTGCGGACGGTGGGATAGGGCACTTTAACATTAAGAAATAATATGGCTAGATATACAGGACCTAAATCAAGAATCTCACGTCGTTTTGGTGAGGCTATCTTTGGTCCAGATAAGGTTCTTTCTAAGAGAAATTACCCTGCAGGTCAGCATGGTAACAACCGTCGTAAGAAGTCTTCTGAGTACGGTCTCATGCTTGCTGAGAAGCAGAAAGCAAAATATACTTATGGTGTTCTCGAGCGTCAGTTCCGCAACCTCTTCGAAAAGGCTGCAACTAAGTCTGGTGTAACAGGTGAGGTTCTTCTTCAGCTTCTCGAGTCTCGTCTTGACAATGTAGTATATCGTCTTGGTATTGCTCCAACTCGTGCTGCAGCTTGTCAGCTTGTAAGCCACAAGCACATTACAGTTGACGGTCAGGTTCTCAACATTCCTTCTTATTCTGTAAAGCCAGGTCAGGTTGTTGCAGTACGTGAGAAGGCTAAGAGTCTTGAGGTTATTGAGGCTGCTCTCGCAGGTTTCAATCACAGCAAGTACCCTTGGATTGAGTGGGATGAGAATTTGAAGGGTGGAAAGTTCCTTCACATGCCTGAGCGTGCAGACATTCCAGAGAATATCAAGGAGCAGATGATTGTCGAGTTGTACTCTAAATAATAAATAAATCAATGGCGGTATTAGCATTTCAAAAACCAGAAAAAGTTATAATGCTGGAGGCTGACGATAAGTACGGAAAGTTTGAGTTCCGTCCTCTCGAGCCTGGGTTCGGTATTACCGTAGGTAATGCCCTCCGACGCATTCTTCTCTCATCACTTGAGGGTTATGCTATCAACACTATCAGAATTCAGGGTGTTGAGCATGAGTTTGCCTCAATTCCTGGTGTTAAGGAGGATGTTACTGGCATTATCTTGAATCTGAAGCAAGTTCGATTCAAGCAGTTACCAGAGGGAGGAGACACAGAGCGTGTATCAATCTCCATTGAAAATTCAACAGAGTTCAAGGCTGGAGATATAAGTAAGTATCTCAGTGGGTTTGGAGTGTTAAATCCTGATTTGGTAATTTGTCATTTAGATCCTCATGCAACATTGGATATTGAATTGAGCATCAATAAGGGTCGTGGTTACGTTCCTGCAGACGAAAATCGTGAGTTTTGCAAGGAGGTTAATGACCTTGCTATTGACTCTATCTATACTCCAATTCGCAACGTCAAGTTCGCAACAGAAAACTATCGTGTAGGTCAGAAGACAGACTATGATAAGCTTATCATGGAGGTTACTACTGATGGTTCTATTCATCCAAAGGACGCACTCAAGGAAGCTGCAAAGATTCTTATCTATCACTTCATGTTGTTCTCTGACGAGAAGATTACTCTCGAGAATGCAGAAATGGATGGAAACGAGGAGTTCGACGAGGAAGTATTGCGTATGCGTCAGTTGCTTAAGACTAAGCTCGTTGATATGGATCTCTCAGTACGTGCCCTCAACTGTTTGAAGGCTGCGGATGTTGAGACTCTCGGCGACCTTGTACAATTCAACAAAACAGACTTGCTTAAGTTCCGTAACTTTGGTAAGAAGTCACTCACAGAGCTTGACGACTTGCTTGACAGCTTGAACCTTTCGTTCGGAACTGATATTTCTAAGTATAAATTAGACAAAGATTAAAAAATGAGACACAATAAGAAATTCAACCACCTCGGTCGTAAGAATTCTCATCGTGCTGCTATGCTCGCTAACATGGCTATCTCTCTTATCGAGCACAAGAGAATTACTACTACGCTCCCAAAGGCTAAGGCTCTTCGTCTTTATGTAGAGCCACTTATCACTAAGGCTAAGGAGGATTCTACAAATAATCGCCGTGTAGTTTTCAGCTATCTCCAGAACAAAGAAGCTATCAAGAATCTCTTTGGAGAAGTTGCTGCTAAGGTAGGTAACCGTCCAGGCGGTTACACACGTATCATCAAGATTGGTAAGCGTGCAAATGATGATGCTGATATGGCATTTATCGAGCTTGTTGACTTTGATGAGAACATGGCTAAGCAGGAAGTTAAGAAGACTACTCGTACTCGTCGTTCTAAGAAGGCTGCTCCAAAGGCAGAAGCTACTGAGGCTACTGCAACTGAGGCTCCAGCTGAGACAGCTGCTGAGTAAAATTAACTTTTACGTATATATTAAGACTGTACATTTCCGAATGTGCAGTCTTTTTTTGTTTTTATCCTTCCGTATGTGAATTATTCTTCGTATGTTTGCAAAAGAATTTTAATTTAAGTTCATCAAGTTTTAACTTACTCATTTATGAAAGTAAAATTGATCTAAAATGTTTAAAAAGAAGTAAAAGACGACAGTCTGTTCGCTATTTGTACTGACATGGTAATGTCTCTTTACTTCAATTTACTTCCCTTTACTCCTCTTTACTACGAGAGAAGTAAATTCGAAATTTGATTATTATATGATTACTAACTTATTTTAATTATATGGATAGGATTATACTAACTTTTTTGATTTTCTTTTATTGGGGAAATGCTATCAAGTCTCAGACTCAGGTTACAACTGCTCAAATGTCAAATTTGTATAAGACAAAGACTTTTAACACTATTGGCATTCATGACCCATCCGTAGTATTCAATTCTAAGGATGGTAAATACTATATTTATGGTTCACATTATGCTGGTGCAGTTTCTACGGATTTGAGAAACTGGACGGCTATTGGTAATTATTATAATACGACTTATGACAAGGCTTTCAAGAAAAGTCCTGCCCGCAAGGTTAAGCGTACGCTTAATGGTGTTGTTGAAGAGGTGGATTTTCCTTCTTTTGATGCTGCAGCGTGGTGTGCAACATATGCTTCAAACAATAATATGTCTGAGGCAGAATGGGTCAGTGGTAATCAGTGGGCTGCAGATGTTGTATGGAATCCATCGATGAACAAATGGTGCTATTATGTAAGTCTTAATGGCGATTTCTGGTCATCTGTTGTGGTTCTTATGACAAGTGACAATATAAAAGGTCCTTACACTTATCAAGGACCTGTTGTTATGGGTGGTTTTATTGGCTCAAACACATCTAAGGATAATACCAAAAATATCACTCCCCCAGACTATAAGAAGAGCGATTTGGAGATTGTCATGGGAACACAAACGTCTTTGCCTTCTAAGTATAAGAAAGGCAACAACAATGGTAACTATTGGCCAAACTGTATTGATCCTTGTGTGTTTTTTGACGAAGATGGAGAATTATGGCTTGTCTATGGCTCATGGTCTGGTGGTATCTTTATGCTTAAACTTGATAAGGAAACAGGTCTTCGTGACTATACATACACTTATCCAAATACTAATGCTGGTAATAGTTCATGTACAAGTGACGAATATTACGGAAAGAAGATTGCTGGCGGTTATTATGTGAGTGGTGAAGGTCCGTATATTCAACATATAGGTAAATATTATTATCTCTTCCTCAGTTATGGATTCTTCTCGCCAGATGGAGGATATGAGATGCGTGTGTTCCGTTCTGACAAGCCTGATGGCCCATATAAGGACGCAAGTGGTACTTCTGCTATCTATACTGACAAGTATTATCTTAATTATGGAAAGAACGCTACTACTAATCGTGGTATGCGCCTTATTGGCTCTATGAACCATTGGGGCAATATGACGGTAGGTGAGTGTGCCCAGGGACATAATTCCGCTTGTACAGATGATAAGGGACGCAGTTTCCTTGTGTGTCATACGAAATTCAACAATAATACGGCTTGGCATCAGGTACGTGCATACCAACTCTTTCAGAATAAGAATGGTTGGCTCGTATGTGCTCCTTTCCAGTTTGCTGGTGAAACTGTTACAGATGCAGACATAGCTTCTGGATGTCCATTCACTACTGAAGATATAATTGGTGATTACCATTTCTTGATGCATCCGTATAAGTTAGACCATTCTGTTTTTGCAGAATCCGAACCAAAGAAGATAACGCTTAGTTCAGATGGTAAAATTTCCGGTGCATACTCAGGTACATGGAAACTCACTGAGGGTACGTCTTACATTGAGATAAAGATTGGAACTACCACATATCATGGTGTTCTTGTTGAGCAGACGCTTGAGAACAATACTGCCAAGGCAATAGCTTTTACAGCTGTTTGTAATACCAGTGGCAATGCTTCTTGTGGAGTTCCTGTATGGGGATATAAACTAAAGCCAGAGAGTGCACTTGCTTACAATTATCAAAATTATAGCAGTACGTGCTTGAAGACCTCGACTCTTTCGTATGTCAAGAGTAACATTGATATTATGTTTGACCCAGTGGAGAATACTACTCTTAAATGGACATCTACCAATCCTGATGTTCTGTCTGTTACCGGTAAATATAATCCACAGTCAGAAAATGTCGATTTGACAATGACAGCTCGTCTTGAATCAGGTAATTATTATTGGGAAAAGGAGTATTCTGTACGTGCTGTTGCAGCAACACCTCTTACAGGAAATGCAACAGATGGTCTTGTGGCATATTACAATTTTGATGAAACGCCATCGCTCAATATGTATGACAAGAGTCAGCAGGCGCAGTATGGTCGTTCAAGTTCCAAGGGTACTGTTCCTTCTCTTGCAAGTGACTACTCTCGTTTTGGCAAGGTTCTTCATCAGTTCTTTGGTGCAAATGGCGACAACAGTTATACACGTCTCGTCAATCCTTTGCAGAATAAGGATAATCTTGATGCTTTTTCTGTCAGTTTCTGGGTGAAGAGAACGGATTCAAATGCATACGATGCTCTATTTGGTTTCTACAATAGTACAAGGGCTAATGAGGATGGCGCTCGTTTGTATATGACAGGAAATTGTTATGTCGGTTTCAATGATAATACGGGCAATTGGTTTGATGTCAATCATCCTGATAAGAAGGTCATGAATCAGTTGACTGTCGGTAAATGGTGTCTTGTTACGTTCACTTATTCTTTGACTAATGGATTCAAGATTTATGTAAATGGTAGTGCTATTTCTACATCACTTAATGTGTGGGCAGGAAGTGCTACAGCTGCCGACTTTGAGCGCAGTCTTGTTGTCAATCATGTTAAGTCTGCCAAGTATTTGTATCTCGGAATGGGCTCATTCTGGGGTAGCGCAGACGTTATGTTCGACGACCTTATGGTTTATGACCGTGAATTGACGGCAGATGATGTCAAGACACTCAATACAATGCTTACACGTGTCAATGATTTTACTCCTGAAGCAGTCTCTATTTCGGATGTTGTAATAGACAGAAATGATACCTCTATCTTGCGTGGTAATATCTATGATTTGATGGGACGAAAGGTTAATAAACCTCAAAAAGGAATGTATATTATGAATGGAAGAAAGGTGTTTGTTAAGTAACGAGCATACCCTCTGTTCGTTTTTGTTGGAGTAAAAGTCGCTTTTTGCTTGACGTTTCTCCGTTCGTTCTCCGTTCTTTCTCCGTTCACGAACGGAGAAAGAACGGAGAAACATAGACGAAGCATGTTTTTAACATCGTTATGTCATCGAATGTTTTGCCTACCTTATCTTTTTCTTTACGATATGACACATTACTCTTGTTGTGCCAAATCAGCCATGAAAAGTGCAAAGTCAAGGTGACTTTTGTTAAATTTTTAGTGAAATAAAAAATCTTTTAACTTTTTTTTGTTTTTTTTGAGAAATTTTATTTCCTTTGCACGTGTTATGGAAGGTGGCAATCGGTAATTTGCGCAAATGTTCCCGGTAAAAGCCTTTTTCATTACGATTAATACTAATACATAAATAGGATTAACTATCTATCTAATTAATATGCTGTGTAAGATTCAGACTAAAAAACTACACAGGCACCTTCTGGTAGGGGGTGTGATGTGTGCTGCGGCTTTTGGGATTTATTCTTGTACAGACAAGTATGACTTAGATACTAAGCAGCCTGATGGTCTTAATAGTATTTATGGATACTTGCAGGAACAAGGTAATTACAATGTATGCTTGCAGTTGATTGACGATCTTGGTGAGAAGGAAGTGCTTTCCAAGACCGGTAGTAAAACAATGTTCGTCGCTGACGATGATGCCTTCCAAAAGTTCTTCTCAAACAACACTTGGGGTGTCAGCAAGTATTCAGATCTCTCATTGGCTCAGAAGAAGCTTCTTCTTTATTCTGCAATGATAGACAACCCATACTCTACAAGTATGCTCTCAACGGCAACTGGTTCTGTAAAGGGTGTTGTTTGTCGTCGTGCTTCTTCTATGACTAAGTATGATTCCGTACTTGTGGTAAGGTCTAAGTCAGATTCTGCAAAAGCACTCCTTCCTGACAATTATCGTTTCAAGGATGTTCAGGAATCAAATGATAGAATTGTGTTGTTCCAGGATGCATCAATGTCTGCACCACTGGTTCATTTCAACTACAAGTTTATTTCAGGAAATCGTCTTCAGAGTTCTGATGTTGATTTCCTCTACAATCAGAGCGGTGTTACAAAAGGTGTTGATTATGTCTATGTCAACAATGCAATTGTTGAGACTCCGAACATCTTCTGTAAGAATGGATTCATTCACAAGGTTGACCGTGTAATTCTTCCACTTGACAATATGGCTGAGGTTATCCGTAAGGATCCTGAGACGAATATATGGAGTAGCATCCTCGAACGTTTTGCTATGCCATACTATTCTCGTGACCTTACCGACACATATAATCAGTTGAATGGAACGGACTATCCTAAGGTATTCAGCAAGCGTTATTTCTCTGACCGTTCTTCATTGGATGGTTCTGAGATTGAAGCATTGGATGTCGATGACAACGGCAAGGCATTTGAGGCTTCTCTTAAGTTTGACCCAGGATGGAATAGTTATGCAACTCCAAAGAATGGTAGTGCAGACCTTCAGCGTGATATGGCTGTTATGATTGTTCCTACAGACGAGGCATTCAATGACTGGTGGAACAATGGTAGCGGTAAGGATATCCGTGAGTTCTATGGTACTGTAGAGAACACTCCAGCATCAGTACTTCAGCGTCTTATTAACGTTAACCAGTTTGAGTCTCTTTTATCATCAGTTCCATCTCGTTTCTCTGATATGCTTGATGATGCTAATGATGCTATTAAAATCAAACCATCTGATGTGAAGTCTGTATCACTCGGATGTAATGGTGCTGTATATAAGACAAACAAGGTGTTTGCTCCTAAGGCATATTCTTCTGTACTCTTCCCTGTGGTGGTAGATACAACAAACCTTAGCATCATTGAGACTGCAGCTTCTTGTATGGACTATTCTGCATATCTCAACTCAATGTCTGCTGACTATATTTTCCTTGTTCCAACCAACAAAGGTATGTTGACATACATTGATCCAGTATCTTATGGTACTAACAAGACTAAGATGTGGAAGTTCAAGTTGAATGGCGATGCAAAGGTCAAGTATCTCCGTATCATGGCAGAAGTCTATGACTGTATTTATGACGAGGCATCTGGCTCATGGATAGAGCAGGGCGAGCCTGATATTATTAAGGATCAGGATATCCGTTACATGGCATCTAGCGGTAATGGTAGCTTCAGTTCTGTTACAGAGACTCCACTCCGTAACCGTCTTGAGAAATTGCTCGATAACATTATCGTAACAACAGGATATCAGGCTGGAAAGAAGTATTATCGTACAAAGGGCAACTCTTATGTACGTATTGATCAGCTTGCTGTCGGAGGTAAGGTTTATGGTGGATTGCAGCTTAAGAACAATACACCTCTTACTATTTCCAAGATTTATGAAAAGGAAAATGGACATGCAGTTATCCTTGATGGACCTATCATGGGTACACCAGACAATGTCGCAATGACAATCAAGGATATTCCTGAGTTCTCTAAGTTCTATGAACTTCTTAACGAATGTGGTGTTCTCCATAATGTAATTGATATTGACAAGTATCGTTTGGCTTCTGTTGCACCTGACGTAACAGTTGGTAATATGGTTGATATCAAGGCTAAGGGTGATATCGGTTATGAAGTAGATGGAACACTTTCTGCTGATGACAAGAATAAGAGAAAGGTAACAAACCTTTTCAATGGTTATCACTACACAATGTTCATCCCTACTAATGAGGCTATGGACGAAGCTTTCAAGGCAGGTCTTCCTACTTTGGAGGAGATTAGACAAGCTTATGAGGATGAGAATAATCTTGGTGAGGATGAAGAGTCACAGCAGATTCCTCAGAAGATGTGTGAGGTTGTCCTTGACTTTATCAAGTATCATATCTTCGATAATGCACAGTTTGTAGATAAGGGCTTCACTTCTGGTAATTATGAGTCACAGAAGACCGAACTTATCTATGCTACATACGTAGAAGATAAGCCAGAGGCATTTGAAATCAAGAAGAACTGTGGTGTTGATGCATCAGGCAATCCTGTAGATTCTGCTTATCTTAAGATTAGCGGTTCTGCTAAGGAAGCTTGGTATCGTGTCAAGAGTTATCCAGCAGAGGGTAGTGTTGAGGTTTATACTGGCAAGTTTACGTCAGGTAAGCCATTCAAGGCTAATATCAATGTTACTGATTCTAAGATAACTATTACTGATAATATCGGTGATGTGGCAAATGTTGTTGATGATCCAAGACTTCACAATCTCATTGCTACAGAGTATTGGATAAGTCATGCAGTTGCATCTGGAGTTAGTGATCAGACAATGTCACCATCAGACGATGCAACAAGATTTTATTTGAACACATCTTCTACTGTTGCTATTCAGGGTATAGATCATCCATTGATTTATGCAGATGGTAAGCATAAGAACTTCAATGGTGATGTTGTTCCAACACAGTTCGAGTATATGTATAAACCACTTTCAACTGAGGCAAGACCTCGCAAATAAATCGTTCTCATGAAGAAAATATTATCAGTAATAGTACTTTTCACTTGCGTCTTATTATCGGTTAGTGCGCAGGTAAAAGCAGGTGATATCGTCACTGGACAAATCTGGGATGATTTCGAGCCACTTCCAATGGCTAACGTCATCGAGATCGATAAGTCTAATCGTATCGTAAGTCACTGTGTTACCGACTATAACGGTAACTTCTCTTTTAAGATTAACAATCCAAAGAACATCATCCGTATATCTTATATTGGATGTGTTAATAAAGAACTTCATATTAATAAGCGTTCATTCGGACGTATTGTTCTTGCAAGTAACACTACTCTTAAGGAGGTTACTGTCAAGGCTGTACGTAAGTCGCAGACATCTGGTCTTCAGATTCCTGTTCGAGAGATTTCTGGTGCTACACAGACTATCGACATGAAGGAATTTGAGGGTATCGGTATGACATCTGTAGATGAAGCACTTCAGGGTCGTATCTCTGGTCTTGATATCGTTGCCAACTCTGGTAACCTTGGTGCTGGTACAACAATGCGTCTCCGTGGTGTATCTACTATCAATGGTAACGCTAACCCTCTTATCGTTGTCAATGGTAACGTATTTGATAATGACGCTACTAAGGACTTCGACTATACAAATGCCAATGAGGAGCGTTTCGCAGAACTCCTTAACGTAAACCCTGAAGATATTCAGGAGATTACTGTTCTTAAAGATGCTGCTGCTACTGCTATTTGGGGTTCTCAGGGTGCCAACGGTGTAATCGAAATCAAGACTAAGCGTGGTTCACGTGGTAAAACAAAGGTTACTTACTCTTATCGTTTCAGTGGTAGCTGGCAGCCAGAAGGTTACAAGCTCCTCAATGGTGACGACTATACTATGTACCTCAAGGAGGCATTCTTCAACCCAACTCAGACTGATGGTTTTGGTAACTCTAACTCAAACCGTTATGTTCCTGAGATTGGTTACAACAAGAACTTCTCTGAGTACAATATGTTCAATGACAATACAGACTGGCGTAAGGAGATTAAGTCTTTTGGTCAGAACCATCAGCATTATGTGTCTCTCGAAGGTGGTGGCGATAATGCTACATTCCGTGTGTCTTTAGGTTATGATATGCAGACTGGTACAATTATCAAGCAGAAGCTTGACCGTATCACCAATCGTGTTGCACTCGATTACTACGTATCAGATCGTATTAAGATTCAGTCTAACTTTGACTTGGCTTACACTAGTAACAAGAAGAACTATCGTCCAGGTGGTAAGGATCTTCTTGCTATCGCTTTGGAGAAAATGCCTAACCTTTCTGTTTATGAAGAGGATGACTATGGTAATGATACAGACCATTATTATACAATGAATCCTAATATCACAGCAGAGGAAGGTACTTATGCTGCACAGGGAAAGATTCTTGAGGATCAGTATAAGATGGCTAACCCTGTTGCTGTTGCTTATCTTGCAAAGAACACTGAGTCAACAGTCAAGCTCTCTCCTGAGTTCATTATTAATTATGAACTTCTTGGTACTAAAGAGGAGCCAACAAAGCACATGCTTACTTACCAGGGACAGATTATATTTGATATCTTCACAAAGAAGGAGGAAAGCTTCCTTCCAGGAACAATTCTTTCTTCTAACTTTACTTCTGATGAGTATAACGTAGGTTCACTTGATTCTTACAAGAGTCATTCTCTCTCTACTCGTCACACTTTGACTTTTGTTCCTCATTTCGCTAATGAAGCTCATTCTTTGTTGTTCATGGCTCGTTATCAGTACAATTATGGTACTTCTTCTTCACAGAATGACAAAGAAAAGGATATGCCTACAGCTGCAGGTTTGACTTCTCCACTTGCTGGTGGTATCAATGCTGGTTTCGGTTCAAGTGCAGGTGAGTGGAAGTCACAGTTCTTCCTCTTCCAGGGACACTATGCTTTCAAGGGTAAGTATATCTTTGATGCAACTCTTCGTGTAGATGGTTCTACAAAGTTCGGTCCTGGTCGTCGTTGGGGTAAGTTCCCTGGTGTTTCTTTCCGTTGGAACATCGTTGATGAGCCTTGGATGGAGCGTGCTAAGTGGATTGATATGCTCTCTATCCGTCCAGGTTGGGGTATCGTAGGTCGTCAGCCAGGTCAGGAAGGACTCTTCTATTCTAAGTATAAGTCAGAGGGTGTATATATGGGTGTCAATGCCGTATATCCTGAGAACATCCGTCTTGCTGACCTCCGTTGGGAGGAGCAGGAGACTTGGAACCTCGGCTTCGACTTCGGTTTCTTGGAAAAGATTTCAGGAGATATCTCTATCTATACAAAGAAGACTACTGCACTTTTGAATAATAATCCAGCTATTTCTTCAAGTTCTGGTTTTGACAAGCTCTCTGTCAAGAATATCGGTTCTATGCGTAACAATGGTTGGGAATTCAATATCAATGCAAACAAACTTATTAAGTTCAATAAGTTCTCTATGGACTTCAACGTAACGTTTGCAAATAACAGAAACGAAATCCTTGATATGGATAAGACAATCCTTGAGACAATGAATGGTGATGGAACAACTCCTGACAATGAAAAGTATGTCTCTATGGTTCGTCTTCATAATCCACTCGGTGCTATCTATGGCTATCGCTTTAAGGGTGTTTATCGTTACTCTGATTATTACGATGCTTTGGAAGCAACTACTGCAAAGTATAGTTACATTGAAAATGAGAAAGAACGTCAGATAGCAATTGATAAAGAGATGAACACCGAGAATATAGCTCCTATAGTTCGTAATGCTGCTGGTGAAATCATCTATGATTCAAAGGGTGCGCCTAAGTACATGGTTTATGACCATGAAAACAAGGATTATCACTTTGTAGGTGGTGATGCTATTTATGATGATGTTAATCACGATGGTCAGATTAACGCACTTGACGTTGTATATCTTGGTTCTTCATTGCCAAAGCTTACTGGTGGATTCGGTTTCAAGGTTAACTATGCAGAATGGTCTATGAACGTTCAGTTCAACTATCGTTATGGTAACAAGGTAATCAACGCAGCGCGTATGGGTATTGAGAATATGTCAAAGAACTCAAACCAGTCACAGGCTGTCAACTGGCGTTGGCATAATGAGGGTGATGTTGCTTTGCTTCCACGTGCGGCTTCAACATCTAACGAGATTACTGGAAACAATGTGTATGCTACAACACATAACTACCTTGGTTCTGACCGTTTCGTAGAGGATGCTTCTTTCCTCCGTCTCAACTATGTACAGATTGCTTACACATTTAAGCAGGCATATGCTAAGCAGTGGGGTATTGATCGTCTTCGTCTTTCTGCTACATTGAACAACTTGTTCTGTATCACTAAGTATTCTGGTGCAGACCCAGAGGTTGTGCAGGCTGGTTATCATCCTGCAAGTGACGGTTCTCGTACTCCAAGAGCTCGTTCATTCACTCTCAATGCACTTATAGCATTCTAATTTAGCACTTTTGACATTATGAAGAATATAAAGAAATCTATTAAGTTTGCAACTATTGTTGCTGCTTTGGGAATGGGTGTAAGCTCATGTTCCCTTGATTTGCTTCCTTTGAATGAGGTGGTGCTTGAAAACTACTGGACTGACAAGTCTGATGTTGAAAGTGTTGTTGCATCATGTTATTCAAAATTGAATTCCGGAAAGTATATCCATAACATCTTGGTATGGGGTGAGGGTCGTTCTGACAATACCATTGAAGGTCCTGATTGCCCTGAGCCTCTTAAGGCACTTATGAAGGGTAGTATCAAGACTACTAATGATTATTGTGACTGGAAGGAGTTTTATGATGTAATCAACAGATGTAATACTGTTCTTGAGTATGCACCTAAGGTTGCTGAAAAAGACCCTAATTATACGTTGTCAGATTTACGTATCAATATGGCTGAGTGTAAGGCACTCCGTGCTATGTCTTATTTCTATCTTATCAAGACATTCGGTGATGTGCCATATGTTACTTCACCTACTATTGATGATGATCTTGCTACGATTAATGTAGGTCAGACTTCTTGTGATTCAATATTAAATTCTTGTATTGCAGATCTTGAAGAGTGTCAATACGATGCGCAGGAAAGATACCTGGATTATGAACTCTGTGTGAGTCGTATTACGCGTCCTGCCATCTGGTCACTTCTTTCTGAGATGTGTCTCTGGAAGGCTTCTGATTCTAATTTGGATATAGTTGCTCAAAGGGAGTATTATGCAAAGGCATATAAATATGCTGATCTCGTAATCGAGTCCAAGAAGAAGCTTTATTTGGAAAATAACATTGATGGTGTCAATTTGACAGATCTTATTGATAAGAATGTTTATCAGGCTTATGGTTATCCGCTTCTTGGCGAGATTGTTTCACACGAATCTACACCTGCTGCTTTCCGTCAGATTTTCTGTGAAGGATTTTCATTTGAGTCAATCTTTGAAAATGCTTCTCACTATAATGGTGTTAATGTTATTAACAATGACTTTGCTCAGATATATGGTGCTGATGATGATAAGAACACGGAAAAGACTTTTATGTTGGCAGATGGTGAACTCATGAGTGACCTTCCATCAGGAACATCATTCAATTTGTCTTTGTTCCCTACAGCAACGGATATGCGTACAATTACATCTTTCTCTTGGGAGGATGGTAGTTCTTTTGAGATTAATAAGTACTGCAATAAAAGCATTTCTACAACGTATGATGGTAAGTCTGCTATCAACTATAAGTCTTCAGGTGTTGTACCTACTCATAGTGCTCCATCAAATAAGAATGCTTATCACAACTACTTGTTCTACCGTCTCACTGAGGTAATGCTCTTCCAGGCAGAGGCAGAGATTGAGTATGCCAAGATTCTTGAGAAGTTGGGCTTAGCATCTGCTGCTACTCCTGTTCAGAGCGAAGGTTCTACTGAAGGAACAGTCACTGAGGAAGAAAAAGTCAAGGATGATGTTCTTGGTGATAAGACAATTGATGAGATGAAGGCTCATGCCCTCAAGCTTGTCTGTGCTGTCTATTTGCGTTCTAATCCATACGCAAATTCTGTCAAGGATGCTCTTCCAAGTGCATCTAAGCTTGCTACGCTTGATGATTATGAGCAGTGTATTATGAAAGAACGTCAGCGTGAGTTACTCTTTGAGGGTAAGCGTTACTATGACCTTGTTCGTATGGCTCGTAGAGATGGTAATACAAGAAAGTTTGTTACTTATATGACACATAAGTATGCTAATGGTGGTGCTTCTGTTGCTATCAAGATGAAAAAGATGGACTTCTTGTATATGCCTATTTTGAAGAAACAGATTCAGGTAAATCCAAAACTCAAGCAGAATGGTGCTTATCTGGATGAAGAAACTATTGAAAATAACTAATGCGTATGAGAAAGATATTTAATAAATTCTGTATAGCTGCTGTTGCTATTATGGCAACTGTTCAGTTTGGAATGGTTTCTTGTAGTGACGACCCTGGTATTGATAATTACTATACAAGTACCAAGGAGTATGCTATTGACTACTTGAAAAATCGTCCAGAATATTCTGAGTATTTGGAAATTCTCTCAAGGGCAACTGGTGAACGTAATGATTTGCGTCTTCACGACTTGTTGGCTACTTATGGTAGCTATACAGTGTTTGCTCCAACAAATGATGCAGTCGATACTTATTTGAATTCCATAGGAAAGACTTCTGTCTCTGAACTTACTAAGCAGGAGTGTGATACAATTGCACTTAACTCTATCATCGAGTTGGCTTTCTTTACTACGGACTTCAGTAGTGATGTGTATCCTAAGGCAAATATGCTTGAACATACAATGCGTATTGACTCCGTCACAGTCATAGAGAATGGTGAAGAGCAATTGCGTCTTCTTATCAACCGTGATGCAAAGCTTGTGCCAAGACATTATGATGACTCTGTTTGTAATGGTGTAGTACACACTGTAGATAGGGTTGTATGTACATCTAATGACCTTCTTCCTCAGGTTCTTAAGAAGGATACTACAATTTCTATCTACAATTCTGCTGTTGAGTTAACTGGTCTCGATAATATTATTGATAAGTATATTGATCCAAACTATGGTTTTGCTTCAGAGCGTGACCGTATTGACTCTTGTACATGGACAAACAATAAGCTTTGTATTCATACTGCTGTTGAGTATGATAATGTTGCTTATCCAGAAAAGAGATATTACAACTATACAGGTTTCATGGTTCAGGACAAGGTTCTTAAGGAAAAGTATGGTGTGACTAAGGTTGAGGGTAAAGATGACCCATCTTCTCTTGAATATCTTGCTCATAAGATTTATGATGAGGTTTATCCAGAAGATAAGGATGTCAACGATTTGAAAGACAGACGTAATGCACTTAACCGTTTCATGTCGTACCATTTCCTTGATCGTTATGGCTTGTACTATGGATTGACAGTATATGATGGTCCTGGACATAAGATTTACAATAACTTTGATAGAAAGCACATGGACCTCAGTGACTGGTATCCAACATTGATGCCTCACTCTCTGATGAAGTTCTCTTATCCAAGTATTGCTAATAATCCAGGTCTTTACATCAACCGTCGTGGTCGTCAGAGCAAGGCTGATGCTAAGGGTGTATTTGTTCGTGGTGCATTTGTATCACGTGAGATGCCTGCTGAAGCAATGGCAACAAATGGTATCTATTACTACATTGATGATATAGTTGATTACGGACAGCAGACTCAGACCGTAGTTCTTAATGAACGTTTACGTTTTGACTGTACTACGCTTTCTCCTGACTTCATGACTAAGTTGTCTGATGGAGACTTTGCTCGTGGACACAAGACACTTCATAGTGACCCTACATATGGTTTATCATACCAATCTTCGGATGCAGCAGGAAACAAGAATACTTGTATTGGATTCAAGGCTGGTTTTGTACGTCGTTTTGATTTTACAGACAATACTCACTTGCATCTCCGTAACCGTTATCTTACTTTCTGGTCTTACGAGGGTGATGAGGTAACTATCAAGGGTTCTTTCGATGTGAAGATTACTTTGCCACCAGTTCCTGCTGGTACATACGAGGTGCGTATGTTCACATGTGTTGACTTCCCATCACGTGGTATCCTTCAGGCTTATATCAGTGCTGATGGCGGTGACTTTGTTCCTCAGGGAATTCCATTTGATATGCGTCCTGGTGGTGTTGCTCTCTATGGTTATAAGGCAGATGATGAAATCGGTGATGAGGATGCTATCAAGGCATTTGACAAGGCTGCACATAACCGTGGATGGATGAAGGGTCCTGCATGTTATGCATCAGGTGACCGTACTACTCCATTTGCTTCAAATGTGACGACATTCCGAAATCAACATAGTACTCTCCGTAGAGTTATCGGTACTTTCTATACGGATGGTAAGCATGATTGTATTCTTCGTCTCCAGCAGAAGATGGAAACTGGTGGTGAGTTGAACTTCGACTTCATCGAGCTTTGTCCTTCTTCAGTTTATGCTGACGAATATTTCCCAGAGGATATCTACTAATGCTTTTACGGAAAGTGAGAAGTGCATGCGCACTTTTCACCTTCCGTGAATCCCCAAAACAATATAAATATGAAACGTAACATAAAAAACACATTATATACAGGTTTGGCACTTGTTTCTTCAGTTGCCGCTATGGTGTCATGTACAGATACTTGGGATGAGCATTATGATGCCAACATCTTAGGTTCTGCAAATGGAACACTTATGCAGGCAATAGAGAATAACGCTCCAGATTTTGCAAGGGTTGTTAAGGCTGTTAAGTTCGATAAGGAACTCAGTTCTGATAACTCTTTCACAGTGTGGGCACCACAGCACTTCAATGTTGATAGTGTGCTTGAACTTGCAGCTAAGGATTCTGCTGATGTTGTAAATGGTTTTGTCAAGAACCATATTGCACGTTATGCTTACCCAATGGATGGTAATGCTAATCATGTCAGCCTTATCAATAACAAGTTCACAACTTTTACCAATCAGAATTTTTCAACATCTAATCTTGTCAAGACTAATATATCATGTGAGAACGGTATTCTTCATGTGATTGACAATGGTACTCCTTATCTCCTGAACATCTTTGAGACGATTAAGGAGCAGTACAGACAGTCTGATTATTCAGAAAAGGATTCTTTGGGTGGCTCGCTCTATACATTCCTTCGTGGCTACGATGCTGACTCTCTTGACCGTAAAAGGTCTGTAAGCCGTGGCTATGACCAGCTGGGTAATCAGATTTGGGTTGATTCTGTGGTAATACGTAATAACACTGTTCTTAAGAATGTGGATGCTCTTATCTACGAGGAAGACTCAAACTATATTGCTTTGTTGCCAACACCAGAAGCTTATCATAAGAGATTCCTTGAGTACAAAGAGCTTTTCAAGTTCAATGAGCGTGACGAAAAAGAATCTGTAAGACTTCAGAATCACTATGCAAACATGTTTGCCATGAATGACTTGTTCTACAATGTCAATTTCAATGAGCACATGGAAGATTCGCTTAAGTCAACTACATATTTCTCTCATGATGCTAAGACTGGTCTTTACTATCGTAAGGATAAAAAGGGACAGCTTAAGCCAACACATGATATTTTGGATGGTTTGACTCCTGTTAAGTGCTCTAATGGTACTGCATATTTCATTGACGAATATCCTATGTCTGCTCAGGAGCAGTGTCAGTATGAGTTAAGATACACTTTATCTCCAGATTTAATGGCTAAGTCTTCTGACAAAAAGTCAACTCCTGCTGGTTACACGAGCAATACAAATACTCAAAATTCTGATTTGCCACATTATACTTATTCTTTCGCAGTTTATCAATATAAAGATACAACATTTGTTGATGAGACTACTGGTAATATTGTTTCTGGAAAGACTCCTGATATGGATACGTATGAACTAAAGAATGTAACTTATTATGTTTATCCATTCATAAGTAATGTGAAGACTACTGAGCTTGCATTCTTCATTCCTAATTATTTGTCTGGAACATACGATATCTCGGTCGTTACCGTTCCATATTGTAATCATGAGTATCTTTTCGAAGGAAAAGATGATGCCATGGTAAATATAAAGGATGAAAAGACTGCTTTTAATGCCTATTTGCTTGAGAGAAAGGATAATGGAGATTATCCTAACAGTAAAGATTCAAATAGTCGATTGGAGAATGTTGCAGAATCTACTGGTTCAAAGAAGAGTTATGATTTCTATATAGATAATAAGTTAGCCGTTGATACTATTTATCTTGGTGAGCATACTTTCAAGAATACTTATTATGGTAGGGGTACAACGGAGAATGCTTGTGGTGCCATGATTCAGTTTAGTACGAAAAAGAAGGTGAATGCTATTTTCGCAACTATTATCTTGACTCCAAAGGCAAACAAGAAGGATGAATAAACTGGAAAATGATATTTAACCTCGAATAATAGAAGTATATGAATCTATATAAAAATACTAATATTCAGCGAGTATGTAAGTTTGCTCTCGCTGCAACAGCTTTCTTCATGGGAGTTGCTCCTATGGTTGCGCAGGATGAGGTGGATAACAATCCAGTTCAGGTTGCACCTAAGAAGAAGGTAAAACTGAATTCTCAGAAATATCCAACTTTCGAGATAAAGGGTAAGGTGGCTGATGCTGCTACAGGTGAACCACTTGTTGGTGTACGTGTTCAGTCATTCAACAACCGTTATTATTCTGCTTTGACAGATGATAATGGAGAATATACAATTAATGTTCCAAAGTTCATTACTGCTCTTACTGTCAGCCTTGAGGGATATAGCACAACAACTGTAGCTATTGGTGACAGAACAGAGGGTATTGATGTTGTCCTTAATTCAAATGTGTTTGTTAAGGATACAGAGACAAAGACTTTTGCAAGTAGTTCCGTTGAAATGGAAGGCTTTGGTAATACTAACTCTCTTACTATCGACCAGGAGTTACAGTCTCGTCTTTCTGGTGATGTCAATGTTATTCAGCGTTCTGCTGTTCCTGGATTGGGCTCTGCTATGTTTATCAATGGCTTCAATTCTTTGAACTCTAATGCAATGCCTCTTATTCTTGTGGATGGAGTTGTATTTGACCAGATGTATGATTCAGAAATGCTTCATACTGGTTATTATAACAACCTTTTGCAGGCGTTGAACCTTCAGGATATTGAATCTGTCAAGGTGCTTAAGAATGGTACTGCAATTTATGGTGCCAAGGCTGCAAATGGAGTTATCCTCATCACTACTAAGAGGTGTAAGTCTATGTCAACTACCATTGATGTCAATATTAGCGGTGGTGTTGAACTTATGCCTTCAACTATGGAGATGATGAATGCTTCTGAGTATCGCCGATATGTGAGTCAGCTTCTTTCTACTACTGATACAAAACTCAAGAACTTCAAGTTCTTGAATCCTGATCCAAATTATTATTACTATAATATGTATCATAATGATACTGACTGGATGAAGGAAGTGTCTCATGAAGCTTTCTTGCAGAATTATGGTATCTCAGTACAGGGTGGTGACGAAGCTGCACAGTATAATCTTTCTGTAGGATATACAAATGCAGATGCAACACTCAAGGGTAATGACTTTACTCGTTTCAATATCCGTTTCAATACTGATATTGTTCTTGGTGAAAAGTTCTTTACAAAGTTTGACGCAAGTTACACAAACGTAACACGTGACCTACGTTCTAATGGTCTTGCGTCTGAGTTTAACCTTAATGCTTGTGAGTCAACATCATTCCTCGGTCTTGCTAAGTCTCCATTCCTCGCTCCATATTCATTCTCTACAGATGGTAATATGTCTTCTTATCTCTCTGATGCAGATGACTATCTCAACGAGGTACTTGGTACAAAGGCTTCATTGGCTAACCCTTCTGCTATCCTTGAGAATGGTGATGCTATGAACAAGAACCATTCTGACTGTACAATGATTGGGCTTACTGTTACTCCTGAGTGGAGACCAAGAACCAATCTTACTGTATCTGAGAAATTCTCTTACAATATGCAGTCTTTCGATGAAGCATACTTCACTCCTATCGTTGGTATGCCTTCATTTAGATTGCCTGAGCGTGAAGGCGAAACACACAATACACGTAACTCTCTTTTCTCTACTCATAACTCAGTATTCTCTGATACTCGTGCTGATTGGGAAATCCTGACTACAGGTGCACATCGTGTTTCTGTATTTGGTGGTGTACGTTTCATGAATGATACATACGTTGCTTCATACCTCCTTGGTGATAATACTGGTAATGATAAGACTCCAAACCTTAGGGGTGAACAGATTTCTAAGAAGAGAACTGGTAGTGATGTTAATTGGCGTTCACTTGCATACTATGTAAATGCAGATTACAACTACAAGGAGCGTTACTATCTTCAGGGACAGTTCACTATGGAGACTTCATCACGTTTCGGTAAGAAAGCCAATAGTGGTGTGAAGATGTTTGGTACTGTATGGGGAATGTTCCCATCTATTCAGGGTGCGTGGGTGTTGACTAACGAGAAGTGGTTCCGTCCTACTAAGGGAGTAAACTTCTTGAAGGTTAATGCAGGTTTCGAGTCTGTTGGTAATGATGCCATTGACAACTCTGCTACCATCACTTATCTTGCATCTGCTACTTTGTTGAACGATAAGACTTCTTCCCTTGGTCTTGCTAATATTGGTAATCCTACTCTCAGCTGGGAAACAACAAACCGTTTCAATGCTGGTCTTGAGGGTAATTTCCTTAGCAATCGCTTGAATGTAAGATTCAACTACTTCAAGTCTAAGACTAACAATCTTATCACTCTTGGTTCGCTCACATACGTAGCCGGTCTTTCTGACTATTATACAAATGGTGGTTCTTTGGAAAACGAAGGCTTTGATGCTGCATTCCGTGCAAAGGTGGTCAATGCCAAGAACTTCAAGTTTGAACTTGGTGCTTCTGTAGGACACTACAAGAACAAGATTACTTCACTTCCACAGGGACAGACTTCCGTAATTACTGATATGTATGGAGGAACAATCCTTACAGAGGTTGGTAGAAGTGCTGGCGTGTTCTATGGATATAAGACTGATGGTGTTTACGCTACTACTGCTGGTGCTAATGCTGATGGTTATTATATTCAGGATAGAGCTGGTCTCAGAACATATTTCGGAGCTGGTGATATGAGATTCGTTGATACTAATGGTGATAAGGAAATAAATGCTAAAGACCGTCAGGTTATTGGTGATCCAAATCCAGATATCTATGGTAACATCAACCTTGATTTCCATTTGTATGACCATTGGACTGTGTCAACAGGTTTCAAGTACAGCCTTGGAAATGATGTTTACAACTATCAGCGTTCTTTGCTCGAGAATGGTTCAATGTTTATCAACCAGACAACTAACGTCAACCGTATGTGGATTAACGAAGGTCAGATTACTGACGTACCAAAGGCTACATACGGAGACCCACTTGGTAATTCCCGTTTCTCTGACCGCTGGATTGAGGATGGATCATACCTCAAGCTTAAGAACGTAACTGTTTCTTATCGCTTCCCTGTGGAAAACGAATATATCAAGGGTATTACAGTATGGGGTTCTGCCAACAACCTCTTTACTATCACAAGATATCTTGGTGCTGATCCAGAAGTGTCTTGTGGTAATGGAGTACTTGTTCAGGGTATCGATGCTGGTTACCTTACAAGTGGTCGTAGTTTCCACCTCGGTGTAAAGATTAACCTCTAATAATGAATTTAGAAGTATGAATGGGAATTGTATTACTCATTTCTCATTCAGACTTCTTTAGAAAAAAGATAATATATGAAACTTAAAAATATCATAGGTTCTTTGAAGGCAAGAAAAGGAATAGGAGTGATGATGTCATCCGTTATTCTTAGTTCTTCATGCTTCGTGTGTACATCATGCGAGGATATGTTCACAGCCGAGAATCATCTTGTGACTACAGACCTCGCTCCACAGGATACTGTATTCCATACAATGGGTATCGTGAAGCGTATGCAGAAGCTTGCGACACGTACAATCCTTCTTGGTGAGGTGCGTGCTGACCTTGTTACTGTTAATCCTGATGTTGCATCTGCTGATGTACAGCAGCTCGGTAATAATGAAGTGGCTCTTGATAATGCTTATAACAAGCCTGCTGATTATTATGACGTAATCAACAACTGTAATATTTATCTGGCTCATGTTGACTCAACAATTAAGACTCATGGCAAATATATGTACGAAAGAGAGATTTGTGCTGCAAAGACTTTTCGTGCATGGTGTTATCTTGAGCTTGCCAAGATTTATGGTGCTGTTCCATTCGTGACAGAGCCAATACTTTCTTCTGAGACTTCTGAAGAGATTATTGCTTCTGGAAAGAAGGCTGATATCACAGAAATCCTCAATTATTTCATCAAGGATCTTGATGCTTATGCTGACAAGGATTATAATGATGGCCTTCGTCCAAAGTATGGAAAAGTAGATTACGAGAAGTTGACGTTTGATAATTTCTTTATCCCTGCTCGTGTTCTTCTTGCCGAAATGCATCTTTGGCGTGGCTCTTATACTGGTAACAGACAGGACTACTTGGATGCCATTGGATTATATCATGACTATTTCTGTTTCAAGAATGAGGAAAGACCTGTAAGAAATTATATGGTAGAATGGCGTGATAAGATAGGAAATAATATGTATACTTCTTATATGAATTCTTTTTCAAGTGGTTCTTCTGATTATGCTATGGTAATTCCTTGTGATACTGTTGAGTATTATGGAACTACTAATGACTTAAGAAAGATATTCTGCTCTCAGTATTCTAACAATTACTATCCTTGGGTTAATATGTCACAGCGCATCAAGGATATTTCTGCTGGTCAGGATTACTGTTATTATTATTATTATAGCTCATCTTTGAGAGATACAGTTTATTACTCAAAGGATCCTAATGAATATGAAAAGTGGGGTTCTTCGGCTTCTTTATTAGTTGGCGACTTGCGTTTGTATGATGTTTATTATTCAACTTCAAATAAGGAAACAAGAAGGTATCATTCTGAGGTTAACGATGTTCGTGAGTTCATTAGTAAATGGTCAGAAGGTAATTCTTCTTTGAAAGATGACAAGAAGTCTTTCTACGTTCCTTTGTATCGTAACACGATTCTTTATCTCCACATGGCAGAGGCACTTAATCGTGCTGGATTCCCAGAGACTGCGTTTGCTGTCTTGTCTCGTGGTTTGACATACGATGTGATGAACAATCGCAATATTATTTCTCAGCGCGAGTTCGACGGTTTGTGTGAAATTAAGTCAAGAGGTCTGACTCTTCAGGAAAATAATTATGACGAAAAAAGTGAAATCTTTACTAAGACAAGAAACTCTTTCGTTATATGGCCTTCTAATGTGTTCCAGAACTATAACAAGTTGTCTCCAAGAGTTGAGGGTGCTTTTACAGTTCCTTCTAAAGAGTCTGGAATGATGACTCAGATTGGAGTTCACTCAAGAGGTAGTGGTGATACTGAGGTAAATGAAAAGTATTATCTTGATGATGCTGCTACTAAGGAACGTCTTGTTGCGGTTCCAGCTAAGCCTGCAGTAGTTCCAATTCCTAAACAACCAGGTGCGTTATTGGAATATACTGATTGGTTGATAGCGACAGGATGTGTTGATAAGGATGGTAAGCCTGTAGATAATCGTACAAACAGCATGAGATATGACAACTATAAGGTTCTCAACGCTGACTCTGTCAATCGTTGTGCGGAGTACCCTGCACTCTATGATCAGTATCAGAAAGATTCTTCAGCATATGAAAAGGCTATTGAAACAAATGTTAAATATCTTGCACAAGATGACATTATAAGAAAACGTCAGGCTCATGTAGCTAAGCTTATCCTCGATGAGGAGGCTCTTGAGGGTTGTTTTGAGGGTTATCGTTTCTATGACATCATGCGTTATCAGATGCAGGAAGCAAGCGAAGGAAGAGAAGGATTTAATCCTAATGCGATTACTCTTCCTAAGTATATCACAGAGCAGTATCCTACATTCAAAGGTGCTACACCTTGGAAGGATAACATGACAGGTAAGTCTTGGTATCTCCCACTTCCTAAGAGATAATCTTTCCAACGCATTTGTTAATATATTAAGGTCTCGTTACATTTTATTGTATCGAGGCCTTTTTCTTTTTTCCTACGCGTAACTCATTTTAATCATGGATTATATCTGTGTTTGCTGAAATTATTGTGTGTATTTGCTCTATGTCAATTATTCCTCCTATATTGGCTATAGTGTGGTTACGGAAACCATTTCTTTGTGGCTGTATAAATACGATAAGCCTGCTGTGTGTTAATACGCATCCGTTTGTCCTTTAAAATCGCTCAGGAATGGGCGATTTTTTTGTACGCGTAGAAAAAAGTTTTTGTACGCGTACAAAATCATTTTTCTTCGTGATGCAGATATTTTTTCTTCGCGTACAATTTTTGACATTCTCGCTAAACGGCATCTTTTTTGTATGCGAGAATTACGATAAGCCCTTACGGAAACATAATCTTTCTTTTGTACAAAATGAACAAATGTCAATAGGTGAGGATGCTATTATATATAATGTGTCAAGCCCCACCTTGCCCCTTGCCCACCGTCGAGCAGGGTACTGCCCTCCCCTCATTTCAGGACAGAGAGACATTTAGTCTCTCTTCTGCGCCCTCATTCGCCCAAGGGGAGGGGACTGGGATACAGAAATAACATGTGTCGTGTTATAAATGCACCTTCGGTGCTGTGGTTTGGCACGAATTATCATTAATTGACCACGAATTGTCATTAATTATTTTTGATGATTGGCTACGCCGAGCTAAAGGTTCGTGAATAATTGGTGGTAATTCGTGTCTAAAAAATATTGTTGTGTGGTTAAAATTCCTGTGTCACGGATGGCGTCCCCTCCTTTTTGGGGAGGGTTAGGGGGGCACAGATAATTTTTTTACTTGTTTTTATCTGTTTTTATCGGTTTTTTCTTCGTCCGCACATGTGTGCGATACAAAAAATGGACATTTTGAGACTGTCTCATTTCTTGCAATGATGTCTCAAAAATCTCACAAGAAAGTGGCGTAAAAAGAAATCTGCTGTCCGATTAAAACTAAAATGCAAGAAAAATGCAGTTTTCTTGAAAAAAAACGTGGTGAACGCTTGCCAGTTTCATAAAAGTCCGTACCTTTGCACTCGCTTTCGGGAAGCAACGCTATTGAGGCTCACGCAAGAGACGAGGTTAAGGTGCTGAAAGATAGCAAGAAGAAATCGATCTTTGACAGACTGCGAACAATATGACAAGGCAGTACGGCTCATGAAAATGAGCAATACTAAAAACAAGTTTTTGTCAATTCAAGAAATAAACGAATAAAGCAGGAGAGCCTGGCCGAGAACAGACAATCACTTCTATCAGCAATGGTAGAGTAAAAGATATAA
>JAFYAT010000094.1 GCA_017540585.1 Bacteroidaceae bacterium | reverse complement strand
TGACAAAACGATGACAATGGCCTGTTGCTGCAAAGAAAGTAAAATGTCCTTGAAAGCAGCATTCTGTCACAACAAAGTGAACACGTAAGTGTCATTACGTCAAAAAACACGAACCGAAGGAATCCCGAACAATCCCCGAACAATCCCCGAACCATTCCCGAAGTATTCCTGATGTATCTTTTGTCATCTTTAAAGCAGATTTTTTTAGCGGACAGCCGTTAACACCCTTTCTAAAGGGGCTTATCCAACAAGAAAACGAGCGTATTTGAGCTCTAATGTATGTTTAGCGGACAGTAATAATATAATTTATTGTTATAGAATCTTCCAACGCTTTCGTTTGATGTTTTAAGGTTTTTGGTTGTTACCACAGCTTTTGGCTCGTGCTTAACACACAATGGCAAGATGTTTCCATCTATGGTGGAAACATCTTGCTTTATTTGTTTATGTATTGCCTGTCTGAATAAAATCGATTTAGTCTATTGGTGGTGTTGGTTGTTTATCTGTTGGCTTTATGTTAGTTCCGAATATCTTCTGGAATTCTTCTGGCAATCCACTTCTGTCCCATATCTCCGTAACAGTATGGTTGTTGACAGTATATGTTACGGATATTGTCTTGTCACTAATCTTGTAGATGTTGTATGTTATTTTATCAGTTCCCTCTGTAAATGTGTTGTTTGACGGATTGAATGTATATCCTGTTATGTACAATGATGCTCCATCCTTTAGTCCATTTCCCACAATGTAGGATTTCGCATTGTTGCGGAAGTAGAAATAGTTAGTGTCATCTATTATTCTGTATTCGTCCCAGTCGGCTCTGCCTACTTCAACGTCGCTGATTGGTGTCTTGCTGAATCCACGTCTGTGCCACACTCCGCAGAGGAAATTCTTTTGCTCAAATTTGTTTGTCTTTAACATCTTCAAAGCAACACGGAACTGATGGTCTATGTTGTCGTTAGGCATCTCTCCAGACTCGTACTTCTCCGTACACACACCTTCAAAGTTGGGCATGAAGAAATCGAATGTGAAACCGCGCTTATCGCTGTTGTATATCTGACGTTCCTTTGTGCCGGTCTTCTTTCCCGTATATGTAAGAGGCTTACCGTCATTGTTTCTCATGCTGAAATAAAGGCGACTTCTTTCGTTGTCCATTCTAAAGTTGTTAAAGTGCATGGTCACTTCCTTTGTACATAACTTGTAGATACGTGGAAGTTGCTTGTACATCACCTTGCCACCATTGTAGCTGATGTCAGTTAAATGATAAAGACCTGAAGGATTCTCCTTCTGTGCAAATGCTGCTGTTGCAGAGACAGTCAGCAATGCTGCTAATAAAAGTTTTTTCATAATCACTTGTGTTTTTAAGTTTGACGATGCAAAGCTAAAGACACTTTTCTGATAGACCAAGAATTGCGATTTTCAAATTATTGTCTTTGTTTGGCAAGTGTTTACACCTACCTTTTCATTATGTTTTCAAATAGTTTTCATACACATGACAAGTGTCATGTTTTCAACACGATGCCACTTTTCATTTATGCATGAAAAAGATGTGTGTTAATTTGCGGATATTAAAGCGAAGCTATGAAATCGTCCCACTCTTTTGCACTTCCTTCCTTGTCGAAAACCTTCTTGTACAGCCTTCTTCGTATGTTGCTGATGGTGCTTATGTCCTTGTTTATGACATTTGCAATCTCGCTTGGTGAGGTGTGAATCTTCAGAAGTAGGCATACTTGGTATTCTATAGGCGAGAAGTTGTAGAGACCATAAAGTGTGGAAGTGAATGTTGGATATATTCCCTTTATCTTCTGTTCCAATTCCGTCCAGTCTTTGTCAGTCATGTTCTTTCCTACCTCTATGTTATGTCGTAACGTGACATAATACTCTGACTTGAAGAAATTGTCCTCAAGTTTTCTTATTGCATCATTTATCAGTTGTGGCCTGTTTTCCTTTTCCTCTTCTATGATGTTCAGCTTACGCTCCATACTTTTCTTTTGTTTGTGCAGGTGGAATGTATAAAGAGCCGTTGCACCAACAGTTAGAATCAGTATTATTACGATATAGTGGAATAATAACACTTGTGAACGCAAGTCACGTTCCGTTGTTGAGAGTACGTATTGCGTAAGATTGACGTTTTTCTTGTCTATGTGGTTCTTCACGATGTCTCTTATCTCTTGTTTCTTTTCCTCTGTCATGGTTGTAACACGTGTCCAAGTCTGGGTAAAAAACTGGCTTTGTAATATCATAGTTGTGTCATCCTTCATGTAGAGATTGTCGTCGTTCTTTTCTTCCTTGTATATTGTGTCAGAATAGAGATATTGCGATTTGCGTAAAGGGACAATAAGTGTCTCTTTACCAACGGTCATCAATTCAGCATAGTAATACGTGTTGTCGTTGTCGTACAGGCGTATAAATGAAGTTCCGTCTATAGGATAGTTCTGTATAGTGCCATCTTGTAAGTTGATTTCACGCAGAATCCATACTCCTGCTATTCCTTCTTTTTCGTCTTGTCTTGTACAAAATGTTAGCAACATAGTTGCTGTCATTATGTAGATAATTCGTAATATTTTATTCATGGTTCTTATTTGTTAAACGTTTTGCAAATATAATGAAATTAATTATGAATTAAGAATTAAGATGTCTTTTTTTTTCTTGGGGGATTCTGGATGGGGGATTAAAAAAAGGAGGCATTCAACAATGCCTCCTTAAATGATCCCACTTAAAAAATTAATAAAAGAATAAAAGTGAGATTGTGCTGAATCCGTCAGAAATCACTTCTATTTGTTCAACACGAGAATATATGTAAGAATTGAATGAAATATGCAATTCTGTGTGCCTCTGTTTGCCTTTCGCTTTGACCGTTCAAGGTTCACTTTGGCGTGGATACCTTGCGTCTCGCGTTGGGCTTTATGAGGCGTGTTTAAGCGTCAATGTTAGCGTATGTAGCATTGCGCTCGATGAAGTCGCGTCGTGGACCTACATCCTCGCCCATGAGCATAGAGAATGTGTAGTCAGCTTCGGCTGCGTCCTCGATTGTTACCTGCTTGAGAAGACGTGTCTCTGGGTTCATTGTTGTTTCCCAAAGCTGCTCTGGGTTCATCTCACCAAGACCTTTGTATCGCTGGGTCTTGATTGCACCCTCTTCGCCGTTGCCGTACTTCTCGATGAAGCGGAGGCGGGCGTTTTCATCATAGCAGTATTCGCTTATCTTACCCTTTGTACACTTGTAGAGTGGTGGGGTAGCAATGTAAAGTCTGCCGTCGCGTATGAGCTGTGGCATGTATCTGAAGAACAATGTCATGAGGAGTGTGTCGATATGTGAACCATCGACATCGGCATCGGTCATGATGATTGTTTTGTAGTAGCGTAACTTGTCATAGTTGGCTTCCTTTGAGTCTTCGGTGAGTCCGAAGCGTACTCCAAGTGCCTGGATGATGTTGTTCACTTCCTCGTGCTCGAACGCCTTGTGCCACATTACGCGCTCCACGTTGAATATCTTACCGCGGATAGGAAGGATTGCCTGAAAGTGACGGTCACGTCCCTGCTTTGCTGAACCACCGGCAGAATCTCCCTCGACGATGAACATCTCGCAGTTGGCTGCGTCCTTGTCTGAACAGTCAGCGAGTTTACCTGGAAGTCCTCCACCTGTCATTGGGCTCTTGCGCTGTACGCTTTCGCGTGCCTTGCGTGCTGCTACACGTGCTGTTGCTGCAAGAACTACCTTGTCAACAATGAGCTTTGCTTCCTTTGGATGCTCTTCGAGGTAGTATGCAAGTGCTTCGCCTACTGCCTGCTGTACTGCTCCTGCCACTTCGTTGTTTCCGAGCTTGGTCTTTGTCTGACCCTCGAACTGTGGCTCTGCAACCTTTACTGAGATTACGGCTGTAAGTCCTTCGCGGAAGTCCTCACCGCTTATCTCGATGTGTTGCTTCTCGAGTTTCTCTGTTATCTTGTTGTCATCAGCATACTTCTTGAGTACTCGTGTGAGTGCTGTACGGAATCCCTGGAGGTGTGTACCACCTTCGATGGTGTTGATGTTGTTGACGTAAGAGTGAAGATTCTCGCTATATGAAGTGTTGTACATGATTGCCACTTCGATAGGTACGTTCTGTTTCTCGGTGTTGAGATAGATGACGTCGTCGAAGAGGTGTGTACGTGTAGAGTCAATGTAACGAACGAAATCCTTGAGTCCGCCTTCTGAGTAGAATACTTCCTTGCGGATGCCTTCTATGCCCTGCTTGGCGTTTTCCTCAAGTCGCATGTCTGTAAGTGTGATTGTGATACCTGCGTTGAGGTATGCAAGCTCACGCATACGGTTGGCGAGGATGTCGTACTTGTATGTTGTCGTGATGAAGATGCTTCCGTCTGGCCAGAACTGCTGGCGTGTGCCTCGCTTGTCTGTTTCGCCTACAACCTTTACGCTATATACAGGCTTTCCTGTGGCATATTCCTGCTGGTAAATCTTTCCGTCGCGGAAAACCTGTGAAATCATCTTTGTAGAGAGTGCGTTCACACAGCTTACACCTACTCCGTGGAGACCTCCAGATACCTTGTATGAGCCTTTGTCGAACTTTCCTCCGGCGTGGAGTACCGTCATTACGACTTCGAGTGCAGAGCGGTGCTCTTTCTCGTGCATATCGACTGGGATTCCTCGTCCGTTGTCAAGTACAGTTATGGAATTATCTTCGTTGATTGTTACTTCAATGTGAGTACAATATCCAGCCAATGCTTCGTCGATAGAGTTGTCAACAGTCTCGTAAACGAGATGATGCAATCCCTTTTCGCTTATGTCGCCAATATACATCGCTGGGCGCTTGCGTACTGCTTCGAGTCCTTCAAGCACGGTGATGTTACTGGCTGAATAGTTTTCTCCGTTATTTGTTATTTCATCCATTGAGTGTATTCTTAAAACGGTACAAATTTAATGCTTATTTTTGAATTAAGCAAAAAAATACGATTCAAAAATGTGTATTCAACGAAAATATAGGCTTATAAACGAAAAAACCGAATTCCTTGCGGAATTCGGTATGTTTTTATCCTTCGTGGATACCGTTGGCGTGCGGATATTATCCGAGCTTAGCGATGTACTTAGCAGCACCTGACTTGAGGTTAGCAGCCTTCTTCCAGTGGATGATGTTCTGCTTAGCAAGCTTGTCGAGCATCTGCTGTACCTTTGGGAACTGTGCCTGAGCCTCTGCCTTGTCCTTTGTTGAACGGAGCTTGCGGAGAGCGTTACGCATAGTCTTAGCGTAGTAACGGTTGTGAAGGTTTCTCTTAGCATTCTGACGAATGCGCTTGATGCATGATTTGTGATTTGCCATTTTTTTTGTAATGTTTAATTTGTTAATAAAATTTGGTGGAAGTACGATGTGGTATGGCTCTGTGACCTCGCACCCTTCTTCCTTGCGGAGTTAAAAGTTAAAAATTAAAAGTTAATGCAACCTCGAACCTGAAACCTTAAAACTCCTTTATAAAATTAAAAGCTAAAAATTAAAAATCTTATTGCTTTTGTCGGCATTTTCTAACTTTTAATTTTTAACTTTTAATCTTTTTGTGGTAGTCCATAGGAGAGTCGAACTCCTCTTTAGAGAATGAAAATCTCTCGTCCTAACCGATAGACGAATGGACCAGCCTATGGTCAAAATTGACCGAGCAAAATGTGCTGTTGCTCATTTGCGAGTGCAAAGGTACGCCTTTTTGTTGAACTGACAAAATTTTTCTATATTTTTTTTTTCTTCGTAAGCTAAATATTCGTAGTTTTGCATACAAAATACTCATATTATGCAGGAGAATGTTCGTTGTTTGGTGCTCCGAACGGTAAAATATGGTGATAACTCCATCATAGTGGATACTTTTACGGAGAGTCGTGGACGTATGTCGTTCGTGACTCCTTTTGCTCGTGGTCGTCGTTCGTCGGCTGCTTTCTGGGCACAGCTGAGTCAGGTGGAGTTTCAGGCAGACATCCGTCCGCAGGGTAAACTTGCCAAGCCGCAGGATGTGCGCTTCTACTATAATTATATGGATTTGCCATTCTCGCCTCTCAAGTCGTCCATAGCCATGTTCGTTGGTGAGTTCCTATGTGCGGCTCTGAGGAGTGAGGGTGAGAACCGCCCTTTATATAAATACGTGGAGACGTCTCTCCGCTGGCTCGATGTGGCTGACACGAAGAACCAGTCGTCGGGAGTGGCTAATTTTCATCTTGTCTTCCTCATGCACCTTTCTCGTTTCCTTGGCATTTATCCTAATCTTGAGAATTGCCATTGTCCGTACTTTGACCTCGTAGCGGGCGAGTATTGTGAGCGCCAACCTACCCATTCGCATTTCCTACGTGATGAGGAGGCTCGTGTCCTTCCGTTGCTTTTCCGTATGGATTATGGTACGATGCATGTCTATCGCTTCAACCGTCAGCAACGTCAGCGATGCCTTGAGGTCTTGCTCGATTATTATCGTATTCACATACCGCAATTTCCTCAGCTCAAGTCGCTTGAGGTACTTGCAGAGTTGTTTGGGTAAAAAAAGGCCAAGACCCACCCTAACCCTCCCTATAGGGAGGGGATAGAGTCACTCTGTACGCTAAAATTGATGAGCGGGGTAACCAAGTCCCCTCCCTGTAGGGAGGGTTAGGGTGGGTCTTCTTATTCTTTGTCTCTGAACGCTCGTTTTCCCTTGGTTTCTCTTATGAAATGAACAGAAACATAAGAGGATGCTAAGAGAAACGTAAGGAAAAGACATGTCTCTTTCCTTTTTGTCTGCAAATATGTTGTTATGCTTGCAAATTGCTACTTTCGTTAATCCTTCGATAACCCTTCGTTAACCCTTCGTAATTTTCTCGTGGTTCTTTCGAGTTTTTTAAAGGCAAAAAGAAAGTATGATACGAAGCTCCGCTTACATTTTGTCAACCATAACATGCTGTCCAGCATTTGCTCTGGGCAGCATGTTAATTGTTTTAGTTTATTTCTTATTTCACGTAGAACTTCTTGCCGTCCTTGATGTGTATTCCTCTCTTTAGCTTGTTGCTGTCGGCAATACGACCATCAAGAGTGTAGATTTTGGCGTTGTTATTGTCACCAAGTGTAATAGAGCCTATAGAAGTTTCGTTTTCAGCATCCAAGTCTTATTGCATTATGCTTATACTTCAGGGAGTCACCCTCGACATACGTCAGGACGACAGATTCCACGGGTTCTACATACTCGTACTCTGTTTCCTCGTCAGTTCTCTGTCTTGCCTCAGATGTGGCAGGATTAACCTCGCAAACATAGTTGTGGTCTTCGCATTTTGCTTCCTTGGTCATTGTCAGTCCAAAAACGTTTGGAGCTGGCTCGGTAAGAGAGTCTGTACTTGAACATGAAGCGAGTACTGCAGCCGTAAATACACAATTCAAATAATAAATATTTTTTATAATTGTATTTTGGTTAATTAAAGTTTTGTTTTTACGTTGTAAAAGTACTCATTTTATTTATACATAATGTCCGCCCAACCAAAAGTTCGCCAAAAGTTCACATGGATAGAATGATATGTAATTATCAGACGTTTATGTAAACTTTTGGCGAACCTTTTGTAGCTTTTATTCTTTCCACACCTCACGGGCAATGTCATTCACATGTGCAATCTTTGCCCATTGCTCATCTTCTGTAAGCTTGTTGCCTATCTCGCAGGAGGCAAAGCCACATTGAGGAGAAAGGTAAAGCCGCTCTAACGGGATGTACTTTGCGGCTTCGTGAATGCGCGCGATGATTGCTTTACGGTTCTCCAGTTGTGGAGTCTTTGTCGTTATCAAACCAAGGACAACCTTCTTGTCTTTGCTTACCTTGGCAAGAGCCTCGAAACTTCCCGAACGCTCGTCATCATATTCCAGATACAGCGCATCCACGTTTTCACGTGCAAAGACATAATCGGCAACAGAGTCGTATGGCCCACTTGTGAAATATGTTGAGTGATAGTTGCCACGGCAGATGTGGGTTGTCACGGTCAAATCCTTCGGACGTCCTTCAAGTGCTTTATTGTTGACGGTTAGTAACTGCTCCTTGATGGTGTCAAGGGCAAGTCCCACGGCTTTGTAGCGATGCTCGGCAGCGTCACCTACTACTGCACCCCAAGTACAGTCGTCAAACTGTAGTATTCGTCCTCCTGCTGCGTGGAATTGACGTATGAAGTCCTGATATGCAGCGGCAACGTCGTCTATCAACGCTTCGTTGGTAGGATATAATTTGCGTGTACTTAGGAAGTTCTGTGGTAGCAGGAACTGCTGAAAGAACTGCGCTGGTGATGGAACAGTGAGTTTTGCACTGATACCATCTTCCTCAAACTGCTTTAGGAACTTAAAATCTTTGATGAATGGGTGGGGCTTAGCTTTTATCCTTCCTGTTAGGAAGGTGTTATCCAAAGCGGCTGTCTCACCGTGAAAAGGTACTCCACCGCCTTTGCTGTGTCCCACACCTTCAAATCCCCACATGAAATCGAGATGCCAGTATGTGCGGTTGAATTCACCATCGCTGATGATGCGAAGCCCAGCTTCTTTCTGTCTTTTCACAAGCTGACGTATTGCCTCGTGTTTTACATCTTCCAGTTGTTGAGATGTTATCTTGCCTTCTGCAAACAGTTTCCTTGCTTCTTTCAATGCTGCAGGTCGTAGATAGCTTCCTACATGGTCTGCCCTCTGTGGAACTGTAGTAATGTTTGGTGTACTCATAATCTTTGTTAATGTTTGAAGTTGTTCTTAAAATTGAGCGCAAAGGTATGGTAAAACATATTATCTCGTATAGTTGTTTTGTAAGATAAGGAAAATATGCTACATTTGTACCGGGATATGTGATTCTGGCAGAATATTATCCTGTCAAATCGTTTGAGAGGCAAAATAAAATATAAACTCACAATAATACAATATGGTAAAATATGATGAACTTGACGAGATAGACCGTCAGATACTTCGTCTGCTGCAGGAGAACTCGCAGATGACGGTAAAGGAATTGGCACTTGCAGTAAACCTTTCTACATCGCCTACGTTTGAACGGCAAAAGCGACTTGAACGTGAGGGTTTCATAAAGGGTTACAAGGCTGTACTTGACTCCAGGCGAATGGGACAAGGAATAATGGTTATATGCAATATGCGACTGAAACGTCATTCACAACTCTTGATGGATGAGTTTATGGAAGCAGTACAGAACATAGATGAGATTACCGAGTGTTACAACACGAGTGGCGATTATGATTTCACATTGAAGATATATACTCGTGATATGGAGTCGTATCACGAATTTATGCGTACCAAGTTGGGCAACATCGAGTGTGTTGGCTCTTTCAACAGTGTCTTCGTCATGCGTGAGGTAAAGAATACGCATGGAATCCCAGTGGAATAACACAATGTTTGTACTGCTTTGAACGAACCAAATGAAGCTTTGGTGGGATGCAATGAAAGCTTTGAACGAATCAAGCGAAAGTTTTTGGCCTAAATGAGAACATCTAAACGAAAAAAGAACTATCTTTGCATTCGGGAAAAAGATATAGACAATAATCAAAATAAAACCCCAATAAAAACAACTATCATGAGTATAAATAAAATTGCTCTTGTGGCATCAGCAATCATGCTGTGCCCTATCGGTTCTGTGGCACAGAACAACGACACACAAATGGTAAAAGTAGAAGCTGGCGTTAAGACTTACTATCCTTCAAAGATGGGCTTTTCGCAGAATGAGCCTATCAGCAATGTAATCAAGATGATTACGATGTATAGTGAAGTGTCCAATCATTCTCTTATGGTGAATGGCGAAAACTATCTTCAGGACGCAGAATCTTTCTTTGCCCACACTCTTGTCGCAGACGTAGAGCGTATAGAGATTGTCACCGACCCAGACATCTGTGGTAATACAATCGGTACGGACGGTAACATCAACATCGTTCTCCGCAACAAGGAGGAAGGTACACACGGACGTGTCGGTTTCCAAATCGAGACAAACAATAGCCACATCCCTACATTCAACCTTAGCCATAAGGCTGACAAATGGACTGTATGGGGAAACTATGTCGGCAATATAAGCCATAGTAAGAGTGATGAGAATGAATTCAAGGAATGTATATATGCGTCTGAACCTAACAATCCTAGCAAATATACATATTCTTACTCTACGAATAGTAAGACTAAGCTCAGTGCTTTAAGCTTCGGCGCAAACTATAAGGATGATAAAAACAGTCTGACGTTGGAAGTATTTAACCGTGATGCTCCTGTTTGTACTAATTCAGAAACAATTTATTCGTCTGATAATGTTGGGTACAAGTCCACAGATGATGTGGTAAAGTTGTTTACTGTCATTGCAGACTGGAAGCATACACTTAACGAGAAGTCGTCATTTGGCGTGAACATAAGTAGAGAGACCGGAAAACACGATGCTGATATTTATTACAAAGGTTCGTCAAATCCAGAATATAAGCGTCAAAAGGTAAATGCAACACGATTTGACGTACATCTTGATAGTCGTCCTTATGACTTCTTCGGTATCAAGGCAGGTGTGAAAGGGTTGTGGAAAAATGCTAAATATGAAGAAATGAAATACTCAATCTATTCCGTAGATAGAGATTCAAGTCAATTTACTCCTTACGTTCTTGCACAGTTCAATGTCGGTCAGTTCAAGTTTACCGCAGGTGAACGTTATGACTTTAATAATGTCGAAGATACACATATAGACAAACAAAAGACAATGACGATCACGGAACAAGGTTCTGCATATAAGTCGTTCAATAGCTCACTTACAACTGTAAGTGCTGAATGGAAACCAAATGCCAATCACAGTGTGATGGCTTCATACAGACGCCATGCCACTCGTATATGTGACTTTATGTTCGAATCAATAAATCAGGACAATCGTTATTATTATGAATTGACTCCAAGAGTGGACGAGTTGAATTATAACGTCTATAATCTCAATTACGCATATACTGGAGAGAATGTAAGCGCAGGACTCAAGGCGCAATATTATAGAACGAACTATGTCTTTCCAAATGCTTATAATACTTACAGAGAGGAAACAAGAACAGTTGACATAGATTTGTATAACATAACGGCTTCTGTTGCTTATCACCAAGATATGTTTGCCGTGACAAGTGACCTCAACTTCTACAAATATGATGGTAAAGTGGAAACAACAGGAAGTCCATATCATTATTCGGATGAGAATTACGAATACACATCTGGTAATGTATGGATATTCCGTCTCACTCCAATGCTGTTGTTGAAGAATAATTTCAAAGTGTCTGCATCAGCCATGTTTGTAAGCCACAGAGTGGATAAGAATTATTATCTTTTGAAAGACGTTGAGGACGACAGAAGGCTTGACAAGTGGCTCACATTGCGAGTGTCAAAGAGCTGGAAGAATCTTGACCTCTATGTAAAGTGGGAGAATGCGTTCGACAAGCGTGAGAATTACAACGATAATAGAACTGAATATGGCACTAAGTCAATCGGTTTTGCATCGGAAAACAAATTCGAGAATCGTCTGACATTCGGCGGTAGCTTCAGATTCTAAGATATAAAACGTATAAAAGAACAAATCAGAGAACTCAAAAAGCGTGTTTCCTTGCACGCTTTTTGAGTTCTTGGTGTAAATAGACACGAAAAATGATAGTAGATATGAAAAGCACTTTCTGCTGAATATGTGTCAAAAACGACTGTTTTGTAAAGTCGAGTGAGCAAAACGAATACTTTTTGATGATATTATTTTCCCATATCAAAATGAATATGTAATTTTGCCGAGTGTTTGTACCGTTATATTATAAGGTGCAAATCAGGATGACAAATATATAATAAAACTTACATATTACAAATGGCTTTAATTGAAAGTATCATTGCACGTGCCAAGGCTAACAAGCAGCGTATCGTGCTTCCAGAGTCACTCGAGGAGCGTACTCTCACAGCAGCCGACAAGTCTCTTGCAGACGACCTTGCCGACATCATTCTCATCGGTAATCCACAGGAAATATTTGCTCTTGCCGACAAGCTCGGTCTCAAGAATATTGGCAAGGCAACAATCATCGACCCAGCTACTTCAGAGAAGACTGAGGAGTATGCACAGCTTCTCTTCCAGCTTCGCCAGAAGAAGGGTATGACTATAGAGAAGGCTCGCGAGCAGGTTCTCGACCCTCTCTACTTCGGATGTCTCATCATCAAGAGTGGCGATGCTGACGGTCAGATCAGCGGTGCCCTCTCTACAACAGGTGACACTCTCCGTCCAGCTCTCCAGATTATCAAGTGTGCTCCTGGCATTTCTTGCGTATCAGGTGCTATGCTTCTCATCACAAAGACTCCTCAGTATGGTGAGGAGGGCGTTCTCGTAATGGGTGACGTAGCCGTTACTCCTATGCCAGACGCTTCACAGCTTGCTCAGATTGCTGTTTGTACAGCTCAGACAGCCAAGAGCGTAGCAGGATTTGCTGACCCACGTGTTGCAATGCTCTCATTCTCAACTAAGGGAAGTGCTAAGCATGAGGTAGTTGACAAGGTTGTTGAGGCTACTCGTCTTGCTAAGGAGCTTGACCCAACACTCAAGGTAGATGGTGAGCTTCAGGCAGATGCTGCTCTCGTTCCATCAGTAGGCGAGAAGAAGGCTCCAGGTTCAGACATCGCTGGTCACGCAAACGTACTCGTTGCTCCATGTCTTGAGGTAGGTAACATCGCTTACAAGCTCGTTCAGCGTCTCGGTAATGCAGATGCCATCGGCCCTATCCTTCAGGGTATCGCTCGTCCTGTAAACGACCTCTCTCGCGGTTGCTCTGTTGACGACATCTACAAGATGGTTGCCATCACAGCTTGCCAGGCAATGGACGCAAAAAAATAAATGAAGAATGAAAAATGAAGAATGAAGAATAAATTCCCAGTCAGATGATTAACTATAAACGAGATGGCTCAATCCTACATGTCAAGAGTTATGCTTTTGCGGTTAGGATAACCAAGATGTTTCTACATCTGTCTGAGGCTGATTGGCGTCTATCTGCGATTTATAATCAGATTTTGCGCTCAGGTACATCTGTTTCTGCAAATGTGCATGAATCTGAATTTGCTCAGAGTCCTTCAGACTTCGCTTCAAAACTTTCCATAGCCCTCAAGGAGGCAAACGAGACAATGAATTGGTTAAATCTACTGAAAGACACGGATAATTTGTCTGAGGTAGAGTTTAATAGTATGGCAAAAGATTGCAATGAGTTAATAGCTATCTTAGTGTCATCGATTAAGACTGTAAAAAAGAATATTAACAACAAATAATAGGATGGATTATGATGGATGTAGTGACTATTGTGCGTAGCCATTCTTCATTCTTCATTCTTCATTCTCCATTTCCCAATGAAAATATTAGTATTAAACTGCGGAAGTTCGTCAATTAAGTACGCACTTTACAATATGGATGACAAGAGCGTCATCACTTCAGGTGGTATCGAGAAAATCGGTCTTCCTGATTCATTCATCAACGTGAAGCTCAATGGCGAGAAACACAAGATTGAGAAGCCAATAGCAGAGCACACAGCTGGTGTGGAACTCATCTTCGATGTGCTCACTAAGGGCGAGTATGCTGTTCTCAAGAACCTCAACGAGCTTGATGCCGTAGGTCACCGTATGGTACACGGAGGTGAGAAGTTTAACAAGTCAGTTCTCCTCACTCCAGAGGTGATGAAGGATTTTGCTGCTTGTAACGACCTCGCTCCACTCCATAACCCAGCAAACATCAAGGGTGTTAATGCCGTTAGCGCACTCCTTCCAAACATCCCACAGGTAGGTGTGTTCGATACAGCATTCCACCAGACAATGCCTGACTACGCATTCATGTATGCTCTTCCTTACGAGCTTTACAAGAAGTATGGCGTTCGTCGTTACGGCTTCCACGGAACAAGCCACCGTTACGTTTCACAGCGTGTATGCGAGTTCCTCGGAGTTAAGCCAGAGGGCAAGAAGATCATCACTTGCCACATCGGTAATGGTGCTTCTATTGCAGCTGTCAAGGATGGCAAGTGTGTAGATACATCAATGGGTCTCACTCCACTTGAGGGTCTCATCATGGGTACACGTTCTGGTGACATCGACGCTGGTGCCGTTACATTCCTCATGGATAAGCTCAACCTCGACACTAAGGGTCTCTCTAACCTCCTCAACAAGAAGTCAGGACTTGCTGGTGTCAGCGAACTCTCTTCTGACTTCCGCGACATCCTCGCAGGTATCAAGGACGGTAACGACAAGGCACGCCTTGCAAAGGAGATGTACACATACCGTATCAAGAAGTACATTGGTCAGTATGCAGCAGCCATGGGTGGTGTAGATATCATCCTCTTCACAGGTGGTGCAGGCGAGAACCAGTGGGAGGTACGCGAAGGTGCAACAGAGGGACTCGAGTTCATGGGCGTCAAGATGGATGCTGAGAAGAACAAGGCTTGTCGTGCAACAGAGGCAATCCTTTCTGCTGACGACTCAAAGGTTACAGTATGCTGTATCCCAACTGACGAGGAACTTATGATTGCTCTCGACACTCTCGCACTCGCTAAGTAGTGGAGATATTATCTTTCTGAAACACAGAGAGCACAGAGAATACAGAGAGCACAGAGCATTAAGACTCTGTGACGTTCGTGACCTCGGTGTTGTAATCAAGATAAAAGATAAATCGTATATAAATGAAACGTCGTCAGCATCTTTATGTTGACGACGTCTTCTTTTTACCAGTAAAGGACTATGGAAAAGGGTAGTTTTGTAAAGATAGCATCGCTTGTGGCAGCAAACATCACGGTTGTAGTCGTGGCAGTATCACTCATGGCTCTGTTCTTGCCATCCTCGTTTATGTGGATAGGCACGTCAGCCATTACTCCTATGCTTGGAGTCGTTATGTTCGGCATGGGATTGACACTCAAGCCAGCTGACTTCAAACCAGTCATTATGCACCCAAAGGAAATCGTGGTGGGCGAACTTGCTCAGTTCCTCGTCATGCCATCCGTAGCGTGGCTGTTGTGCAAGGTACTCAACCTGCCAACTGAGTTGGCACTCGGCGTCATTCTTGTGGGATGTTGTCCGGGTGGAACGGCAAGCAATGTCATCTGTTATCTTGCCAAGGGTGATGTGGCACTCAGCGTAGCCATGACGGGTGTCTCCACACTCCTTGCCCCTCTCGTAACTCCTGCCCTCGTACTTCTTCTTGCTGGTCAGTCGGTTGCCGTTGATGTCTTGGGTATGTTCATGAGTATTGTGCAGGTTGTCATTCTTCCTATAGCCTTGGGATTTGTCGTGAGTCATTATTTCGGTAATATCACACGCAAGGTTGTGCCTTTCCTCCCAATGGTATCAACTCTCGCTATAGCCATAATAATAGGCATCATCGTTTCGCACAACTCGCAGAATATCATTAGTTGCAGTTTCCTTGTGGCTGTTGCTGTCATTCTTCATAATGTCCTTGGCTTTGCCTTCGGCTACCTTGCCGCCCGTGCTATCGGTATGCCACACAACAAGCGTGCTGCCATAAGCATCGAGGTAGGTATGCAGAATTCAGGACTTGCCACATCTCTTGCTGCCACTCACTTTGTCATGTTCCCAATGGCAACTGTTCCTGGTGCCATCTTTTCCGTATGGCATAACTTTTCTGGTAGCATCGTTGCAAGTCTGTTCAGAAAAATAAAAGCTCAAGTTCCACAATAATGAAACTTGAGTTTTACTATGTCTATTATTTAGTATGCTGTGTTAAGTTCGCGTGAGACAAGTTCGTTGATGAACGAACGAATTCTTGTGTCTGAATCAGCGCTCGCATTTGTCTTAAAGTGTTTATTATTAAAACTATGTTGCAAAAATAGAATTTTATTTTCAATTACGCAAATATCGATACTGAAACATGCTTTAATCCTTTTATCAGTACTATGTATCTGTTTCTTTCATACTGTTATAGTTTTTATTGTAGTTCAGTCTCCTTTTTATCTCAAACGATGATGGACTATCCTACTATTTCAATGATTTAGAATAAGAAATGATGTGTGTAGAAGCATTTTTGTCATGAAAAACAGACGTGGAATACTTAAAAATCGTATTTTTGTATCGAAACAAGAAATATACTAACCATTTTATTAATCAATTAACCTTTTTTACAATGAGAAAGAAGCCTTTCTTGGTGTCATTGTTGTTCTTTATGAGTGCTGTTGCCAATTCTCTTGCTGGCAATACCACGACAACTGTGACACAGGTAACAGGCGCTGTTACCGTCAATCAGAGTGTTGACTATGTCATCACGAGTACTACACCTTTCACTTCCGCTGGTTATGTGAACATTACCAACACGGAACATGCTGTGGTAATCATCCGCAACATCAAACCGAGTATTGTCATCAGCAACTGGTTGTCACACATCCGTATCAATGGCTCTGTTGCTGTTGATGGTGTCAACTGTCAGGTCAAGATGTATTCGCATGGTGCTATTGTCTTTCCGTATGGTAGCGACTTCAAGCCGCTCACTTGCTACACGCAGCCAAACTATGGCGGTACGTCGTGCAACAACTATTCGGAGGGACATGATGGTGGATTCATGAAGACTCTCAGCACGAGTACTCTCAACAATCAGATTCGCTCGTTCAAGCTCAAGCGTGGCTACATGGTCACTTTTGCCCTCGGTACTGGCGGATGGGGCTATAGTCGTTGCTTCATAGCCGACAAGGAGGACCTCGAGATTCCTTCCATGCCAGCTAATATGGATGCTCGTGTGTCATCCTATCGTCTCTTCAAGTGGCAGAATGCCAAGAAGGCAGGACTTGCAAGCGATACACGTTTTGCTGCCAATGATGCCCTCAATTCATCATGGTGCTACAGTTGGGGAGTGGGTGAGAACCGCTATCCTGACACAGAGTGCGTGCCTAACCATATATATGAGAACTGGCCTTCAGCCGAGGAGTGTGGCTCTGTCGGCTATTCATGTCACATGAAGACTAACAACGAACCGGGTAACTCTGCCGATGACCACCCACAGGATGTGGCTACAGTCCTCGACAACTGGCAGAACCTCATGCGTACAGGTATGCGTCTCTGCTCAGAGTCCTCTCATGACGGCTCAATGGGACACCTCAAGGCTTTCTGCGATTCTATTGATGCACGTGGATGGCGTTGTGACATTCTTGACCTCCATTGCTACTGGGCATCAGGCACGTTCAACAGCCTTACATGGTACAGCGACAATTATGGTAATGGCCGTCCAGTATGGATATCCGAGTGGGTGTGGGGTGCAAGCTGGAACAATAATGGTATCTTCTCCGCTTGTCCTGATGGTCGTGGCTCATTCTCTACAGCCAATCAGCAGGCTTGTTACAATGGAACAAAGCCTTTGCTCGATATTCTCAATTCCAATTCACGTATTGAACGTTATGCTTACTGGAACAGCGAAGCAGACTGTTCAAAGATATATAAGGACGGCACACTTTCCATCCTTGGCAATTACTATGCCAACATGAATGATGACCTTGGCTATAATCCTGCCAATGAGTTCGTGCCACGTGTCGTTACACTTACTCCTGCCAATCTTATTGCTTCGTATAATACGTCAACCAATGCTTGCGAGCTTGAGTGGGATGACCCTAATGGCGATATGGTTGACTCCGTAGTCGTTGAGGCTAAGTTGCCTGGCAAACTCTCTTTCTCTCGTTTTGCCAAGGTTACTCCTAAGGACATGAGTGCCAAGGCTGGTGCCCATTACACGTTCTCGTCAACTCTGCCACGTGAAGGCATCTACTATTTCCGCATAGCTGTCTATCCTATTGGCAGTACATCTCCGATACGTACAAGGGCAGAGATGGTTATCACTCCTAATGGCGATACATACGAGGATGTGACATCATCATATATTGTCAACGCAGGCTTTGATAATTCGTCTGATTTCCTTTCTGTTAATCTCTCCACAGGTGCATCCAATCACCGTGCCGTAAATGGATGGACAACATCCAATACAAGTACTCTTGGTTGCAGTTCTGCCGTTAAGTACGGTTCTTCGTTTACCATCAATGGCACTTCTGTTCCTGCACTCAATAAGGATGGCAATACCTCTGGTGGTGCTCTCGGTATGTCACAGGGATGGACTACTCAGTCTGTCTATACCCAGAACGTGACTCTCCCAGCTGGTAATTACCGTCTTTCTTATGACGTGTATAATGCTAAGAACGATGTGAACTTCACTAACAACACAGGTGTCATCATTGACAATCAGGCTCACTATGGCTCTATCAACCGTGTGGCTGTAGGCCAGTGGAAGAATGAGATGATATGGTTTACACTCACAGAGTCTAAAACCATTACACTTAGTGTCGGTTTCGTGGCTCTTGGTACTACGTCAACAAATAATGCTTTCCTCTTCTTCGACAATATACGCCTTGCTAAGGACAACGGCTCAGGTCAGGAGACTATTGTTGACTGTACATCATCTATCAGTAATCCAAGTTACAGTAGCAATAATAATAATGGTTGGAGCGGAACGGGTGTGACTGCCGTTAGCTACAACTGTGCTGAGCATTACAACAAGACATTCGACTATTATCAGACAATCACGGGTCTTCCTGCAGGTCGTTATCGCATTGGCGTACAGGCATTCTATCGTGCTGGCTTTGCAGACAACGACTATTCTACTCTCAACAACACATCCAATAATCGTGCTTTGCTCTATGCTACTGGTAATGGTGAGACAAACGCTGTTACTCTTGTACGTGCAAGTAGCGAGGCATCATCTGTAATGCTCGGAGGCAATGAGTCTGTGGTCGGCAATCGTTATATTCCTAACAATATGCACGCTGCAAGCCTCTATTTTGCAGCAGGCAAGTACCATAATTATGTTGAGGCTACAGTGGGCAATGACGGACGTCTTACCATCGGTCTTCGCAAGACATCAACCATTAATGGTGACTGGGTTATCTTTGACAACTGGACACTTGAGCGTTATGAAGGTGAGGTAGAGCAGGATGTAGATTTGACCGACTATATTGTCAACGCAAGTTATATGGGTGATAGCAATAGTGGTTGGAGCGGAACAGGTGTGACTGCCGTAAGCTACAACTGTGCTGAGCATTACAACAAGACATTCGACTATTACCAGACAATCACTGGTCTTCCTGCTGGTGACTATCGTGTGGGTGTGCAGGCATTCTATCGTGCTGGCTTTGCAGACAATGACTACTCTACACTCAGTAACACATCCAACAACCGTGCTCAACTTTATGCAACAGGTAATGGTGTGACAAACGCCGTGGCTCTTGTTCGTGCAAGTAACGAGGCATCATCCGTCATGCTCGGAGGAAGTGAATCAGTGGTGGGTAATCGTTACATTCCTAATAACATGCACGCTGCAAGTCTTTACTTTGCAGCAGGCAAGTACCACAACTATGTGGATGTAACCGTAGGTAATGATGGTGTCCTAACTATTGGTATCAGAAAGACATCAACCATCAATGGTGACTGGACTATCTTCGACAACTGGACATTACTATATAATCCAAGTACTGCCAATGTACGTATGCGTGCCGATGACACAACCGACATTATAAATGTTGATGATGTTTCAGCACCAACAAACATCTACATCTATTCGCTTGATGGCAAGGTACAGTCATCTCCTCGCAAGGGCATCAACATCATCCGTATGTCTGATGGCTCTGTGCGTAAGGTGATTGTCAGATAACCACATGACATTCCCATTTATATTTATATCAGTGAGTCGCCTATGGTGGCTCACTGATTCTTTTTGCATAATCGTCCACTGTGGCTTATTCTAAAAATCAGCAGTTAAGTAGGTGTGCAAAATTATTTTTATAATGATTGTATTGATTAATGATGTAGGTTCAGCGCATAAAATAAATGAGTGTAGTGACTCCTACTCGATTGTTTTTAGGCGTTGAAGATGCGCAGTAGGCGGTGCAAGGAT
>JAFYAT010000093.1 GCA_017540585.1 Bacteroidaceae bacterium | reverse complement strand
TTGCCGCAGTGCGGCCAGTTAAAAAAACATGGTAAAAACCAAATAAAATCAAAAAAAACATGTTTTTTCTTGTTTTTGTTCTGTTTCTTGACTGTTTTTTTAATATGCACCTTTGTGCAAAACTACAACCATACAGTTCGATAATTTTTTTAACAACAAAAATGTAATAGATTTTTTTGTACGCGTAGAAAATATTTTTTGTACGCGTAGAAAAAATATTTTCTACGCGTACAAAGTGATTTTTGGTCGTGATGCAGATATTTTGTGGTGGTACAAAAAAACTCGCTGTTCCATATTGGGATATGAAGCAGCGAGTACACACGTTATTCTTCCACGATAGAGGAAGAAACTTTATACTCTATGATAGATATTTTCTGAGATTGAGAGTGCGGTTATTACGACGAAGACGTGTAAGTGTGACTTCACGTAACTGGCGTACACGTTCTCTTGAGAGGTTGAAGCGTGAACCAATCTCGTCAAGTGTCATCTCGCTTGAGCCTATGCCGAAGCAGAGACGGATGATTTCACGGTCACGTGGATTGAGGTCCTGAAGGACAAAGTCAATCTCCTTTGCCAATGACTCAGAGTCGAGACCACGGTCGGCACTCTGCATTGAGTCACTCGTGAAGAGGTCAATCATTGGTGTACTCTCGTCGTCTGCCACTGGGCAGTCGTAGCTTACAGTCTTGCCGTGAGTACCAAAACTTTCTATCACCTTTTCGATAGGAAGGTCAGCAATCTCTGCCAATTCTTCTGGTGATGGGTCACGCATGTACTGCTGTTTGAAATGTGAAGTAGCTCTGCGCACTTTACTGTTCACTCCCTGCTGGTTAAGCGGTACGCGAATCATGTTCGACTTCTCTGCTATAGCAGCAAGTATTGACTGGCGAATCCACCATACTGCAAAACTGATAAATTTGAATCCTCGTGTTTCGTCAAAGCGTTGTGCTGCCTTGATAAGTCCAATGTTACCCTCGCTGATTAAATCTGATAAAGAAAGACCCTGATTCTGGAATTGTTTTGCAACAGATACGACGAAGCGAAGATTGGCTTCGACTAATTGATTAAGTGCTCTCTGGTCGCCTTTGTGAATACGTCGTGTCAATTCCACCTCCTCGTCCACTGTGATGATGTCACGATGGCCGATGTCGCGTAAATAGATTTCTACTGATTCGCTATCACGCCTTGTGATACTGTTGTTAATCTTAAGTTGTCTCATAGATATGACGGTTAAGTTTGTTAACAAGTATAAATTATGCTAAGCTTTTTTTATTAATACTTAGATTTATTCAGCTGCAAAGTTATAAAATAAAACATGTCATGCAATTACTATGTATAAAAAAATGAATAAAAAAGTTGAAATTACACTCTTAATAAACATTTCATAGGTAAATACGAACATTTCTTTCCTCTAAAAACACTTTTTTTAGTAAAAAAACACATTATATAATTAAATCTTTGTATTTTTGCTGACGAATAACGAACACGGAAGGTTTTACAAGATTTTGTGTGGGTATTTTTCAGACCACGAATTACACGAATTTTCACTAATTTGGTAGTTCATGGATTTTTCATTACACGAAGAATTGCTCGTGCAATTACGAATTCCACGAATCTGGAGCAACGACATGAAGCCGGATGGCATTCGTGTAATTCGCAGACAACACGAGTTGTCTTAGTGTAATCGAGTTTACTAATAGGATTTGAAAGTTCGTGAAAATTCGTGTAATTCGTGGTTGAGAAAAACAGCACCTAAACGAGTTCTTGTAGAACCAACATAGAAAAACAAAATATGAAAAAAAGACTAATTTTCTACTCCTTATTCCTATGCCTGACTTACACACAAGGTGTAAGCGCACAGGACAAATTGTATGCAGATGAATTTCCTCTTGGTGACGTAACGCTCCTTGATGGTCCCCTAAAGTCTGCTCGCGAACTTAACATTCACACATTGTTGAAATACGACTGCGACCGACTTCTTGCACCTTATCGCAAGGAGGCTGGTTTGACACCAAAGGCAAAGACCTACCCTAACTGGGACGGTCTTGACGGTCATGTGGGTGGTCATTACCTCACGGCTATGGCAATAAATGCCGCCACAGGAAACGAGGAATGTCGCAAGCGTATGGAATACATGATAAACGAGATAGCAGAATGTGCCGAGGCAAACAAGAAGAACAACCCTTCTTGGGGTGTTGGCTACATGGGTGGCTTCCCTAATAGCTCAAAGTTGTGGAGTACGTTCAAGCAAGGTAACTTCGGAACATACTTCGGTTCATGGGCACCTTTCTATAATCTCCACAAGATGTACGCCGGTCTTCGTGACGCATGGCTCTATTGTGGCAACGAGAAGGCTAAGGCTCTCTTCCTTGAGTTCTGTGACTGGGCTGTTAACCTTACTGCCAACCTCACGGACGAACAGATGGAACAGATGCTCGGTAATGAGCACGGAGGAATGAACGAGGTGCTTGCTGATGCCTACGCCATAACAAAGGACAAGCGTTACCTGTACTGTGCCAAGCGTTTCTCTCACAAGCGTCTCTTCACTCCTATGTCGCAGCATCAGGATTGTCTCGACAATATGCACGCAAACACTCAAGTGCCAAAGGTCATCGGATTTGAACGCATAGCAGAACTTACTGGTGACGAGACATACCACTCTGCAGGCGAATACTTCTGGGACATCGTGACTAATGAGCGTTCACTCGCATTCGGTGGTAACAGCCGTCGCGAACACTTCCCAAGCAAGGAGGCTTGCACGGACTTCATCAACGACATAGACGGTCCTGAGTCATGTAACACCAACAACATGCTCAAGCTTACGGAAGACCTTCACCGTCGTAATCCAGAGGCACGCTATGCCGACTACTACGAGCTTGCAACATTCAATCATATCCTCTCTACACAGCATCCTGTACATGGTGGATACGTATATTTCACTCCAGCACGTCCACGCCACTACCGCAACTATTCTGCTCCTAACGAGGCAATGTGGTGTTGCGTAGGTACGGGTATGGAAAACCATGGCAAGTACGGACAGTTCATCTACACACATCGTGATGACGCCCTCTTTGTCAATCTCTACACAGCTTCCGAACTCAACTGGAAGGAAAGAAACATGACTATCCGTCAGGAGACAGCCTTCCCATACGGAGAGACGAGCAAGATTACCATTGCAAAGGGTAAGGGACAGTTCCGTCTCATGCTCCGCTATCCAGGATGGGTAAAGCCTAACGCATTCAAGGTTAAGGTAAACGGCAAGGACGTATCAATCATCACAGGTCCTTCTTCTTATATATGTATAGACCGCAAGTGGAAGACAGGCGATGTTGTTGACGTTACCTTCCCAATGCACAACAGCATCAAGTACCTTCCTAACACGCCTCAGTACATTGCCATCATGCACGGTCCTATCCTCCTTGCCATGAAGACAGGTACGGAAGACCTTGCACACCTCGTGGCAGACGACAGCCGCTTCGGACAGTATGCAAGCGGAAAGAAGTTGCCAATAAACGAGGCACCAATACTTATCAACAACATTGACGACATAGCTAACCAGCTCACTCCTGTGGCTGGCAAGCCTTTGCACTTCACACTCTCCACACGCATGGAGAATCCTATCGTCAACGAGCTCCAGCCATTCTTCGAGATACACGACAGCCGTTACATGATGTACTGGCTTGCACTTACCGAAAAGAACTATGCACAATACATTGACCAACTTGCCAAAAAGGAACAGGAACGTCAGGCACTCGAAGCACGTACAGTTGATAAAGTACAACCAGGAGAGCAGCAGCCTGAGACAGACCATAAGATGGAGACAGACCAGTCATACACTGGCAACACAAATGATGTGTTCTTCCGTGATGCAAGGGATAATCACTACTTCAGCTACCTCATGCAGACAGGTGGAAAGGAAAACCTGAGCCTCCAGCTCAAGTATTGGGGTGTGGGCGAATGGAAGACTCACGAGTTCGACATCTTCATTGACGATGTTCTTGTCAAGTCAGTCAACAATACAGGCAAATACCGTATCTCTGAGTTCAAGGTTGAGTCATACGACATACCAGCAGAAGTACTCAAAGGCAAGCAACAGGTACGCGTCAAGTTCGTGGCTAAGCCAAGAAAACAGATTGGCGAGATTTACGAGGTTCGCCTCGTAAGTCCCGACCCTGCCACAACTGTCAAGGCTGAGGAGAAGTCTGTTGTCAAGGCTGAGGACAAAAAGGTGGCAGAGGGCAAGACTGCCGACAAGACAGTCAAAGCAGAAACTGAAAAACCAAACACGATGACAGGCACAGTCACAAAGACGGACAAGGGTACTACCATCGCCCTCAACAATGGAAAGTGCAAAGCCTTCCTTCCAAACGGAAGCAGATGTACAAGGAATGCCATCAAGGATAGTTTGTGCCGTATGCACATCAGACGTCCAATGACTCCGAAAACAAGCAGGTTGAGCGGAATGCGACATACAGGAAGACTAAAAAACTAAGCCGTATTTCACGGTTAATATCTGTTTTTCAAGATTAATTACTAGTTTTACAAACAAAAATACATACATATATGGCAAATTTTAATTATTTAGAAATTGATACAGACTTTTATGCAAACAAAGAAAAATCACCTAGTTTCATATACAAAAATATAACAGACAAATGCGAATTGAATAGAGACGTGTGGATAAAATATTTCAATAATAATGTTAATTCTACACACACTTTCGAGCTTAGTGATTCTCTTGGTGGAATTAGTGTCATTATGTTTTATGTTAAAAATGAAGATGAAACATATAATGTATATAGTTATGATGGAATATTGAGAATTCAAAGAACTATACAAGGAAACAATAGAGATGATAGTCTTCTTAACCTTGAAGACATCATAGTAGAATTAAAAGATTTCTTAAGAAATAATTAATGCATCCATTTCAAAATGCATTTTATAAATATTTGTGACAACTGCTATGTTTTATTACACAAAGACAACTTGTGTTGTCTGTCGAGTAATACGAATGCCGTTCGGACGAATTAACGGTTGAAAGAATTCAATCTCAACAGTTATAAGATTTGCATTAAGGTGCCAGTTGGAAAACCATAAAGAAACAGAACAAAACAATATGTATTCTTTTGTTTTTCTAACTGGCCGCTTGGCGGCAAAAACAACAAAACATTTTAACCATACAAGACATTAATTTTATAATGTTCTTAAAAGAACAATAAATAATAAATCAACTACATAATCAACTACCTTAATTAATTTATATATGAAAAAGATTTGGCTACTTTTGCCATTATTGGCAATGATGGCTTGCAACAAGCAGGTCGAGAACCCAGTGTTAACTATCGAGGGCGGTCAGGTACAAGGCGTACTGGCTGACGACCATCAAGATGTCTATGTCTATCGTGGCATCCCTTATGCAGCACCACCTATCGGAGACCTACGCTGGAAAGCACCACAGCCAGTGGTTGCATGGGAAGGTGTCAAGATTGCAGACAAGTTCGGGCACCCAGGTTATCAATCAGTTCACTACCCTGGTGGCTACACTACAGAGTGGGGATATGGTGATGAGGCTCCTTACAGCGAGGACTGTCTCTATCTCAACGTATGGACAAAGGCTCCGGGACAGATTGACAAGAAACTGCCTGTGGCACTCTGGATTCATGGTGGAGGCTATCGCGAAGGATGGGGCTCAGAACCTGAGTTTGACGGACAGGAATGGGCAAACAAGGATGTAGTACTCGTAAGCATCAACTACCGTCTCGGTATCTTCGGATTCCTTGCGCACCCTCTCTTGAGTGAGGAGAACGAGAACGGAGTATCGGGCAACTACGGAATACTTGACCAGATAGAAGCACTCAAGTGGATTCGCAAGAACATCGCACAGTTTGGCGGTGACCCAGAAAACGTCACTATCTTCGGACAGAGTGCAGGAGCAGGAAGTGTAAAGACGATATGCGAGTCACCACTTGCACGAGGATATTTCCAGAAGGCTGTCATCATGAGTGGTGGCGGTATCACAATACCAGCTCCTGATGCACCTAAGATGGACACATCAAAGATGCCAAAGGACTTTATATTCCGCAATGTCACATTTGACGAAGCACAGCAGGAGGCAAAGATTGTCTTCGACTGGGCAGGTCTCACAGATCTTGAGAAGATGCGCCGTGCATCTACCGAGTTCCTCTATTCTCTCGGAAGCATATACTCAGCATCTGGAAACAACGAAGGTGCCATTGCACAGCGTCCACTTGTGGATGGCTACGTGAGCAAGGAGACATTTGACGAGGCTGCTCTTGACGGTTCACTTGCAGATGTTCCATATATGATTGGTTATACTCTCAACGACATGGGCAACATGTCTCCAGGCATTGCCGACTTCTGTAAGGTACGTGAGAGTAAGGGTGGCAAGGCATGGGCATACGAGTTTGCACGTCCTCTTCCTGATGATGGCTCACATCCTGAGGTTACAGCACGTCTCAAGGGTGCATTCCACTCTTCTGACCTCTGGTATGTATTCAAGTCTCTCAAGCATTGCTGGCGTCCTTGGACACAAGGTGACTGGGATCTCTCAGAGAAGATGCTCACAGCATGGACCAACTTCGTAAAGTACGGAGACCCTAACGGCAAGGATGGAGGTAAATGGACACCTTACACCAATGCCAACGGCAAGTTCATGCTCTTCAAGCTCGATGCCAACGACAAGGAAAACTCAGAAATGGGTGACCCAATTGTGGATGAGAAATAATTCGAACTGTATGGTTGTATTTTGCACAAAGGTGCATATTAAAAAAACAGTCAAGAAACAGAACAAAAACAAGAAAAAACATGTTTTTTTTGATTCTATTTGTTTTTTACCATGTTTTTTTAACTGGCCGCACTGCGGCAAAAAACAACATACAGTTTCAACCGTACAGGTCGAAATAATTCTTGCCGCAAAGCGGCCAATTAGAAAAACATTCAAGAACTTTTCTCACTGACCAGCGGGAAGTAAACAGATCAAAAACAAGAAAAAACATTTTTGTTTTCTGTTTCTTGAATCGATTTCTAATAGTAGCATAAAACAAGAGAAATTCAGGGCTAATCAACTACTAAAAACAGAAGAGCATGTTTATAAAGACAAATCTGGATGCAAAACTTGCTGACAAACTGAGAAAATATGTATATGATATCATTGGTTGTTGTCAAGATGTTCATCGAGAACAAGGACCAGAATTGACGGAATATGTTTATCAAGAATCTTTACATATTGCTTTAGAGCAAGAAAATATTTCTCACATTAAAGAATACTACTTTAATCCAACTTTTAGAGGCATTCCACTAAAAACAAAGATGAGAGTAGATTTCTTTTGCAAAGGAAACGTCTTTGTGGAATGTAAAGCCATCGAAAAAATTGGAATACATGAGCGTTTACAATTATGGAGTTATATGCGAGCCGCTAAAATCCAAATAGGAATACTTTACAATTTTCTTCCAGTATTAGACGAGTGTGAGAAATACTATCTCGATTTGGAAACAAATACTATCAGTTATTTTTAGATATTTGTTTCAAAACAAGAAAAAGAATGTTTTTTCTTGTTTTTGATCTGTTTCTTGACTGTTTTTCTAATTGGCGCCCTGCGCAAAAAAAATGAAAAGATTATTTACATTTATAGCAATGGTTACTCTGTTGGGTAGCCATTGCCTTGCACAACCTCCACGTTTCCGTATGCAGAAGAATGAGGAGATTCGGTATGCACTCCACCTCGACAACATCACGATGGAGATAGATGCCAACAACGGAGCACGAATAGTGTCACTGAAGATGGACACTACTGAAGTCATATCACAACTGAAGATGCCTAACACCTATGGAAGCACCTTCTGGACAAGTCCACAGAAAGAATGGAACTGGCCACCAGTACGTGAACATGACATGGCTCCATATTCGGTGACAAAGGACGGTGATGCCATCATCATGACAAGCTCACTCTCCGAGCGCTTCCCGCTCCGCATCAGGAAACGCTTTGAGACAGACAAAAAGGACAAGTGCATCAAGGTGACATACACCATCATCAACGAGTCAAACGAGGCACGTAAGGTAGCACCATGGGAGATTACCCGTGTACTTGCCCAAGGCTCAATATTCTTTGATGCCGATGTTGATGCCATCACAGGTGCAAACAACATGGAGCCAATATCGTTTGTCAAGAAGAATGGCTTTGCATGGTATGACATTGACCACAAGGAGGGTACAAATCGTAAGATTAACTCTGACGGCAAAGGTTGGCTTGCATACAAGCACAATGGTATTGTACTAAAGAAGGTGTTCCCAGACCTATCTCCTTCTGAGCCTGCTCCAGGAGAAGCCGAGATACAGATATACGTCAATCAGGGCAATTCCTACGTCGAGATTGAGAGTCAAGGTGCATACACAGAGCTCAAACCAGGCAAGTCTCTTGACTGGACTGTCCGCTGGTATGTGTACAGAGAATAATATAAGACAGAAAAGCGAATAATAACAAAAACAGAAGTATCCCGTCACATGGCGGGATACTTCTGTTTTTTATTTGTTGATTACTATCTTGCGTCCGTCCTTCACGACAATACCTTTAACATCGTCTGTTGTACTACGACCATCGATAGTATAGCTGCGATGTTTTGTGGCACGGGACTTTACCGATTTGATGCCAGTCATGTCGGGAATACGTTCAAGAGACATATAGTCTATACTTGGCATCCAACCTGATGTGTTGTAAAGACGAACAACATTTTCACCAGCATTAAGTTCAATGTCGAGTTTGTATGTCTTGAATGTTGACCAATTTCCTGAGTTGAGAGAAACGGACTTGACACGCTTGCCATTGACCTCAAGTATGAGATTACGGCTTTCACCTGAGACATAGCAAAGTGACATCTTATATTTACCACCTTCCTTTGAATATACGTTCTTCCACTGAAGGTCATTGGCAGCCCTACTACCAAGCCATCCTGCGACCATACCACCAGAAGCATTGGCATTGGACTCGTAAATAGCAGTTCCCTTCGCTTGATTGTTTTCTATCTCCTGATAACAACTTAGATATGCAGTCTCAGCCTCATAGAGTGTACGTTCAAGACGTTCCTCGGCTTCGAGTGTTACAACCTTTGCACCATGAGACGGAATGTTATAGGAGAGTTTACCATCCGTTACATCGGAGAGGCTTCTACGGTTGGAAGCATCAAAAACTTTGACTGTTCCTGCAAGGTCAATATCTTTGAGGTCAATCTCCATAGTGCGTGTCTTGCCTGTAGGATTATAGAATGCTACGGCACGTGTCTTGCCATAGAGTGTCTTGATGTCCTTTACGAGTATATAAGCATCGTCATCATCAAACTTGATTCTCTTAACAACATAAGCCTGAAGACCGAGTGAGTCCTGATTGATAGCAATGAGATACTTGTTCTTGAGAATAGTCTTGGCATTTGAACTGATATCCTTCATGTTACAACCAATAAGAAGTGGACTTGACATGATGCACCACATACCGAAATGGCAGAGGTCTTCCTGAGCAGTCATACCCTTACCAACCTCAAGCATATCCATATCGTTGTAGTGACCACCTCCACAGTATGCGGAAAGATAGAGGTTCTCTTCTATGATACTCTTGACAGATGACCACCAAGGGCCTATATCGCCTGTGGTACGCCAACTACAAGAGATGTCCTTTGCCCAGTTTCCTGGATAAGCCCAACGACAGATGTTGAGACGCACATCGTCACGACCTGTGTTGACGATAGCCTTGTGGATGGCTTCGTAACGTGCTTTTTCATCAAGCTTCAGGCGGTCAGAATTGTGTATTGGGTCACCGCCACAGAAATCGACCTTTATGAAGTCGAAGCCGCAATCCTTGAAGTAGAAGTCGGCATCACGCTGGTCATACTTATAAAGACCTACGTTGACACTCAGTACGTCACCATTGTGGTAGTTGCCACATGTATTTGCACCAGCATCACTATAGATACCTGCCTTCAATTTCTTGGAGTGGATGTAATCTGCCACAACCTTGAGGCCATTAGGGAATCGTTGTGGATGAATAAGCAGTTCACCAGTTTCCGTGTTACGACCACCAAAGAAGCCATCGTCAATATTGATGTACTTGTAGCCGACACTTGAAAAGCCCTGTGAGACCATGGCATCTGCCTGTCCCTTGATAATGCTTTCGCTGATATTGATACCAAATGTGTTCCATGAACTCCAACCCATTGTAGGTGGTTCGAATGTCTGTTGTGCTGAGCACAACGAAGCATAAAGTGTAAATGCGATTAATGTTGTTTTTCTCATAATATATTATTAATACAATGTGCGGATGAAATATTTACAAAAAAGTCAGTAATTATGACTTAGTCCTATACTATTATATATAATATCCTTAAAACTAAATCTTAATTACTGACTCTTATACTTATATTACTATAAGAAAAAAAATTACTTGAATACTGGACGTATAGGACGACCTTCGAAGCGGTCACAAGACTCAACTCCTACTTTATGGTTATCCATTGTAAGGGCATATCCAGCAGTTGGAATAACAGAATTGAGAGTAGATGACCATACAGAACATTCTGTACCAAGACCTCTCTCACCTTTTCCTGTATTTATATGTCTCTTGAAACCAGAGAAACGGAAGAATATATGTGGGTCATTGAGAGAATAGTCTGCACTCTTATACTGTCCTATTCCAATGACAACACCCTTGTCTTCATCTTTCTTTGCACGGTAGGCAACCATACCTACACGCTTAGTTCCATTATAATTATTGTAATATACCCAATAACAGTTATTGACAAGTTCTTCAAGATCTTCCTTTGTTGGCATGCGCCACTTGCCACCCCAGTTTACTGTAGCAGCATCATCTGTGCTTTCAAGCTGTAAGATGCTATCAATTACACCACACATTTCGCGTGTGTTGTACTTGTTGATGTGGTCACCAGTACCACCCCACTTATAATAATCCCACAGATAGTCGGTCTTTTCACTCTTATTCTTAACGAGATTAGCGTAGAGCTCATTCTTTCCACCTTTCCATGACTCGTCATAATCATCCATAAGGTCGAGGTCGCCAATCTCCTTGTCTCGCTTCTCATTCTTGACATAAGAATTCTTTGATCCCTTAGTCTCACCCCATGCAAAATAGCGTCCATGAAACTCTGCACCAAATGTGCGACGGAAAGCACCATCCTTCTCATTACCATTCTCGTCAATGACTTTTTCATAGTCAACGAATCCACGGTCATTGATTAGCACCTGATAGGCATCAATACAATACTGTGCCCACATTGTTCCTGATGGAAGTCCAAGGTCAACATAAGCATGTCCTTCTTCATCACCAGACTTAGGAAGATTGTCAACGACTTCTACTGCTTCCTCATCCTCATCGTCATCCTTACATGATGCAAAAACTGCGAGAGAAATAAATAATAAATACTTAAATAAAGATGTAATATTCTTCATTGCTTTAATAAATATGCTACTTACTTAAAAATAATTCGCTGCAAATATAGCACTTTTAACCCTATCAATCAAAACTAAAGGATATAATAATTGTCCAAATGAATAATTTTTGTCTATTTATTTGATTTTGGAGGGCTTTTTTCTTGGTCATAATAAATAAATGTCGTAATTTTGCAGCGGAAATAACGAAAAGATTGAACGGATAGAACAAGAATTCGACTAAATATTTTTTAGAATTAGATATTGAATAGAATAAGATAATTGAACAAGAATTTTTTATTATTGAACAAGAAAAAAATTATGAAGATTTTTAAGGGATTTTTCGTTGTTGCTGCAACAGCAGCAGTTTTCACTATGACATCATGTATGGACAACAGTCTTCCATCACTTGACCTTGTGCAGTTGGCAAACGAACAAGAGGCAAGTGCTCAGTCTGTTAAGCTTGGTGAGATTTTCGAGTCAACAACATACAAGTATGTAGTAAAGGCAAGTACAAAAGTAGCGCTCAACATTGATGGATCACGCGTTGCAACAAATAATGTTTACGAAGGTTCTGCTGGTATGTACTCTGAAATCAAGATTAAGGCAGTCGCAATCGATAACGGTTTCTCAAGAGATACTATCTACAAGACTGTAAAACTTGATGCCAACGGTAAGAACATTTATATTGACGTTCCAAAGCTTGCTTCTAAGTCACAGACTGTAAAGGTTTCTGATGCCAAAGCTCAGGCAAGTGCTAATGGCAATGCAACAATCACTAACTCAAACGAGAACAAGCATCTCTCTTACTCTGCAAGTACAACAGCAAATCTTGTACTCACAAGTTCTGCTCTCAGCAAGATTGCTGATGACAAGTCACTTGCAATTGATGTGGAGAATGCTTCTACAGGTACGATTACTCAGGCACTTGAGACTGAGGCAGTAGAGGAAAAGTTTGCAGTAATGGTGGTTAGAAATGGTGTTAAAGGCGTTTCTCTTGGCGAAGATGTAAAGCTTACTATCAACAACAGCAACTTTGAGCGTGGTATGTCTTTTACATGTTCTGCAAACAACGAGACAAAGACTATTGAGAAAGAATCTGAGATTAATTTAAATGTAAACAAGTTGGATGATTACACAATCTCTTGTAACGTTGTAACAAGACTTGATGAAATCACAGATGACATTCCATCAAAGGGACTTCTTGATGTTGGAACAGGTGGAAAAAGAACTGTTACATACTATACAAAGTCAGGTTACGAGTGTGATTATAAATCCAATGAGTTCATCACTAAGTATCTCAACGCTAAGTTCGGTGCGTTCACTGACAAAGCAAAGCAGACAATTGATATTGAGAATAACGAGGGACGTGCAAGCGTACCATACGAGGTCAACCAGAAGGTTTACCACTATACAGTAATCTTCGGTTCACTTGCTATTCAAGTTAAGGCTTACGGACCACATACAATTGACATCAATAAGGATGCTGCAACAAGATACAATGTAAATCATGATCTTTAATTGAGAATACGAAGAAACCCAAAATCAAATAACCAGATATAATTAAAGGAGAAGGACTCATACGAGTTCTCCTCCTTTTCGTTTATATCTAAGTTGTGTCTGATTAACTTAGCACTCTATTGTTCCTTTGTTTCCTTTACACCATACATAAGATCACCAGCATCGCCAAGGCCAGGAACAATGTACTTACGTTCATTTAGAACAGGATCAATAGCACCACAGATAAGAGTCACATCATCATCAGGGAAGCACTTGCGAAGATGTTCTACACCTTGCTTACTTGCTATTACACAAGCCATGATGAGTTGTTTAGGAGTTCCATTAGTAAGGAATGCCTTGTATGCAAGTTCCATACTCTCGCCTGTTGCAAGCATTGGATCAACAAGGATGAGTGTCTTGTCATCAAGGATTGGAGTAGCCATATACTCAATCTTCACACCAATCTTCGTACATTCCTTGTCAAGATAATACCTGTAAGCAGAAACGAAAGCATTGTCAGCTTCGTCAAATACGTCAAGAAATGCCTGATGAAGAGGAAGACCCGCACGGAAGACAGTACCAATTACCACATTGTTCTGTGGAAGTTCTACATTACACTTGTCAAGAGGAGTTTGAACCTCTGTCTCTGCATAATCAAGATAATGGCTTGCCTCGTATGCTTCTACATGACCAATACGGATAATGTTCTGACGGAAACGCATACGTTCCTTCTGAATGTTCACATCACGAATCTCTGCAAGATACTTGTTGAGAATAGAATTCTTTGCGCTTAAATTAACTACCTTCATAATATTTATATTTTACGTACAAAAGTAATATTTTTCATTCATTTAACATAATGTATCATAAAATAAAATGGTAGTAACATGAAAACAAAATGCTTTCGGTACGTTTATATAACTTTGCACACGGATAAAAATACAACTAAACTACTATATCAGCTTATGAAAAAATTTACTACGCTTATTCTACTATTTGCAGTTCTATTTATGATGTGCGGCACAAGTATCTCTGCACAGGAACGTCGTCCTATTGATTCCAAACATCCGATGTGGCTCATTCATGTGGATGTGTGGAACAAAGCCGACCCACAGAAGATTATTGACCTCATCCCTGCGTCAATCAAGCCATACGTTGTGATGAATCTCTCACTCTCTTGTCAGTACGACAAGGAACAGAATGTATATAAGATGCCACAGAACGCTGTTCGTACATACAAGTCATGGGCAACAATATGTCAGCACAACGGTATGTGGTTCACTTGTCAGCCTGCCAGTGGCGGTCACACGCACATACAGGATGATGACCTTGAGACATTCGAATACTTCTACAAGACATATCCTAACTTCCTCGGCTGGAACTATGCCGAGCAGTTCTGGGGATTTGATGAACCAAATGACAAGAGCTCAAGCAGTCAGGCTTCACGTATTGCACTCTTTGCCAAACTTGTACCAATGGCTCACAAATACGGTGGATTCCTTACTATCAGTTTCTGCGGAAACATCTGGTCACATCCGCTTAATCCAGTAGGAATGATGAAGCGTAACAACAACCTTCTCAAGGCTTGTCAGCAATACCCGGAGGCAATACTCTGGTTGTACAAATACACTACATCATCATGTTTCTATAATAATGAGAGTGTTACGTTCTCTCCATTTATTTCAGGCCTCGCAAAGAACTACGGTGTACGCTACGACAACTGTGGTTACAATGGTGCACTCGATGCTATACTTGGTGAGAAACATGGAAAGAAGTATCCTGTGGCAGCAGGTATAGGAACTGTCATGGAGCAGACTTGCGTTAATGGTGGTGCAGTATGGGATGGTCCAGAACTTATATGGACAGAAGATTTCCAGAACCTCAGCAATACAACAGTCAATGGTTACACACGCAGAAACTGGGGATGCTTCCCTGGATTCAAGAACGCATGGCTCGATATGTTCCAGAAGATCGTTGATGGAGAAATGTACATTCCTTCACGTGAGGAAGTTGTTGAACGTACTAAGATTGTAGTTGTCAATAATGTATCATCAGGTAACGACGAACAGAAATATGCAGCATGGGGAGACCTCTATGACGGACTTTACAAACAGACAGACCCATTCAACCGTGGTAATGGTCAATGGATGGACAATTTCTGCTACTTCAAGAAGACAGGTCGCTATGGTGCAATACCTGTAGCCATTCAGTTGTACGACGACCTTGCAAAGTCTATCCCTGTAAAGGTATATAAGTCAAGCTACACATCACGCTGGACATCACAAAAGAAGAAGGTGGAAGAGTTCGACAAGTACTATCCTGAGGTAAGTACTGGTGACCTCTACGTCAATCGTCTCCGCAACCAGCTTGTCACATACACTCCATATACATACCTCAACAAGAAGGTAAATGCGACAGGACGTATTCCACTCCTTTATAATACATGCGACTCTCTCATCCTCACTTACGGCAAGTTGTCATCAGGACTTGTACGTGAGTATGCTGACCATATCACTCTTTACCTCAACAACTACCGTAACGACACCACTACTCAGGTGCTCGACAAGATTGAAGTAAAGGGTGCAACAGCCAAACCTACATACACATTCAAGAAACGTGTAAATGCAACTTGTAACATTACAGAGGACTGGAACGAGGAAGAAGGTACATACACACTCAACGTCAAGCATCTGGGTGGTATCGACGTTGACATCACATGTGCTGGTAACGGCACAGAACGTCTTACAGATCCACTTGAGGTGGCAGCACTCGAGATGCCAAAGCAGCCAGAAGAATACCGTGGACCTGTCATCATAGAGGCAGAGGACATGGATTTCAAGAGTATCAAGAGCTGTGTTACTGACCAATACGGATGGTATCCAACAGTAAGAGGCCATGCAGGAAACGGATTTGCTGACATGGGAACATCATCAAGCGGTGCTCTCACATACAGCTACAACTGCAAGGAAGCGGGCAATTACCGCATATACGTGCGCTACACTACCCCAACAGGAAAGACAGGAAGGATGACCATCAACGCCAACGGTACACGTCAGACAGTACAATTCCCTAAGACTGAGTTCAACGAGTGGAACAAGGTTTCTGTTGAGGCAAATCTCAAGCAAGGAAAGAATACTATCACCATCATGAACAGTGGTGCACTCAACTCATACATCGACAATATCACCATCGAACCAGCCGACTATGAGGCAGAAAAGTTTGCCATCACACTCCGTGACGCAGAGCATGGCAAGGTAAATGTCAATGCAACATCAGCAGCAGAAGGCGAAACTGTAAGTCTCGAAGTCGTTCCAGATGAAGGTTACAAGCTTGCTGGATGGAATATCATACACGGCAGTATCATCATACATGATGACAATACATTCATCATGCCAGACGACAACGTAACACTCCAGCCTGTGTTTGTTGACATGACATCTGTATATAATCTCGACCTTGGCAAGGCACTCGCAGGAACAATCCCAGAGGGATGGCGTGCACAACAGGAAGACAACGCAATACACGAATATCCTAACACATTCTCATCAGGAGCACGTGTATTCAGCGGATTCACAGGTCATCAAGGCAAAGCATTCTACTGGCGCAAGGGCTATGCAGAGTTCGGGCGACAGACTGCATATCCACTTAATCTCGAACCAGGAATGTATCGTCTCACATACGCTATGGCGGCATGGAAGAGTAACCCACGATATAAGGCACAGATTCTCGACTCAAAGAGCAACATCATTGCAGAGTCATCATCTACTCTTGCATCTCCAAATGTGGAAGGAAACTCAGCAGGTAATGTAACAAACTCAAGAAACTACACACTTGAGTTCCGTGTAGAGACAGCAGGCAAGTACTACATCAAGTTTATCAATGCAAGCAACACAAGTGCCCTTGATGAGTTCCTTCTCCTTGAGTGCCGTCTCAACACTATGGTTGACCCTACTGCCATCGACATTACTGATGCAGAAACCGATGCCTCACCAGTCGAGATATTCAGCATCACAGGCGTTCGTCAGCCATCCTTCACCAAGGGTGTGAACATCATCCGCACACAGGACGGCAAGACACGCAAGATACTCGTGAAATAATATCTTACGATTGCTTACAGTCACATTCGCCCCAGTTCCAAAGCATCCGCTTCGGAATTGGGGCGAATCCTTACTCAAGGGCTTACAGAGTTCCCCATCACCCCATTTTGAGTTAATGGGTAACTCTATTAGAGTTAGTGGGTAACTGCAATATAGTTAGTGGGTAACTCACATAGAGTTACCCACTAACTCAAAATGACTTCCCCAAGGCATGAAAACAACATGCCAAGAAAGGTACATTTTCATCATGTTTCCTTTTTATTTCCTCTATATCTCGTTTATCGATTCCTTTTCTTACTTTCTTTACTTAAAGCCTTGATGCTTTCAAGATAAGCCTGTTCGACAGGAGAAATAGTATTAACCTGCCATTTACGATACTCCGCCTCTACTTTTTTCATAGCTTCATCATGACTCACTTTGCCTGCATCCGTCAAAAGCTGTTCACCTGTGGATGACAAGATGTTGTCAAGTTGATGTACATAATCATCCATATACATAGGATTATGACGAAGGGCCTGAATTTCTGCAAAGTCAAAATATCCAGAAACAATATTATTCAGAATCTTGAGTTCATCTGAAGTAAGATAGTTCTTCGCAATCTTAGCATCTCTAAGTGTTGGCCAATCACCCTTGAAATTACTCATACCCATGAAATCCTTATCGGCATCAGCCCTTTCAAAGATAATCTCAGCCGCCGTATGACCATGAGCAGCAAAATGCAGTTTATTCTGAACAATCTTGAAAAACTCAATGGACAAATCACTCTTAGGGTCATAATCTACAGCTGTGGCATACAGGTCAAGAACTTGACGATACATAACCTTCTCGCTTGAACGGATGTCACGAATACGGTCGAGAAGCTCCTTCCAGTAGTTACCGCCTCCAAGTTGCTTCAGTCGTTCGTCATCCATAGTAAAGCCCTTGATTATATATTCCTTCAAACGCTCTGTCGCCCATTTACGAAAATGAGTGGCAACCTTGCTACGAATACGATAACCGAGGGATATAATCATGTCAAGATTATAATAAGTCACATTGTATGTCTTTCCATCAGATGCAGTTGTTCGGAATTTCCGAACAACTGAATCCTCATCCAGCTCACCTTCATCAAAAATATGCTTTATATGTTCACTAACATTTGATTTGCTAGTCTGATACAAATCGCACAATTGCTGTTGAGTAAGCCAAACCGTTTCATTTTCAAGTTTGACCTCAATACGAGTATTTCCATCCTCGCTTTGGTATATTATGATAGGATTATTCTGTTCTTCCATTATCTATTCATTAACGGTTTTCTTAACATTTTCGACTTTGCAAACAAATATACATATAACAATGTTGCAAGACAGGCGACATTAACTCAGTTACCTGTGACAGCAACAGGACACTTGCCTAACGACACAAAGATACTGTCTTTTTCTCAATACACAAGCATATCATAATGGAAAATCATGGACACAATAATAAATCATGCCACTTTACACGACGTAAACATGATGTTTACGATGCGTAAAGTGGCAGTTTTTTATTTTGTTCTTACCACTTCTTGAGTGGTAAGTTTCTTCGGCATCATTCGCAGACAGCACGGATGTTTCGACCATAGTAACGGTTACCTTCATAACGACTTTTGCGATCATCCGAAGAAAAACGTATGTCATAGGCATAATAGTTGCGACCATTATAAAGCGAAGACGACCAGTAGCGACCACCAGTGCCCGCATCATCGAACATACCATGATGATGACAGCCTGCAGCAGGAAGGAAAATGTGGGAGTCTGAGAGTGTGTAGCCACTAGATGGAGTATTTCCAAAATATACTACCTGTCCCTTGTCAGAATATGCCTTTACTGCATATACAATATAACCAGCCATACCAGAACCATTATAGTTTGATGTCCATATCCAATAGCATTCGTTTACAAGTTCCTCCATTTCTGTATGAGTTGGCATACGCCATGCTCCACCCCAGCTCTGAACAACAGCATCATCATCAGGAGCGAGAGAGCCATTAGTCAAATCGGGTCCAGCAATACTAGTAAAATAGCCATTACACCACTTGTAATCACTCCAATCGAAGTAATACTTGAGATAAGAATTCCTAGAATTATATTTGTAGTTAGTCTCGTTTGAAGTATCTTCCTCACCGTATGCTTTGTTTTCTCCCCAAGCGTAGTATTTACCATATTCTGTTGCATTTGTTGCACCGACATTCACCGTTGCCCACTTGACAGACAAACCAAGGTCAACGTATGCGTAGCCATCCTTATAACCATCACCTGATGGCAAAGCAGAAGTATTAAAAGTTGTAGTAAATCGATATGCCATGCCAGCCTCAACAGTCTTGCCTGTAGCAGAAGCACAATAAGACTCGTTATTACTTGTTGTTGCAGTAAGACTCAGAGTACCAATTTTCGTAGGAAGCACAGCAACATAAAGCGTAATCTCTTTATTGCTGCCAGTTGTTGTAACATTGTTGAGTGCAAGTGAGATGTCTGGCAGTCCAATCTTTGACGTAACAGTTCCATCTTGTACATTCATTGTGGCATAAGTAACAAACGCTCCGCTTGTATTAGTAAGCGTAAGACTCTTCCATGTAGCTGCCACAGGCATTGTGAGCTTGAGCTGAAGGATGGCAATGGCATGCTGGAAATCGAACACCACCTCATGAGTGTGGTCGTCCTTGGTTACCTCTGCAAATGACGATGGCGCAAACATATAGTCATACTTCTTGCCAATAGTTTCGAGTGTTCCGTCCTGACCTGTCATGTCAATTGGGACTTCAGTATAAGGAGTCTCAGCTGGAAGCGAACCATTGTAAGGACAGTATGCTGCGTATGTATTGCCTTTCTTCAGTTCCCATCCTGCTCCATCAAACGAAGCATAATGAGCATCCGTCTCACAGTCAGCAGGAACAGAGAGTACCTGTCGTGCCTGATTGTTGGTAGTTGGTGCAATAGGGAATACACCAAGCGCATCATAATCTGCCCATGCAAAAGAGATGCTGTTTTCTGTTGCCGTGAGCGATGTACGTGTATCATCATCAAACACAAAAGGATGACTCACGATTGATACTTTCTCGACATCACCGCCCTTTACGGCATTGTCTGTTGTCTCCATCAACTCTGATGAACATGAAGCCAACAGAGCCATAGGAAGGATTGTAAAGATTGTTTTTTTCATTTTGTCTGTAGTGTTTTAGTTGTTCGTAGTTTCTGAAACATTTACATAAAGCCTTAACGTTCAAATAACGGTGTATCCTCGTCAAGGATTGATGTATTGACACGCTGACGCGCCCCAAAACCAAAGTCACGACCAGTTACAACCTGAGTTGTAGGGTTATTACTACCTGCAAGAATAGAAGCACGAAGTCCACTTTTGCGCACCTCGCACAGAGGTGCAGAATAAGTCTTTGTTACCATAATATCTGTAGTTTTATTTTGTAAAAAAAAGAACAATCATATACAAACGACGCAAGTCCGTAAGGATGTGTCGAGGCACATCCTTACGGACCTGTTATATTATTATAGACGTGTTGTTTATTAGAGAGAGAGAGAGAGAGAGTAAAAAATAAACGGTAACGACCAAACATTGTGACCGTTATTTTTCTCTTTTAAACATTTATTAAGTTCTCCCATATCTTTAATACATATTATGCGTCATTATGTTTTGTTTTATCACACGCAAAGGTATAAAAGAAATCCCTTACAGCCAAACATTTGAATATAAAATACGAAAAACTGTAACAAAAAGTGCAGAAACGTTTAACAATCTTCTTCTCATACATCATAAAAAAACGAGACAGTTTCATTTTCCTCGTGAGGTAAATATTTTTCTCTTGTGAGGAAAAAATATGGCTAATAATATGGTACTTGGAGACGAGGAAATATAAAAATCAAAAAGAATAATAGTTTTCCGTTATAGTCGCAAAATGGGTACAATTGAAGTATAGACAAAGTACTGACTAAGTATTGACTAACTACTGACTAAGTACTGACTATGAACTTTAGGACAAGGCTCGGATGAAGATGTATTGTCAACGATATCTGAGTGACATAATGTCACCAGATGATTCACGGAAGAATTACGAAGGATGCACGAGACATTAGCGAATGATTGACGGAGGATGTCCGTGTGACACAAAGATAATAATCCGTGCTCTTTCATGACAGAATGATAAGGCACGTAAAACGTAACTGACATTTCCACCTCTGGCGGTAGTGTTTTTAAGAACCCGCCGCCGTGGGCGGCTAAATACGCAATCTGCGCAATCTTTAGGCCAATCTTAACAATCTTTTTAATCTTTTCTTTTTTGCATTAAAGTGTCATTTAGAAAAAATGTTTTCTTTTGTTTTCCCATGTTTTCTTTTGTTTTTTTAACTGGCCGCTTTGCGGCACAAGACTGGTATGTTAAAAATAAAGACTGTTAAGATTGGCCTAAAGATTGCGCAGATTGGTAATTTAGCTCCCTTTGGGAGCGGGTTCTAAAAATTATTTCAGAGTAGCCGACCAAGGCACATATTTCTTACTTGTACTCAATACCAAAATGCACAAATAAATAACGTAACAGCTATTACATGCCATCCACACATGACATACAACGGTACGAAAGACTTTCTAGGCCTATAATGCTTATAAATGAAAATGCTTGAGAATGTCGCAAGAACAGATATGATGGGAGTGGATAACACCATTACAATCAAAGCGATTTCAACAAAATCATATCCAGGGACTTCTACCACACCGTCTAATGAAATAAAGGCAACTGGCCACAGAATATTTGAAAACAGGTTTAACTTGTTACATCTCCTTATACTTGATGGGAGTTTTCTGAGCATAAGGTATGCAATAAGCCATACTAACAGATAATAGAATAAGATTATTATTTGCATCTTGATATTTGTTTTAGTTTTTCAGGTTTTCCGCAATAGAGTAACCTTTTCCCCCCTCCCCATATAGGGGGAGGGGAAGGGGGAGAGGGTCTTCTTTTTACTCTGCTGAAAACTCCTTGATGCGCTGCTCCTCTGATAGCTTACAGATAAGGAGAGTGTTGTCCTTCTCAGCTACTATATAGTCTTCAAGTCCCTGAATGATTACACGACGTTCTTCAGTAGTGTGAACCACACAGTTCTTTGACTCGTAGAAACGAATATTCTGTCCGATTGCATTGTTGCCGTTGGCATCCTTGTCTGCAATGGTGTGAAGTGAGCCCCACGTACCCACGTCGCTCCATCCGAAGTCGGCAGGGAACACGAATATCTCATCAGCCTTCTCCATCACGGCATAGTCGATAGAGATGTTCTCACACTTAGGGAACTCCTCGTTGATAGTTGCCTGTTCCTTGTCAGTACCGTAGATTGGCATCATATTCTCAAAGATGGCTGCCAACTCTGGCTGATAAACACGAAGTGCATTAACGATGGTCTTAACGCTCCATACGAAGATACCTGAGTTCCAGTAGAACTCATCCCTCTTTACATATTCCGTAGCAGTAGCGAGGTCTGGCTTCTCACGGAATGAATCTACACGGAAGATTTCCTTGTTTACGAGCGATGGAGACTGAAGGTCTGCTTGTATATAGCCGTAACCTGTCTCAGGGCGTGTAGGATGCATACCGAGTGTAACGATGGCATCTGTCTCGGCAGAGAACTTGAGAGCAGAGTTGATGACACGTTGGAACTCAACAACGTCAGTAACGAGGTGATCACTTGGAGTAATCACGAGATTAGCATTAGGATTCTTTGCCTTTATTCTCCAGCTGACATATGCAATACATGGAGCTGTATTGCGACGACAAGGCTCAAGAAGAATGTTACCAACAGGAATCTCTGGCAACTGAGTCTTGACAAGATCGGCATACTTTTCACTTGTAACTACCCACACGTTGTCTGGTTCAACCACTCCCTTAAAGCGGTCGAAGGTCATCTGAAGAAATGTACGTCCCGTACCAAAAACATCAATGAACTGCTTAGGACACTCTGGTGTACTCATTGGCCAAAAACGACTACCAACACCACCTGCCATTATCACGAGGTTATTATCTGATTTGCTCATAAACGTAAAGAAAAAATCTGTTTTGTTTTTATTTGACTGCAAATATAAAGACTTTTTCAAAAAGATGCAGCACCCTACCCTCTTTTTTTCACCTTTATATACGAAGAAAGAGAATGAAAATGATTATTTTTGCACGAAAATGATGAGCTTATGATTATAATAGCTGATAGCGGTTCAACAAAGACTGCATGGTACATAAAGAATGGTAACACACAGAAGTATGTCAATACACAAGGCATCAATCCTTTCCAGATGACAGATGAACAGATTGCTGGCATTCTTCACACGGAATTATTGAGCGAGTTGCCAGACACTAAGGATGATACTGAAGTGTTTTTCTATGGAGCAGGATGTACGCCAGAAAAGTGTCCGATGGTACAGAGTGCCATACGTAGCGTGATACCTGATGCAAGGATATTCGTGGGTAGCGATATGCTTGGAGCAGCACGTTCGGTGTGTGGCGACAAGAGCGGTATTGTAGCTATCCTTGGTACAGGCGCAAACTCATGCTACTACAACGGAAAAGAGATAACCATGAACGTATCTCCACTCGGTTTTATCCTTGGTGATGAAGGTAGTGGTGCTTACATTGGTAAACGACTTGTGGGCGATTGTCTCAAGGGACAGCTGACCGACAAGGTGAAGAAACTGTTCCTGAGTGAAACGCACGAAACAGCCGCAACCATCATACAGAAAGTGTATCGTGAACCATTGCCAAACCGTTTCCTTGCAAGTCTCTCCCCTTTCTGCGCACGTCACAGGGAAGAGCAATGTATTCATGACTTGTTGATTGATTGTTTCCAGCAGTTCTTCATCCGTAATGTCTATGCCTACTCAGATATCGATCCTGACGAAAAGACCGTTCACTTCGTTGGCAGTATTGCCCACTTCTACAAGACAGAAGTAAAGGAAGCCGCCAACTCACTCGGTTACAAAGTCGGCAAGATTATCCAGGCACCACTCGACGGACTTGTGGAGTATCATATTTAGAATTTCAAATTTATCATGTCAAATCTATGCCTCCGGGTATAGGTGTTAAAAACGAAAATTTAGAAAATTAAAGAAAATTTGTTTTTCTCAAGTTTATCATGTCAAATCTATGCGTACCGATATGACGCGGAGGCATAAATTTAAGATTTGAGACTTGAAATGTAAAAGATAAATTTTCTTTAATTTTCTAAATTTTCGTTTTCTTATTAAAAAGCCACAGATGCTACAAGCAAGAGTAATATCCTAACTTATATACATTGAACCAGAAAAGAGAAGGATTGCTGCTGAGCAGATTCTTACGTATCAATGGAGAGAAGCAATGATGAAAGAGTCGTACCATCCAAAGAAGATGGAACGACAGAAGTCGCATATATGTTCTGTCAACCTTGCTTCCTCCATTCATCTTACTACGTAGTGACTTGAGTGTACGAAGACTTGTCTCCGTCTTACGGAGGAACACGTCATTCTTGTCAATACCCATGTGTAAGAGTGGATTATCTATATGAAGAACACTTATATCTCGTGCCTTCAATTCCATACCAAAGAGAGCATCTTCATAGCCGTATTCATGACAGTCATTGTCAAAACGTACTTTCATGAATGTCTCCTTCCTTATCAACATATTGAAAGCCGTAAACTGACCATACGGATTCTTGTTGCGCTCCTCGGCACTACGATGTTTGTCAGCCTCAGTCTCATACTTGTAACGAAGAGACACTTCCGGGTTAAGATGAAGGTCAGGCGTACATATTCCACCTATTACGACTTCCGCTTTACCAATGGTATCTATATATTTACGGATAAAATCGTTCCTATATACCTTGGCATCCGAATCCATGAACAACAGCCATTCACCTTCAGCCATCTCAGCCATACGGTTACGTGTCTGAGCCTGCCCGATTCCTTCCTGACGCACATACTTGCAATGGCTCATATCCTTGACCTTGAGATTGGCAATCATCGTCACAGTATCGTGACTGCCATCTTCAACAAGGATAATCTCATAGTCAATACCAAGCTTCTCCGCCTGTTCATGAAGACTATAAACAAGCGGATAAGCATTATAATCGTGTGTAGGAATCAATATACTCAGTTGCATGAATAACCCTTTATTACAATATTTAAGTTTCGCAAGTTTTTAACTTGCTCATTTATGGTAGTAAAATGGAGTTAAAAGGATTGAAAAGAAGTAAAAGGACGATAGTCTGTTCGACATATTGTACTGACAGGGTAATGTCTCTTTACTCCATTTAACTTCGCTTTACTCCTCTTTACTACAAGAGAATTACTTCCGAAACTTGAGTTACAGTACTGTTCGAACTGTACGGTTGAATTTTATCCCCCCACGGAGCCACGGAGAGCACAGAGTTTTTTTCTTAATACTCTGATTTGTTTAGAGTTCTCAGAGGTCGCATGTGCTCCATTGAGGGCACGGAGGAAGACCCACCCTATCCCTC
>JAFYAT010000092.1 GCA_017540585.1 Bacteroidaceae bacterium | reverse complement strand
GCATATTACTCCTGAAACCACCGTCTTTGTGGACGATAATGAGAAGAATATACGTGTGGCACGTGATATGGGTTTCCAGACGCTACAGCCGGTTAATGGTGAAGACTGGACCAAAGACCTGCTGCTCATGTTAGGCGAAGATGCTGTTTTATTGTAACGTGTCATCAACTGGCTTTCAATGAAAAATGCCTACAATATCCCCATTGTTATGTAAAGGAATATTCAAATTTTGCCCCTAAATTACGGTCATCTTTCCGAACGAAAAGAATTTTGGTCGAAAAGAATGCAGTTTTTGAGGGTTTTTGTAAGACGTTGATTGATAGGTTGTTACGCGAATATTGATCTATAAACGGGCTGTTTACAGAATACAAATTTGCGAGAGCTTAGGTTTCGTTGCACGAAAGGTAAGGTTTCGTCGTGCGAAAGATGATGTTTCACCGCCTCAAACATAACCTTTGGGTCGGTCAACCCTTAGGTTTGGCACCGCCAAACCTAAGCGATGGCGGAAGGAGGAATTAGGAAGGAGGAAGTAATTCTTGATTTTTACACTTATAAACTCTATTTCATCACATTTCCCAGACGAGTTTTTGTCAACTTCTTTCATGATGAGATAAGGGAAAAGATTTGGCAGATAAAAAATGAGCACTCGATTTGTCGGGTGCTCATTTTGCTTGTTTTATTTGTTCTATTTGACAATCTTCTTGCCGTTTACGATATAGATGCCAGCAGGCAGCTCGTCAAGTGATGTTGCTTGCATACGCATACCATTGAGGTTGTAGATGCCCTTTGAGGTGTCGATGGTCTTGTCTGCATCAACCACCTTGTCAATACCGCTGACAACTCCGCCAAGTCCACGTACAAAGCCGGCATAGACATGCTTGCGGTAGTAGTTGAGATCCCAGATGCCTACAGGTGTGTTGGCACGCCATCCGCTATTGGAAGGAGCATCGGTAGGACACCACTGGCAGATACCCCACTGCTGTGCTGGTGGGATGAGGCGGAGGTATTCCTTGATAATCCACTCGTAGTAGTTGGCCATATTCTTGTGTTGTGTCTCGGTCATGCTATTCGTAGGAACGTCCTTGCCGCTGGAATTCACATATCCCATATCCATTTCGCTGACACGTACATACTTGCCTGTTGCTGCCATCAGCTTGAACATGTTGGTGATGGCATTCTTCTTGCTGTTCTGCGTGCCGCTATTCTCATAATAAGAGATGTGCATCTGCGTGCCGATACCGTCAATCTTGGTAACGCCATCAGCCTCCCACTTCTTAATCCAGTTGATGAGCGACTTCAACTTCTTGTTCTGATCCCAGTCAGACTCAAGGTTATAGTCGTTGATGAAGAGCACGACATCTTCAGGACCATACTTACGGGCAAGGCGACAAGCCTGACGAACGTATTCGAGGTCGCCCATGAAGTCCTGCCAGTAGAAAGCATCACCGCCTACATCCCAAGTTCCATTGGGATTATATCCTTCAGAGTGCTGCAATGCGTAGTTGCCTTGACCGTCATTACCGCCACCGGAGATAGCCTCGTTGACGAGATCCCATGCCTTGACCTTGCCTTCACAGGCAGTCATCATGCCCTTGATCCACTTGTCCATTGCATAGACGAGGGTGTCGTGACGCTCCTGCTGTGACAGGGGGATAGTCGATGGGATATAGACGTATGAAAGATTATCAACGATGGTAGGATCAACAACGCTCCCGCTATTCTCCTTGACCTTGAACGAACTTACGTCAGTACCCTCAAAGTCGCCGTTCTTAATCTTCTCCACGCCGCCAATCTTCAGGCTTACGTTGTCGAAGTAGTAGTTGTTTTCATCGGCAAGTTCGCTGAGGTTGAAGGCAATGCTCTGGCCGGCAGCGTTGAACTTGCCGCTGACGGTGATGGTCTTCCACTCAGTAGTGAAGTTGATGTTGCCCAGTGCCTCATAGTGTACGTATGTCCCGGGGGCGGTATGAATCTGTGTGGAGGCGAAGGCAGGCTTGTCGGCACGTACCTCGGCGGTGAACACAAAGCTTGCACCATTGGCGAACGAGCCGGGTACGAGCCAGAACTGATTGTCCCATACCTCCGACTGCTTGGCTCCAGCATGAGCCTTCAGGCAGCGGCGCTCCTCTGTGATGGTCTTACCCTTCTTCTGTTCCTCGAACTTAATGGCTTTAATATAGATGTCACCCACGAAATCGCCACACTGGAGAAGCAGGAAGTTGCTTGCCATCGTAGCCTTATAGTTGACTTCTACATCTTGCCATTCTGTTGTAAAGGGAATATCGGCATTTGCTCCGCCGCCCCAGTCACCGAGTTTGCTATGGAGACGACCCGCCTTTGAACCTTTCACGGTCATAGTCATCTTGTAGGTGTTACCCGTTGTGGTCAGAATGTCGGTAGCAGCCAGGAACTGCACGAGCCACGACGACTGAGATTTTGTCGTGTGAATATTGAGACCGTTTGTGGCATCAAAACTGAGCGTATATGCGTAATCAGTTTCCGATGCCTTCCAGGCAATACTCTGGTTTGTACGGAAGTCCTTACTATAAATCTGTGTCCATACGTCAACATCACCGTCAACGAGATCTGGCGCGGGCTTGTCGGCAAGAAGCTTTCTCAACCAACCGTTTGGCTGCTGTGAGTGCCAGGCAAGCGTGTGGCCATAGACGTTAAGACCAGCCTTGGTAGCCGCATTCACGTAGTTCTTCACCGTCGTGAAATTCATGTTACCATTGCCGTCCACGCAACTTGCCATCTTCATGGCGTTGCCCGCAACGGTCTCTGTAAAGTTCTTGTTAATCAAGTTCTTGAACAGAGAATTGTTGAGATAGTCGTTGACAGTCGTACCAGCCCCCAGTTTGAAGTTAGGATACTTTGAATAGTCAATGTAATCTTTGAGCGCCTGATATTCATCCAAATACCGGTACGCGTCGTTGTTAGGCTTCCCCAACTCGAATTTTTCCTGTGCCATAGCCCAAGTCGAAAGACTGGCCATAAGCAATAGTAAGTATAATTTCTTCATAAGCTTATATTTAATCTGCTGCAAAGATAGCTATTATTTTATATTTGCAACGAAAAAGCCCGATAAACTTTGTCTATCGGGCTTTTATATAAATAATGTGTAACTTCAAGTAAAAATCTTACTGTATGACAGATAGATATATAACTCTCGTATATAGAAAAACATTTAGGTCGGGGGTAAATAATTTCTTATAGAGAAAGTTGCATTTTCTTCTGTCATATCTGTCATAAGCCAGCAAAGTCTTAACGAATTAAGGAAAGAAATACATTTTATATTTGATAATTAAATAGAAAATTAGTAACTTTGCTGCCATGAAACATCTCGTCATTCGTAATTTAGGTCCATTGAAAGAAGCGAATATCGAACTTAAGCGCATCAATGTCATCATTGGTTCGCAGAGTTCGGGTAAAAGTTGTGTGCTAAAGACTGCTTGCTATTGTACATGGGTTGAAAAGCGTATCGAACTGACTCAGACGGCAGATTTCTTTGCGAAGGATGGCAACTTCTTAAAGGAGTTGGAGCGTTTCCATAAGTTGAAGGGCTATATCAAGAAAAATACATTTATCAGTTATGAATCTGACTTTATGTCTTTCTCATTCGATAATGCCACAAATACATTTAAATTTGACTGGAAGGAAGGACGTTGGAATTACAGACGTTCCAAAGTGACATATATTCCTGCTGAACGCAACTTGGTAGCAGCTATTCCAAACTGGTTCCAAGTGAAGTTTGCTGATGACAATATCCGCGATTTCATGGCAGATTGGGAAACAGCAAGACAAGCAACCACAAGCGATTTGTCAGTGCTGAATCTTGGTGTGTTGTATCATTACGATACCAACACAAAGTCTGATAAGGTACAGGTTGCTGATGGCGTGACACTCGATTTTACAAACACATCGAGTGGTTTACAGTCTGTTATACCTTTGTTTGTACATCTGAACCATATAACAAAAATCAAGCATGATAGGATAGAGAGTTTTGCAAATCTTCAAGAAAACAGTATCTTATTGTCTAAATTAGACGAGGAAGACAAAAAGGAGGTCTATTCGAACTATGTTCATACCCACCACTGTGACATCTTTCTTGAGGAACCTGAGGCAAACCTTTTTCCGCCAACCCAGTCAAACCTTGTTGAATGGTTGTTGTCATTGACAAAATGTGAACGGCCAAATAATCTTTTTGTGGCTACCCATAGTCCTTATATACTTAATGCTTTTTTGGAAAAGCAGGATGACGACATCAACCTGTTTTTTACGAACTACCAAGAAGGTCAGGTGTTGGTAAGGACTGCCACAGGAGATAATATGCAGGAGATATATGATTATGGCGTAGATGCCTTTTTCAATATAGAAACTTTGGGATAAACCGAGTATGAAAGATTTGTATTTTGTTCCTGAGTGCTATGTTGATACCAACTTGGTTGAATCATTATTGGATTCTGATGGAGTGAACCATCAGAAAGGGTGTAATACCGTGGTCAATACGATGAAGGGCAAAATCCTCAAAGATGGTTTTGCCGTTGGTGTTATAGACTCTGATAAGCGGAAACCATCTTATGTTAATGAATTTACCGAGATTGCGCATACAGAACATCTGTCTTTACTAAAACACACTAACAAAGCACATTATCTAATAATGGTAAGTCCTGCAATGGATAAGTTCATATTAGATTGTGCTGAAGAAGAGATGATTGATTTAAGCGAGTACGATCTTCCTTCTGATTTGAATGCATTTAAAGACAAGACGAAAGCTGTAAGTTCAAAGAATGATGTCAGATTCAAACGACTCTTTAAGAAATTGAAAGATAATCCAGAAATAGCGATTTTACGTAACATTCTCTGTTATCTTAAAAGTAATATGTACAACTCAAATCAGGAGGACTTGTTGAAACTATTTCTGCATGAGAAGTAGGACATAGATTGCAGCTACACATCCAGAATTATCAATATCATTAAAAAAGGAGGTACCCAAATTTACGGATACCTCCTTTAATATTATGTATTTTGAGCTTACTCACTCCAATCTTCCTTAGCCTTGCGCACGTAGCTCTTGTAGCGGAGCTGTGCCATACGCTGTGCCTCGGCGAAGAGTTCCTCTGCCTCGTTAGGATAAGCCTTCTTGACAGACAGGTAACGAACCTCACCCATGAGGAAGTCGTGGAACTTATACCACTGCGGCTCCTTAGAGTCGAGTGTGAACGGGTTCTTTCCTTCTTCAGCCAGCTGTGGGTTGTAACGCCACAGGTGCCAGTAACCACACTCAACGGCGCGGCCTTCCTCAGCCTGTGAACGACCCATGCCACCCTTGATCTTCAGACCGTGGTTGATACATGGAGCGTAAGCAATCACGAGTGACGGTCCGGGATAAGCCTCAGCCTCGCGGATAGCCTTCAGGCACTGAGCATTGTCGGCACCCATAGCCACCTGAGCAACATATACATAACCGTAAGAAGTAGCGATCATACCGAGATCCTTCTTGCGGATGCGCTTACCCTGAGCAGCGAACTGTGCGATAGCACCGAGCGGAGTAGCCTTAGAAGCCTGACCACCAGTGTTAGAGTAAACCTCAGTATCGAGCACGAGGATATTTACATCTTCACCAGAAGCGATGACGTGGTCGAGACCACCGTAACCGAT
>JAFYAT010000091.1 GCA_017540585.1 Bacteroidaceae bacterium | reverse complement strand
TGACAAAACGATGACAATGGCCTGTTGCTGCAAAGAAAGTAAAATGTCCTTGAAAGCAGCATTCTGTCACAACAAAGTGAACACGTAAGTGTCATTACGTCAAAAAACACGAACCGAAGGAATCCCGAACAATCCCCGAACCATTCCCGAAGTATTCCTGATGTATCTTTTGTCATCTTTAAAGCAGATTTTTTAGCGGACAGCCGTTAACACCCTTTCTAAAGGGGCTTATCCAACAAGAAAACGAGCGTATTTGAGCTCTAATGTATGTTTAGCGTACAGTAATAATTCTTTTTTTTGAAAAACCGCTTCAAAATGACAATAAACATTATGCAATTGCATTACATCCGCAATTTTATATGCGTAAACCTTTGCGATAAATGAATATATGTGTACCTTTGTGCTAATAACCGTAATAACTATGCAAGGCGTTTTGTCAGTTGTCTATTGATGGTGACACTTGTTCCCACGCATTGCTAATGATAATCAGTTGACCATGCCTATCATGGGAACGATAGGAAAAAAAGACTTATGAGACGTAGCCTATTTTTACTTTTAATTCTTTCGACATTTGTGTTTGTTCATGCAGAAGAAGTCACTATTGATGGATTGACGTATTCTTATGATAAAGGTACTATGACTGCAAGTGTATTCGAAGGTGATGTGACATACACATCATTTGTTATTCCTGAAAAAATCAATGTAGATGATGTGGATTACATCGTAACGAGTATTGGCGTAGGTGCATTTGGAGAATGTGTTTCACTTACTTCAGTCGGTATTCCTAATACTGTAACAGAAATTGAAGACTATGCGTTTTCAGGATGTGTTAAGCTTGCATCCATTGAAGTACCAAATTCCGTGACACGTATCGGTGCTCGGACATTTTATGGTTGCGAATCGCTAAAGTCTGTTGTCATTCCTTCATCTGTTATGTCTATTGGTAAATATGCTTTTGGGGGGTGCGCCAATCTTACTACTATAGAACTTCCAAGCACATTGACCAAAATAAATGAATACATGTTTTATGGATGTCAGTCTTTATCATCAATCATAATACCAAATTCTGTAACAACCATTGGCATTTCTGCTTTTAGTAATTGTGGATGGTTTTCTTCGTTAACAATTCCACAAGGTGTCGAGAGCATTGGGAGAAATGCTTTCAAAGACTGCTATGTGAACGAAGATAACTTTCATTATGAAGGAACAAAGTCATTTAGTTCTTCTGGCTTATTGATTGTTGACATTGTTGATTCAGATTTTTATGTGAATAGCGAAAAGGAACTTGTGAAGTATGTTGGTAATGGAGCGGACATAGTAATCCCTAATGAAGTAAAATCGATAAAAAGTGGCGTTTTTGAGGGAAATAAGAATGTAAAGTCTGTTTCTATTTCTGAAAATGTTACGAGTATTGGAAGCTCTGCGTTTCGAGATTGTACAGGACTTACGTCTGTAATACTTCCGAACTCAATTACAAGTATCGGTGATATGGTATTCCAAGGTTGCGCTAATCTTGTGAATATAGAAATCCCGAACTCAGTTACGAGCATTAGTAACTCCGCATTTAAGGATTGCACTGGACTTATAACTTTGAAACTTCCAAGTTCTGTCACTAACATTAAAAGCTCTGCGTTCGAAGGTTGCACTGGGCTTAAGTCTATAGAATTTCAGAACTCGGTGAAAAAAATAGAAAGTTCTGCATTCCGAGGCTGCACGGGTCTTGTAGCTATCGAGATCCCAAAGTCTGTTATGGAAATAGGAACGTATGCCTTTGCTGATTGTACAAACATGAAATTGGCTAATATTATTAGTGATGATGTGAAGATTGGTGACCACGCTTTTTCTGGTTGTACTTCGCTTGTTGCCAACATATCTAGGTCTGTACTCATTGGATTTGAGTCATTCAAGGATTGTAAGGAGGTCAACAGAACTGCCTATGTCATAAAAAGTGGGGAGTTTGCCGATTCGCCCCTCACTTCATACGACATACCTCTTACCGTTACACGTATAGAGGACTCTGCATTCAGAAACAGCAAACTGACGTCTATTGTGATTCCAAGTTACGTGACGAGTATTGGTGATTATGCCTTTGCAGGATGCGAAGACCTCCAGTCAATTGAGATTTCGAGTTCAGTGATGTTTATAGGCAAACACGCTTTTGATGGCTGTAAAAGTCTGAAGGCAATAGTAATTCCTGATGGTGTAAGGACAATTGAACAGTCAACGTTCTCTGGCTGTAGCAGTCTTGCATATGTTGTTATTCCTGCCTCTGTTGAAAATATCGGTTTGAAGGCATTCGAAAATTGTGCAAGTCTTGAAGATGTTGAATTGTTAAATGGTGTAAAGACAATAGAAGAAAGTTCGTTCAGTGGTTGTAGTCGATTGAATACGATAATCCTTCCTAAAGGTTTGGAAAAGATTGGCAGACGAGCCTTTGATAATTGTGCTTTGACTACACTCACTATCCCAAGTACCGTTGCGTTGGTTGATGGATTAGCAATGAACAATTGTCAGCGTCTTCATACTATAAACGTTAAGAGTAATGCTACATCGTTCGACCCTTATGCTCTCTTTGGATGTAGTGCACTTGAAAATGTAAATGTGGATATTACTGACTATCCTGCAAATAATGAGTTTGCTGTTACATTCATTAATGACCAATACAACAATAACGGCAAGATTTCTTATTTCTATAATGGAGAAGAACTAACAGGTGAAGTCATCCTGCCAAGTAATATCACAAGACTTGGCAATAACATTTTGTATGGCTCAGACAAGATAACATCGGTCGTAATTCCTAATTCAGTCACCGAGGTTGGGGATGGCGCGTTTGAAAACTGTAGAAATCTTGAAACGGTAGTGATGCCTGACGGCATAAAGAGATTAAACAACAGAACATTTGCCAATTGCCGTTCACTGACTTCGCTCACTCTTCCAACACAACTGGAGTATATTGGTCAGTATGTGTTTGAAAATTGTAATAATCTCAAGACGGTGACACTTCCTGAGACTTTGAAGTCGATAGATGATTATGCATTCTATTTTAATGCGGGACTTACTCATATCTCCATACCTGAGTCGGTAAAAAGTATTGGTAATAGTGCATTCGAGAAGAACTATATGCTTACGTCTGTCGAGTTGTCAGATGGTTTAGAGACAATCGGCGATTATGCTTTTCGTGAGTGTGGAAAACTTGAGACAATCTCAATTCCTAACTCGGTATGTGCTATCGGAAAGGGTGTGTTTGGCAAGTGTGACAACCTCGGACGTATTTATTCATTCATAAGCGATCCTTCATCCGTCACGACAGACTTCCAGTATGAGAAGACTTACAAGATTCCACTTTACGTACCTTTAGGTACGAAGGATATTTACAAAACAACAGGTGAATGGAAGAAGTTTGAGACCATCATCGAGATGGATGGAGATATGACAAGCATAGTGTCAGCAGCCGACACTTCTTCTGTCTGTGTAAAAACTACAGACGATACAATTATCGTGAGTGGTGCGGACGTTTCACTTCCAATATCAGTATATGACATTAACGGTACTCTTGTAGCTACTGCCATTACTCATGACAATGAGACAAGGCTTCACGTCAATATAGATGGCATGTACATCGTGAAGGTAGGTAACAAGACTGTCAAAATTAAAAATTAGGAACTCAAAATTAGGATTTGGCGTAAAGGTAAAAAAGGCTGACGCTCCGTCAATAAAAATTTGACGTAGCGTCAGTTTTTTATTGACGGAGCGTGGGCAAAAAAGGGTGGGGGGATAGAATGGTATTCGGACACTGTTCGAGCAGCGTTCGAACGGTGTTCAAACACTGTAGTTAGTCTTTACAAATGTGGAAGCAAAGGTAATACATATTTCGTAAATCAGGACAATATCCTGGCTGTTTTTTAGTTTGGGAAAGTCATTTTGAGTTAATGGGGAACTATATTTGAGTTACCCACTAACTATATTGCAGTTACCCACTAACTATAATATAGTTACCCACTAACTCAAAAGTAGTTTGTTTTTAGCTTAAAAAGATGAAGAATTGCACCTGCAATCAGGGATATCAAGAATCTTTTTATCCGTCAATCATCAGGATGACATGTTATTTGGTAAATTATTATTACCTTTGCGAATGTTTCGAGACATAAGACTAATCAGCATGAACGATATAGGTTAATGCTTAAGAAAAGTCTCTAAACTCTCAACTCTAGACTCTCAACAATATGATAATATACAATACAACATTTCAAGTGGAGGCTCAGGATGCGCAGAATTTCGTGATATTTCTGCATGAGGTGTATGTACCTGCTGCTACAGAAAGTGGCGAACTGAAGAATCCACGTCTTACACGCATCCTCAGTCATAAGGATGAGGCAAGCGAGTGTTTCTCCCTACAGTTTGAATTGGAAAGTAGTGCAACGCTCCACAAGTGGCACACAGCAACAGGTGCTAAACTAAATGATGAACTTGTCAAGACATTCAAGGATAAGGTTGTCGGATTCCCAACTCTCATGGAAGAGGTGTTTTAGTTGAATGTCATTTTCTGTTTCCAGTCATGATGGCGGTTGCCTTAGGGAACAGCTTGCGGCACACGATAAACAGACCGATTATTACAGATAGTGCAATGACAGGTGGGACAATGTAGCATATAAACTCACTAACCCAGTTGTTAGTAGGCATTATCTTGATAGTTATTCCCTTGATTAGTGACAATGGTGTATCGTATCTCGGTATGGTAACATAGTGGAAGGCATATATGAAGAAACAACTTGACACGAGTGTGGCGTTGACCTTCATATTGTATTTACGAACACATACTGAGGCAAAATACCATAATGTGAATACTCCAGAACTAACGTAGAATGGGTAGAAGTACTGACCTGTTACTGTGTTGTCACCGTTATATACCGTAGTGACAAACATAAGAACAACACTTGTCGGAACAAAAAAGTATTTGTATCTGTCAGCAAATGAAATGATACTGCTTTTGTTTATCGCAAAGTATGCACCAAGCGAGAAGAAGAACACAGCCAAGATACTTATGCCTTGAACATTTGTCCATACCCTTGACACATAAGCGAGGAACAATATCCATATAGCAATTTTCTGTCCACGGCTTATCACAAGATAGATGACAGGAGTGAGTAAAGTGACTATAATCAAGTCACGCAAGAACCAGAGAGGTCCGTCAATAGGGGCAGAATTGACCACCTCATAACCAAGCCAATCAACACCTTCCGTCCATTCCTTATACACATAGAAGAAACGCCAGCACTCATCCTTGGCATAGGTGACAACATCAGACATGGTCGTTCCGCACACATAAGCACTTATGACCATATATGTTATCATGATTACAAATGGGATGATGTTCCATAGCATATAAGGAACAAACAGGGTTGATACACGTTTACGAATCTTGGTCTTGTAAACATCCCATGACCATTCATTTATGTTAACGAAAAACAAATATCCTGAAATCATGTAGAATGTAGGTACAGCCAGATGGGTAATAACGTGTGAACCCATAATGGCAAAGGCATTGTACAACCCGTGACCTGAAAGAAGCTTGAAGTCAGCATCAGCAAGACTTACCACATTCGGTGTCATGTGAATAACCAGAACCGTTACGGCTAATGGAAAACGGAGAAACTCAATGGTTGAAGATTGCAACTGTTTGGCATCCATACTTTGTTTTTGTGAACTTGAACCCATACGATAGTGTGAAAAAACAGGGGCAAAGTTACTTTTTTTGCTTAATAATTTCAAGGAATGAGTGTTTTATCATTTGACATCTTTGAAATTTGCGCCAAAAAGAAAAAAAGACTAACTTTGTGGCATAAATCAAAACAACTTAACCATCTATTAAATGAAACAAATCATTACAACACTTTTACTTGGAGTCAGCACGCTGATGAACGCACAGACGTACAATTTCAGCTTTGATGGCAGAGATAAGACAGCGACAAAGGTTAATGCCGAGGATGTATATAATAAGGAAAAAGGCTACGGCTACGACTTTCAAGAGGTCATAGCAAGTGCCAAGGCATCGCAGACAGAGACATTTAAGTTGTCTGAAGGTATATTCTATTTTTCTGTTAATGTACCTGATGGTAACTACAAGGTGACAGTGACACTCGGTTCAAAGAAGAAGAAAGCCAATACTACCGTGAGAGCAGAGTCTCGTCGCCTCTTTGTGCAGAATGTAGATACAAAGAAGGGCGAGTTCAAGGAATATTCATTTATCGTAAACAAGCGAAACACGACTATAAACCTGACTGATGGCAAGACTGACCGTGTACGCATCAAGGCTCGTGAACAGAGCAAGCTCAACTGGGATGATAAACTCACGATTGAGATTAACGGTGATGCTCCTGCTTGTTCAAGCATAAAGATTGAGCCTGCTAACGATGTACCTACTCTCTGGCTATGTGGTAACTCTACTGTTGTTGACCAGGACTATGAGCCATGGGCAAGTTGGGGCCAGATGATTACACGCTGGTTTGATGACAAGGTAGCCGTTGGCAACTACGCCGAGAGTGGTGAGACTGCCACAAGCTTTATCGGAGCAGGACGATTGAAGAAGATAGTGTCACTCATGAAAAAGGGCGATTATATCTTTATGGAGTTTGGACATAATGACCAGAAAGAGAAGCGTCCGGGAAGTGGTGCGTTCTACAACTATGCATACGCACTCAAGCAGTTTGTGGATGAGGCTCGTGCAAAGGGTGTGACACCAATATTCGTTACTCCTACTCAGCGACGTATGTTTGATGATAATGGCAAGATACGTGAGACTCACGCCAACTATCCAGAGGCTATGCGTTGGGTGGCTAAAGACCTCGGAGTACAGGTCATTGAACTCCATGAGATGACTCGCACGTTCTTCGAGACACTCGGCGTGGAGGATAGCAAACGCTCACTCGTTCATTATCCAGCAGGCACATATCCTAACCAGAAGACAAAGTTTGAGGATAATACTCACTTCAACCCATACGGAGCATACGAGATTGCTAAGATGGTCATAGAGGGAATGAAGGCTCTTAACCTTCCTGTAGTGGAGCATATCAAGGGCGAATACGTGCCTTTCAATCCAGCCAAGCCAGATGATTGGAAAACGTTCCACTGGAATGACGGTCCTTTCATCGACATTGTTAAGCCAGACGGAAATTAAAGCCCCCGACCCCCAAAGGGGGCGGCCTTACGGACGAGGGCAGGGGGCAATTGAGAATTGACAATTGATAATTAACCATAAACGATAAACATATCCCCGACATGGCATTAGTCACCTACCCTTTGGGGGAGGATGGGAGGGGGCGACTATTATGAAAAAGAATCTGTTTTTATTCATTATCTTACTCATTCTTCCTCTTGCCATGATGGCGGAGGACAGAGAGGTGGACTACGGCTACACAATCAAGGCGTGGAAGCATGAGGCATTTATCCAGAAGGATAATGTGTGGCGAGTGAAGGATCACATGAAGGTTGTGTTCAATGAGAGCAGACACGGAATATACTTCTATATCCGTACCGCATTCTTCCTTAACAACAACATCAATGGCGGTTCGGCAAGGTATAACTACAGCATGGTTGTTGACAGCATTGATGTGGGTGGCGAAGAGTACTCGCTTGATGAGTCAACTGATGATTATGTGCTTGTCAAGATTGGTGATGAGGACGAGTATGTCAGTGGCGACCATGAGTACAATATAAGCTATGTACTGCGTGTGCCTGATGACCGTTACGATGTGTCCGACTATCTCTATGCCACAGTATTGGGTACTGATTGGACTTCATCGGTTGAGCATTTTCAGTTTGCTCTTACCTTCGAGAAGCCATTGCCAGAGTATTTGCCACAGACACTCCGTGTATTCAGTGGCCCGTACGGAAGCATAGGCAATGACCTCCATATCGACGTTAAGGCTGACCGCAAGAACATCACAGGAAGCACCGTTGATGTTCCTCCTTTCAATGGCATCACTCTTTTCTCGGAGATGGAGAACGGCTACTGGGAAGACGCATTCACGGTAAGCAGCGTGTGGATGTATGTGTTCATCGCCTTGACAGCGTTTTTCTTTGTCATCGTCATGTTGTGCTTTGTCCGCAACAGACGCAGAAAGCCGCTCATGGTCATCGAGTACAATGCACCTGACGGCATCAGCAGTGCCGAGGTGGGTGTCATCATCGACGACAGCGCGGATGTCAGCGACCTCGCTTCGCTCATTGTATGGTTTGCATCAAAGGGTTATCTCAAGATACGTGAGGTGCCTGGTAAGAAGCATATCTTCAAGAAGGACGAGATAGACATCGAGCTTACCAAGGTCAAGGGTCTTCCTAAGGATGCGCCTAAGTACCAGAAGAAGTTCTGGAAGGTATTGTTCGGTGACGGCGATACTGTGCTGCTCTCCGAGCTTGGCGACTGTCATTATGAGATAAACGAGGCAATCAATGCCCTGAAGAAAGAGTTTACAGGAAAGCGTGCCTTGACAAGAACAAGCTGGAAGGCTGTCTTTGCTATCCTCGCATTCTTCATCTGCGGTATTGCTGCCATCAACTGCTGCAACTGTGTAGATGTCATACATACAGGCATTGCAATATATGCAATACTGGCATGGGGAGCACTTGCATTCTGCGCATCTATTATGCGAATGTGGCGTTCAAACTACGATATGATTACATCGTTCTGGCAGAAGGCACTTGAATATGCTGCTTACATTGTACTTGGTGTACTCACCACAGGTGTGTTTGCCTTGTTCTTGTATAACGAATACGATATGTTTGTTCCTGTCGAAGTGCCTGCAGGCATCATGGCAGCAGGATGGGTTATCGTACTCTTCTCCGGTCATGCGGTACATGACACCAAGTACCGACTTGAGACAATGTCGCTCCTCCTTGGCTTCCGTGAGTTCATCGAGAAGTCTGAGTTGCCAATGCTCAAGTCACAGGTGGATGAGAATCCATCGTTCTTCTACGACATCCTGCCATACGCCATGGTATTCGGTCTTACCGACAAGTGGGCTAAGAAGTTCAGCACACTGGACATAAAGGAGCCTGACTGGTATGAGGGAACAGGCACATTGACATCAAGCATGCTTGCCGCACATATCGGCAACGCCGTTGCAAGTCAGATTGGCCGCTCAATAGCAGTAAGCAGTCACGACACTACGTCAAGCTCTTCTGGAGGCGGAGGCTTCTCTGGCGGTGGCGTCGGCGGTGGCGGTGGCGGAAGCTGGTAAGCCCCACCCCCTGCCCTCCCCAAGGGGAGGGAGTCTGGAAGTTACTCTTTCGCTACTTTTATTAGAACTTATACGATATGGAAAATCAATCGAGGAACGATATACCAATTCAATCGAGGATTGATGTACTATATCAATCGAGGAACGATTTACCATATCGTACGAGGTCTGATTTTACACATTTATGTCCGATTCATTCATACGTATGAATCGTGTTGTTCATACGTATCATTGACACCGTTCATACGTATGAATATTTTCAAGTGTTTTTACAAGTGCGTTTTTCAAGGTTCTCAACTTTTGCCTCAAAGTTCTCGACTTTTGAGCAAAAGTTGAGAACTTTCATTTTATTCACGCCAGACAGAGCGGACTCATTCCTCTTATCACTCTCTTATCGGTCTGCTGAAAATCTGTTACTTGTCTGCAAAATAGCAGAGGAACAACGGACTTACATCGGAGTCACATAAGAGTCATAGCATCATATTGACTATCCCAAGGAAGATGTTTTTCTATATAATATTTAAATGCTTTTTTAAGTCGAAATACATAAGTCTGGTATGTATTGGCTCGTCATCTGCAATGTGGTAATATTCACGTTCCTCTTCTTCTGTCTTATGCAAAAAATTGAATCCGTTCTGCTGATAAAAGTGTAGAGTACGTGGGTGATTATGTGCATCAACTACCATGAAACGGCAACCTGTCTTGTTGTTTTCGTCTGTAAACCAGTCTTTGAGGATGTCAAGAATTTGTGTTCCGATAAACCTTCCCCCACCTTGAAAGTGCTCGTTTACTCCTAAACGGCCAATCAATACGGCAGGATAACTGCGTCCTCGTTTTGCATTGTTGATACTACGGTTAAGTCTGTTGCTTGTTGAACGCTCAAGATATGTTGTCTTAATACTATCGTTTGAAATAGTGAACAGACCAATAATCTGTCTTGGCTCTTCTTTTGTTATCCAACAATATGTCTTGCCTAACAGTTCTTCACGATATAGATCAGCCTCATTCTCAAAGAAGTCATTAAGGTCTTTCTCAATCTGTCCGTTACCACATGAGAATGGGGCACAAACATCCTTGACGCTCTTTGTAAAGGGCTTCATAATACATTGTTCTGCCAATATGAATGATGATTCTACCATTACAGTTACAATTGAAAATCATTCATGCATTTCAGAATCTTATCCAACCTTGCCTTGCGCTCTGGTGAGAGCCTTGGTGTTGGTCTCTTGGCATTCTCTTCCGCTTCCATTACGAAACGTTCTGCTGCCTCACCCGTAAGAACAGGTATTGATTTTATTGCTATAGCCATAACATTAATATTTTGTTGCTGGCAAAGGTAAATATATTTTTTCTATTGACAAAGACATCGTAACTATTTGTGAATAAAAAAGAATATCAAGAGAAGTACAGTACATAAACTCCTGTTGATTGTTAAGGTAAAGTGTGCCATTTTATCAAGGCGAGTCGTGTTTAAACGAAAAATCTCCAAGCCGAAGCTCAGAGACTTAAGTAATCCTCGGGTAGGACTCGAACCTACGATATGTGGTGTTACCCACGTGCCTCCCAACTGGCATCCATCCTTGGATTACATTGCAAATGTAAATACTAATTTTGATAATACCAAACAATTAGACGACAAAATGATAATAGTAGAAGAAATGCCCGACAGTCCTTTTCGCTAATGGCTGTTTAATACCTGTTAAACATCTGTTAAACGGTATAAATTTACAGGCTATTGCATTAGTCTCCTCCCCAATGGGGAGGTCGGGAGGGGGCCGTCCGCTTTTGCCACCGACCAAACATATTCATCACACACGGTTGTTTTTATGCTTATGTCACGAAGGTTGTCTGATGCAAGCACATTCTTCATATCATCGTTGATACCTTCGCCTGTGAGCTTGAGGACGCTTTCCTTTATTGTCCATAGGCGGGTGAATTCAAGGTCGGGATTAGAGGAAGTGAGAATCTGTTGTGCCTCGTCATCATTCATGGCGTAGCGGATGACGGCTTCCTTGACAGGACGGATGCTCTCGACGTCTATGCCGATGGGCTTGTCACTTATGGCACATGCCACGGCAGTCTTGCAATGACTGAGATTGAAGTGGATATCCTCATGACCGATGATTGACGGCTTTCCATGTTCGCCATACGAGAAGACGGGCTTGTCCATTATACCGTATTCATGTTCAAGTCCATCACACAGGAGCTGATATGCAAGCACACATTGACGGCGACCCAGATCATGTTTGAATCTGAGTGCAACCTCACGACGTTGTGAAGGAAGATTTTCTATACATTCCGCTATTTTTTCAGCAGAAAAACCGTATATGTCATCGTTTATGTAAATCATAATGGTGCAAATGTCCGAATATTTTTTTTAACTTTGCCACAAATTCACTAAATAATAAGCGTATGAAGCATAAAATCCTATCAGCAATCTCATTTGCGACATTGTTGGGCACAAGCACGCAAGCTGTAGCGCAGTCATGGATAACGATACCACAGGAGGCTAAGCCATACACTCGTTGGTGGTGGCTCGGTTCCGCAGTTGACAAGGAAGGACTCACATACAACCTTGAAGAACTCAAGAAGGCTGGCATAGGTGGAGTGGAGATTACGCCTATATATGGCGTACAGGGCAATGATGCCAACGAGATTCCATATCTCTCTCCTAAGTGGATGGACATGTTGCGCCATACTCAGGCAGAAGGAGCACGCCTCGGCATTGAGACCGACATGGCAACAGGTACGGGATGGCCTTTCGGTGGTCCACTCGTTCCTGAGAGTGAGGCTGCCTGCAAGATGGTGTTCAAGGATGGTAAGATGGAGATAGGACGCACTGGACAGAAGGTTAAACGTGCTGCTCCTGGTGGCGAAGGACTTGTCATCGACCACTTTGATAAGGATGCCGTAGCGCATTATCTTGCACGCTTCGACACGGCATTTGCCAATCAGAAGGTAAGTGTTCCTGCCAATTTCTTCAATGATTCATACGAAGTATATGGTGCTGACTGGACTCCTAAATTATATGAGGAGTTCAAGGCACGTCGTGGTTATGACCTCGAACCACTCGTTGGCTCACTTAATGTACCTAACGAGCAGAGGACAGACAAGGACAAGCGTATCATATCAGACTATCGTGAGACGCTTGCTGAACTTCTATACGAGAACTTTACGACTCAATGGACCGACTGGGCACACAAGCATGGCTCAAAGACACGCAATCAGGCTCACGGTTCTCCTGCCAACCTCATAGACCTCTACGCAGCCGTAGATATTCCTGAGTGTGAAGGCTTCGGACTATCCGACTTCGGCATTCGTGGATTGCGTAAGGATGAAGGCTTCACCAAGAAGAATGACTCCGACATCTCAATGCTAAAGTACGCTTCGTCTGGTGCACATCTTAGTGGTGCAAAGTTTACGTCAAGCGAGACATTCACATGGCTCACAGAACACTTCCGCACATCACTCTCACAGTGTAAGCCAGACCTCGACCTCATGTTCATAGCAGGTGTGAACCACGTGTTCTTCCACGGTTCATGCTACAGTCCTAAGGGTGCAGAGTGGCCCGGATGGCGTTTCTATGCAAGTGTGGACATGAGTCCATATAACAGCTGGTGGGAAACAATGCCTAAGTTCTCCGACTACATTGCACGTTGTCAGTCGTTCCTCCAGTGGGGCGAGCCAGACAATGACCTTCTCGTCTATCTTCCTTTCTATGACATGATATACGAGCAGCTGGGAACAGCAGCACTCTTCGACATTCATCACATGGCAGAGCGTGCCCCTAAGTTCATCGAGGCTGTACAGACCATCATAAAGAACGGCTACGATGTGGACTATATCTCTGACCGTTACCTCAACCGTCTTGAGATGAGCGACAACGCTCTCAAGGTTGACGGTAAGCGTGGCAACTACTCTGCCATCATCGTTCCAGATGTTCAGTTCATGCCACTCGCAACGCTCAAGAAGATTATTGCACTTGCCAACAACGGTGCTACAATCGTATTTGTCAATTCATATCCTACATCCGTTCCAGGCTACAATAAGAAGGCAGAACAGAAGGAGTTTGCCATGCTTATCAAGAATATGCCTGAGAACATCAAGTTGTCAAACAACTATGCCAATGCTCTTGACCTTACAAACGCGTCAAGCGAACAGATGCGTTACAAATACGGATTGAGTTGCATACGTCGTAAGAATGACAAGGGCTACCACTACTTTATCTCCAATCTGCAGGACAAGAACGTAGATTGCAAGGTGCCACTCAGCGTTAGATGTGCTGGTGTCGTGTTCTTCAATCCTATGACTGGTGAGGTGACACGTGGAAGGATTGACGATTTTGGCAACACTCAGATACAACTCTACTCAGGCGAGTCAATCATCATCCGCACATTCGACAAGGAGGAAGACCTCTTGGCAGAATATCCAAAGCTTCAGCCTTACAAGTATCTCGACATACTTGAGTATCGCGCATTCACCTTCGATGGTGTTTGGGATTTGTCATTCAAGAATGCTCAGCCTGTTCCTATCACCAAACGTTACCGCTTCAACGGTGCCAAGCCTTGGACAGACCTTGGCGAGATAGGCAGCGACACATTGCGCAACACCATGGCAACGGGCGTTTATACAACTAAGTTCCGCATGGACCCAACATGGTCGCTCAAGCGTGACTACCACAAGGAGGGTGCAGCAGCAATGATTATCGACCTCGGAGACGTGCGAGAGATTGCTACGGTATTCATCAATGACAAGGAGGTAGGCACGGTATTCTCCGCACCTTACCGACTTGACATCACAGATTATCTCCACGGTGGCGACAACACACTCCGTGTGGAAGTGACTAATCTTCCTGCCAACCGCATAGCACAGCTTGACCGTGAAGGTGTGGAATGGCGCAAGTTCAAGGAGATAAACGTGGTTGACCTCAACTACAAGAAGACTCACTACAACGACTGGAAACCTGTACCATCAGGACTCAACTCACCAGTCAAGCTCATACCTGCGGTGGTGAAATAAACTCCAGAAGTAAAGAGGAGTAAAAAGTAGTAAAGAGGAGTAAAAGGACGATACTCTAATCGCAAATATATTAACTCCATTTAACTACTTTTTACTCCAAGCTCAAAAAAATATGCAAGGCGAAATACTATCACTAATCGTTGCCGTTTCGTGGACACTAAGCGCACTATGCGCAGAAGCGGCAAGCAAGAGAATTGGACAATTATCTGTGAATGTAATACGAATGGTGGCATCGCTATCGTTGCTTGCACTCACATTGCTGTTCTTCACAGGAAGTCCAATACCTATGTACGCAGACACAAATACATGGTTCTGGCTTAGCCTCAGTGGCTTTGTCGGTTATGTCTTCGGCGACTACTGTTTGTTTAATGCCTATATATTGATAGGCAGTCGTTTTGGTCAGTTGTTCATGACGCTTGCGCCACCTACTGCAGCCATAGCAAGCTGGCTTATATTCGGTGAGACGATGTCTGGAATAGCTATCCTCGGAATGATTATCACCATGTCGGGCATCGGCATCAGTATCCTGTCAAAGGAAAACAAGGACGAGGCTAAGTCACACTCACGTTTCCGTCGTCTCCACACCTCTTTGCCAGCCAAGGGAATCATATTCGGTATCGGCGCAGGTATAGGACAGGGCTTGGGACTCGTACTCAGTAAACTCGGAATGACTTACTACGAGCAGTGCATACCGTCAACAGCCGAAGACGTGCTCAACATCATGCCATTTGCAAGTACTTTCATGCGTGCTGTAACAGGACTCATTGGATTCACCCTCGTAATGCTGTTCACACGCAAGACACGCACAGTCATTCGTGCCACACATGACGGCAAGGCAATGGCTGCAATGGCAGGACTCACAATGTTCGGCCCATTCATCGGAGTAAGCCTCTCACTCATGGCAACGCTCTACACAAATCCGGGTATTGCACAAACGATAATGGCAATATCTCCTATACTCATTCTCGCTCCAGCATACTTCCTCTTCCACCAGAAGATAACACTAAAGGAAATCATCGGAGCAATCATCAGCGTCATTGGAGTAACTATGTTCTTTGTGTAAGACCCTCTCTCTATGGGGAGGTGACTAATGCAATAACATAAGAACAAAGAAGATGAAAATAGAATGCTTTTTAATGTGCAGAGGATAAATTGATAAAGAAGAAGTAAATAATTTCGACCAGTACGGTTGCAGTTTTGCACTAAGGTGCATATTAGAAAAACAGTCAAGAACTCTCTCACTGACCAACGGGAAGTAAACAAAACAAAAACAAAAAAAACATGTTTTCTTTTGTTTTCCTGTGTTTTCTTTTGTTTTTCTAACTGGCCGCTTGGCGGCAAAAAACAGCAATATTGTTCAAACCGTACAGGTCGAATAATTTTCTATAATTTTACCTACGGTGAGAAAAGTTCTAAATTTTCGTTTTCTCATAGGTGCGGACAGTCATTCGTCTTTTTACTCCTTTTAACTTCTTTTTACTCCTATTTACTACAATAACAAAAAACAAAGATATGTCACAAGTTAAAATCACAACATCACTCGGTGATATCACCGTGAAACTCTACGATGAGACTCCGCTCCATCGTGACAACTTCCTCAAACTTGCAAAGGAAGGATATTATAATGGAACAATCTTCCACCGTGTAATCAAGGACTTCATGATTCAGGGAGGCGACCCAAACAGTCGTGACCCACAGCCGGGAGCACACTATGGCACTGGCGGTCCTGACTATACCATCCCAGCAGAGATTATCCCAGGCATCTTCCACAAGCGTGGCACACTCGCAGCAGCACGTCAGGGCGACGAGGTGAACCCAGAGCGTCGCAGTAGCGGTAGCCAGTTCTACATCTCATGGGGCAAGGTTTACAATCAAGGACAGCTCGGACAGTTGTCCAAGCAGCTTGAGGTACAGGCACAGCAACAGATACTCAACAAGCTTGCCATGGAGCATCGTGCAGAGATTATGCAGCTTCGCAAGAACCGTGACCAAGCAGGACTCATGGAACTTCAGAACGACCTCATTGCACAGACAAAGGCCATTGCCAAGGAACAGGGTGTGGTAGGTCTCACAGAAGCACAGAAGGAAGCATACACAACAGTTGGTGGAGTGCCTCATCTCGATGGTCAGTACACCGTGTTTGGCGAAGTAACTGAAGGACTCGACATCGTTGAGAAGATTCAGAACGCAGCCACTCTTCCTGGTGACCGTCCAAAGGAGGACATCATCATGACTATGACTGTCATCGACTAATGTCCATTAGACAACCCAAACAGTTGTTTTGACATCTCATAGTAAACATAAGTTACAACTTTACAAGTGGTTAGCGTCATGCTAACCACTTTTTTCGTACCATAGTCGCACGAAACGTGCGGACGAAAAAAAAACAAATAAAAACAGGTAAAAACATAATAAAACATTATCTTTTATCCACAGGAAACAATCCGAAAAGAACGTTTTTTTATCTGTTTTTCTTTGTTTTTACCTGTTTTTTCTTCGTCCGCACACAAGTGTGATAATCGTGATTGGCGAATCAGTTAATGCGCATAACAAAATCGGTTGTTGCCCGTAAATTCTTTCGTTTACCACGGTTGATTTTCTGTTTCATCACGATAAATTTTATAAATCACTCATTGATTTATTAAAATCATTGAGTGATTTTGCAAAATCACTGTGCGATTTTAATAAATCGCATACTGATTTTAATTATTCATCGGCATCAACAAGTTAATTTATCGTGATAAAGCCATAAAGTTATGGGCGTAAATGAAAGAATCCACGCCTTATGCTTGCTTGAATAAAAGCGGATTCATCTTTTTTTATTGCTATATGTACATCTTATGTCACGCAATAGTGCTATCTTTGCAGCGAAAATCAAAAAAATATTCATACTTAATTAACTATTGATAGCAATGAATTTAAGAACTTTATGTATTTGGGCATTGACATTCGTCGGTATGTCTGCCGTATGTAATGCACAGACAAGCACATTAAAAGAGGTAGTAGCTCAATATTACCAAAAGTGCATGAAACAGGATTGCTTCAATAAAATGGTGGCAAAGAAACTGAGAAATTCCGATGGCGGTAAATTCATTCCCGAATTGCTGGACTCGTGCACCAACCAGGTTATTGTGGCTTCGTACATGAACAATAAGTTCGTGGACGACATTATGGACGAGGTCCTTCCTGTATTTGAGGAAAACATTACGGCTGAGGAACTCCAGAAGGTGGTTGATAACGTGGACAGCCTTTATTGTTCTACTGACTACTACAGAGAATATGTTGAATCTGTCGTACCAGACTTTAACGAGTTTCTGAGTGTTGTCTATTCATTGACCTCTGCAAAGAAACCTGTTGTCTTGAAACGCATAGAATGCGATGTGCCTGATAGCTACAAGGAACAGGTGGAGTTTATTATCTGCAAGTTGCCTTCTGTCGATAAGCTTTATGACAAGGTAAATACAATGCCAATGTTGGGAACAAACTCAAAGCAACTGTTCTGTGACTACATGACAGTCAATGCAAAGAAATTCCTCACGAACAAACTATACAAATACATTCCTGATGAATACGTCTATAAGGATTTGGCTTATATCTGGGAGAATACAAAGTCATACACTAAACTCTTGAAGGAATTGCAAAAGAAGGAGAATTCCATCTTCAACAAAGTGGCAAAGAAAGTCGATGCTTATATGACAGATTCAGTTAATATCGCAAATGCTGTCAAGGAAGCAAAGAATATCAACAAGGATAGTGTAAAATACTATTTCTATTACGGCACTTGCGAAAAGAATCCACAATTCCAAGGCGGCGACCCAGGATTGATAAAATGGTTGCAACACAATCTACGTTATCCACGTCTGGCACAAGAAAACGGCATACAGTCACGAATTCTTGTAGGTTTCGTTATTGAGGAAGATGGTTCTATTAGCAAGACACACGTGGTTTCTTCTTCTATAAGAAAGACGCATCGCAATGAGATAACACTTGAAGTAACTGATGACCCAAAAATAGTAGAGCGAATACTTGTTGAGGAATCAGGACGCAATGCACTTGATGCAGAAGCAATGAGAGTTGTCAATGCAATGCCAAAGTGGACTCCGGGCACTATTAACGGTGAACCTGTCAAAGTTAAATACAATCTTCCAATTACTTTCCGTCTGCAATAGTAATCAATGTACAAATCATAAACAGCGTTGACTTGAACACAGAATCAAGTCAACGCTGTTTGTTTGAGTATTTTTGTATGTTGTTTTATGCATAGTTTTTGCTATACAATTACTTCTTGTAACTATGATACTGAAGAGGTTGCATACCGAATGCCTCCTTGAAACACTTGGTGAAGTAGGATGGGGAAGCGAAGCCAACCTTTTCGGCTACGGCTGATACGGAAGCATCGCTCTCACGAAGCATCTTTGCTGCTGCATGGAGACGTATCATACGGATGAACTCAGATGGCTTCTGACCTGTTATCTTCTGTATCTTGCGATAGAGGTTCATGCGGCTCATACACATGTCGCTGGCAAATCGCTCTGTGGTGTATGTGGAGTCGCTCATATTCTTCTCGACCATGGCTTTGGCATCGGCAATGAACTTCTGGTCAGCCTTAGTGAGAACACGTTCCTCTGGTTCGACTTCTTCTGGTTTTTCACCGTCAGGGTCTTCACCTGATTCCTCGTTGCCAGTCTCGCCTTCGGCTTCCTGTTCTATGCGGAGAGACTGAGTTTCACGTACTTCCTTGGCAAGATTGATGAGTTTCTGTATCTCGAGATTCTTCATCTTGTTGCGGTAATATACAACTGCTGCAAGATAGACCATAAGCATGATGAGGAAGAGACATAGAATTCGGAAAATGAGTGTCTCGTACCATGCAGGAAGACGGTCAATGGTAATGCACTTGACAGGGTTGCTCCAGTTGCCATATGCATCTGTTGCTTTGACCTCAAGTACATATTCGCCACACTTCATATCAACGAAATAAGCTGTGTTGTGTCCGCGTGGAAGTACTACCCAGTTTGATGACTCAGAGCCATTTGTATGGAGACAGTATGCAAAGCGTATGCGGTCAGCCTGAAGGTGGTCAAACGTGCTGAAGTTGACGGACACGTTTGTGACGTTTGGCTCAATTTCTATATTGCGTACGGATGATGGAATGAGACGCTTTTCGCCATCCTCCACATACGATGTAACGACAGGAACAACATCTGCCACCTTGCTGTCGATGACTGATGATGATGGTACAAGACAGTAACCGCCCGCACCTGCTATGCACATCTTGTTGCCAACCCTCTGTACGAGTGTGAGGTAGTCAAGGTCTATGTTACTATCAGAAGCGTAGAGGTAGCGTGAAGTCTTGGTAACAGGATTGAACTCTTTGACATACTGCCTTGTCAACAACCAAAGGTGATTGTTGGTGTCGAATGCAACATCAGTAATTTCGTCGCTTGACTCAAGTGTGGCATTAGGCGTAAGTCCAATCTTGTTCTGCTTTACGTTGTACAGATATACGCTACCAATCTCGGTTGTGGCACACACATCTCCCACAGGTGATATGTCGAAAGACTCTATCTGTTCGTTTATACCCTCGGATATGATACGTATTTTGCCGTTGCTTATATTGCCCTCTGCAAGTCCGAGCTTGTCAGAAAGGAAATAGAGTTTATGCGTAACGTCGTTGTATCTCAGACGCCTTACGACACCTGTACTCTCAAATATTTTTTTTGCTGTGTTTTTGAATACGTCGTAGCACCAGATGGATGAGTCAGTACCTGCCCAAAGCATACCATGATTGTCCTCGTGGAGAGAATGGATAACCTTGTCAAGTTCCGTTAGTTCTGTACAGTTGATAGTCGCGCCATTGTGCTGTAGTAGGCAAATACGGCGACCGTTGGTTGACCAAACACCATTGCCGCTGGTACGTGGAGCCATTACATTGGAACCATATGACTCATGCTGGTTGCTGAGCATGATGTTTACAGCATCATCAGTGCGATTGTGAAGCATAAGGCTGAGACGCAAGTGCCATATCCATGCGTAGTCACCCTCAAAGGCGATGTTCTCAACAATGGTCTGTATGTTGTTCTTGCGGAATACCTCAGGTATGTCGTAACGCTCTATACCAGAATCGTCGTATGACAGAATAAAGGTGTGAGGCGAATAGGAAGCCACCCATATATTACCCTTTGTGTCACGGTACATAGGTGCATGTACCTTCTTGCCAGGAGGCAATAATCTGTCTATGTTGAATATATGAAGCTTGCCGTCGTCACCGACCTTATAAATATATATGCCGTCCATGGCGCAACATACGATGAGACGGTTGTCCTCCGATGATGTCATGGACACAATCTTAGCCTTGTTTGCGTTGAGTGAGTGGCCCTCAATAGTACATGGCTGTAACTCAACTGTTCCCTGTGTCCCATCCTTACCAGCAGGAGTGTATTTGACAATACCCTTACCCCATGTAGCAATCCAGAAGCAGTTGTTCTTAGTGTCATGTACAAATCCTCCGTGAGGTTCACAATCGTCTATCCATGTACATTGTACGAAGTCGTCCTTCGTCTTGTCAAGGCGACATAGGACTCCACGACATTCGTAGAGCCAGATGTTATGGTCAGCATCTTCGTAAACTTTGTTGAGAAACTTATTTCCATCACCAGGATTCTTTGCATCGTATGTCCTTATCACTTCTCCCATAGGAGAGACATGGATAATCTTCTTTCCACCAGTTACCCATACAGAGCCATCAGAAACACAATTGACATAATGTAACTTGTTGGTCGGGATGTCTTTGTTAACAACCTCATGCATGGTGTAATCGGACTTGTCAAGATAGTATAAGCCAGATGTGGTTACTGCCCAGATAAAACCGTTCTTGCCAGCAGCAATATCCATAATCCTGTTTGACTTCCAGTAGTTAGGATTCTTTAGGTCGTTGCGGAACACATCTATCTGATACCCGTTATCGCGGCACAGACCTGCATCTGTGCCATACCACATGTATCCTTCTTCATCCTGTACAATATGGTGCAGATTGGTAACGGGCAACTGCGAGTATGTGGGCAGTTCCCTTACGAGAAGTTTCTGTGCCATGATATTGTTGCACAGAAGAAACAGAATTGCTGCAAATATTTTTTCCGTTATATTAATCTTCATATATACATTTCCCTTGTGTATGTGTTCATTAATAAGGATATTACGCGGCAAATATATGAAGATTTCGGTAATAAGCCTTGATAATCCTCATATTTTTTATGCTTTGTAGTATTTTGAGTCTATATGATGTTTCTATTCGTTCACTATTCTGTCTTTAGTCCCTTATCTTTTGCCTTGAATATGTTTGCGAGTATTGTTCCGCTTATAGAGTGCCATGCACATGATATTGCACACGGAACGACAGCCATAGGATTAGTAGCAACAAAGAATGTCATGGCAAGGTTTGTGCCAAGTCCTGCATTCTGCATTCCTACCTCTATGCTTATTGTTCGCTTTTTAGGTGTTGAGAACTTGAATAGAGTTCCTACGCTATAACCAAGGATGTAACCGATTGTGTTGTGACAGAATACCATTGCAAATGTGATGAGGAACAGCACAAGTCCATTCTCCACAAGTGGGTCATGAACAGTTGTAACAACTCCACCCACTATACAAGCAAGACATGCAACTGATAGTCCTGGCATGGTAGATTGAATCTTCTTGAACACTTCCTTATGTCCAAGCCACAAGTTAAGACAGAATCCAACAGCTATCGGTATGATTGTGACAATAAGTATCTGTTGAAACATACCCATGGCATCTACATCAACTCTTGCTCCAGCAAGCCAAAGCACGAGGAGCGGAGTCATAAGTGGAGCGAGAAGAGTACTTGCACAAGTCATTCCGACAGAATAAGCTACGTCGCCTCCACAGAGGAATGACATGATGTTGGAACTTACTCCACCAGGACAGCATCCCACGAGTATTATTCCTATTGCCATTGGAGTTGCATATTGCTCAAATGCAGGTACAAGGCTGAAAAGCCATGAGAGTGTGAATGCCACCAAAGGCATTATGGTGAACTGAGCCAATGTGCCGATAAAGATATCAAGTGGACGCTTTGCTAATAACTTGAAGTCCTCAGGACGAAGAGTAAGACCCATTGTCAGCATTATAACACCAAGAATAACCGTCTGCACATTTCCCTTCACCCATGCAAAGAGTTCAGGAACAAAGAATGTGATTACAGCAACAAGAATGACAAAGATGCTCGCCTTGCCACTCAATACATCAGATACCTTTTTAAATATACTATATATCATAATACCAATTTTTTTACTCACTATTCACTATATGCCATTTAAGATTTCTTGAACTATGCGCAATCTCTATTTTGCAATAGTTGTATATATTTTGCCTTTTTCTTATACCATGTCATTTTATATTTAAGTAGGTGTGCAAAATTATTTTTATAATGATTGTATTGATTAATGATGTAGGTTCAGCGCATAAAATTAATGAGTGTAGTGACTCCTACTCGATTGTTTTTAGGCGTTGAAGATGCGCAGTAGGCGGTGCAAGGATTGTAAAAATAATTATGCACACCTATTTATCATTCCTTTATATTCGCTATATGTTTTCTTTATATTTCTTATAGTTCTAAAACATTCTCATAATTACATTATTCGATGTTGAAAGCTCTATTAAGTGTAAATTATACACACCTTACGTGTGGATAATTAGTGAGTTATGTAAATTGTCTCAACAAATATCAATATCTATTATCGAATTTACATTTATGATTTCTTATATTGCTACAGAAAAGGATTTTTTTGTATGAATAACATAAAAAGAGACCCAAAAATTTGGGATTCATTTTTATTATTTAGATATTTGCAGCGTTGTATTCACGAAACTTTATCAGAAAGTATTCCCACTAACAGAACCAGAATTATGAGTAAATTTAACACATTTTCGCTCGTGGCGTTAATGTCACTTGGAGCATTTCTAAACGTTAGTTGTGACAAGGAAGAAGCTATTGAAACAGCAAGTCATCATGTTGGTCTCTATGCTATGAGCAAGGATCTCATGGAAATATACGACGTCAAGGTTGAAGCACTCTGCGATGGTAAGGTTGTAAATTCTGTCAATCTCAATAAAGCTAATGCTTTCTCAGAGGATGACAATAGAATTTCTTTCAACGTAGATACCTACACTTCTGACTCTGTCGAATATAAGTTGACTCTCACTTGTAACAAAGAATTAGACGAGTTAGAACCAGACGAAACATTCGCATTAGGCTATGCTACACGATTTGTGAGTGTTGAACGTTCTCCTGAGAAGGCTGCTATTATACTTGATAAACAAGCAGATTTTTCAAGAGCTACACAAACATTCTCTACATTAGATCTCAAGAGTGTCTTTAACGATAAGTCAATATATAAAGGTCTTAGTGTTTATGCTGTTTATGCTATTGTTAACAGCGAAACAAATAAGGACTCAAATGAGAAACTGGAGCTATAGACTAAGAATGTTTTTGTTCAGTTGAACAATTTAGTAACTTGTATCAAGAACAAGAATTTGAAACTGTTAAAGAGTTAAGGCATGTTCTAATCATTCCATTAGAACATGCCTTCTTTTTATACTTTATTTTCATTTCGCATTCAAAGTACCACCAGTACTTGTGTTGCTCTTGAAGTTGTAAGCCTTTGTTGTACTATCAGTAGATGATACTGTGATGTTGATTGTTCCTGCTGTCTGCTTGAACTCTGTATCTGCCTTGATACCATAGCATACGGTATTGTCGGCAACATTCTTTGTTCCTGTGACTGTGATGTCGGCGTTTGTACCGTTGAAGTACAGATATCCTCCATTGAGTACGGTGTCAGTAGTCTTTGTTGTCTTCTTGGCACGAATACCTCTTGCACCCATTCCGGCAACTGTTCCGTTCAAGGAAGCGCCATCAAAGTAGGCGGCATAGGAAGTACGGATACCGTCGGAGATATTGCCTGTCACGTTAAACTTGATGTCGCCACCTGTCATGTAGATACAAGAGTCAACCTTCAAGCCTGTACCGTCATTCTGAGAGACATTAAGAGTGAGATTGCCACCCTTGATGATTGCACAACCGTAGTCGTCACAATCAATACAGTCAGAACCTGCATTTGAAACAGTCACCTCTCCACCATTTATCTGGAAGAAGCTGTTGTCATCATTCTCCTTACCCTTACCACAGTGGATTCCATCGCTTACGGCACCAAGGATATTGATTTTACCTGTTGTCTTCTTTATCTGGAGATACTCCTTTGCACAAAGGGCATGCTTGGCATTTCCCTTTACGTTAAGGGTTCCGCCACCCTCAATCTCAAGGTGTCCGGATGTGTAGAAGGCACCCTTGGCAGCATTTGATGCACCATCAGTAATAGTGTTAGTTGTTCCCTCATTAAGAATAAGGTTGATACGCTTGCCACATTCTATGTCTATAGGGGCCTTTGCTGTCGTACTTGTAAGGTTCAAACCTGCAAGTGCAACACTAAGCTTATACTCACCTATAATAGTAAGCGAACCATTTGTACTTGTTCCTGAAACTGTATAGAGGATTTCATCCGTAACATTCTTGCTTGTTAGAACAACTGTGCTTCCTGTAACGGAACTTGTCACGCCCTTTACGTATGAAGGGATTGTGACGGTTGCTGTAGAGCCGTTGTAAGCCACCTTCACCTCATTGAACATAGGTGCATTGAACGTGACGGAATCAACCTCAGAGAGCTTGAATGTCTTGCTTCCTATCTGTAGAGAATTAGAAGCCTCTGATACAACTATGTCATCGGCAGAACCAATGGTGACAACCTCTGCATTGAATCCATCGCAAACATATACCTTTTGCTGGGCACTTGCACTTACTCCCATCATGAGAGGAAGAGCGAATAGAAATAGTCTTTTCATAATACGCCTTTTTTATTTTACAAGTACCTTCTTACCACCTACAATATACATTCCCTTTGGAAGATTGTCTCCAAAGGTTTCGCTCACCTTACGGCCGAGTAAGTCATAGACAGTCTCTGAGTCGTTCACGCTTTGCTGTGGTACCTCAACCTGCTCAACTCCAGTTGTCGGAGTGGCAAAGAAGAGACGCTTTACCTCCGAGAGATTCGTGAATTTTACAGTTCCATCTTTGAAGGTAACTGTAAGCTTGCCATCCGTGAATGTCATCTTCTGCAGATTAGTTACTGCACTAATCTCCTTGTTACCTCCCTGCGTGGATTCGTAATATAGTGAAAAGTCTTCAGCAAAGGCATTCACCGTGAATGCCATTGCTGCGAACATCATTAAAAACTTCTTCATAAAAGTTAGAATTTATGGTTGTAACCCAATCCGATGATGTGTCCATTTGGTTCGTCATCATCATTTTCCGTCTGGAAACGATAATAGATGCTCAACTTATCTGTCTTACTGAGTTTATAATCCGTTCCGCCTGAAAGCTTCCATTTGTGACCTGTATAGTTCAAACCACAGCCGTAGTCAACAGATACGAATGGAGCAAAGTGAGAGTTGCGTATATCGTACTGAGCTTCAGCCTTAGAGCGAAGCTCGAAACGGTCACGCGCATCTTTGCTGCTTACGGATTTCAAATAAGCCTCATCGTCATCGTTGAATCGGTATTTGAAATTGACGCTGTCAACGGCATTATAATGATTGTAGCGGACAGATTCCTTGAGAGAGAAGCTCCAACGCTTGTTTGGCTTGTACGAAGCACCAAGTCCCAAGCTTGTCCTGTGGCGTGGCTGCCAATAGTGCTTTGTTACGTTGTAACCCTTGCTGTTGCCGCCATCATCAAACTTGTTCTCTGTTGAGCCGAGTTTGTTCTGCCAGATGTACTCCCATCCAGCAGAAGCCTTAAGGTCAAATTTCTTTGAGGCAGAAGAGTATAACTTGACGCCAAGTCCGAGGCCAGCACTCCAACGCTCTACCTTCTGGGTGTTGTCCTGAGTGCGCACTCCAAGTTCTGCATCGAGACTCACTCCCTTTACGAGTTTCTTTTCTGCACCCACACCGAGGTCAAGTCCGAAGTCATCATCCTGTGCATACGAGAATGATGGCAGGAGCATGAGAAGGGCAAGTGTGCCCAATATCTTTTTATTCATATAAATTCGTTTTTTATAAGTATTGTCTTAGTCAGTACTTAGTCTCATGTGAGTCAGTACTTAGTCAGTACTTATTACCAGACTAAAGTGTGACAATTACTGGTACTCCTTAGGCATCTTCTTGACAGATTCGTCCTCCTCGTCTGTGTTGTAGTATATCTTGATGAGTGCCATGTCCTTGAGGAAGTCAATAGAACCGATTGCTACGTTTGTAATGTCAAGACCTGTACGCTCCTTGAGGTCAGCAATAAGCTCCTCACGCTTGCTTGGCTTGATGAGGTCAATCTTGTCGTACTTGATATACTTTGAAGAAAGGCTCTTTACGAGCATGTTTGCCTCTGCCATCCAAACACCGAAGATGAAGATTGCATCTGTGAGGATAAGCTCACCCATAGATGTCATGAGTGGGCCTGCAAACTCTGGATGCTTAGGACTGATGTCTGCTTCCCATGCAAGACCGTTGATTGCAGAGAGTGAGATGATAAGGAAAAGATAGGTCATCTCGCGAATTGGCACAGACTCAGTACGATAACGCATGATGCAGAAGATAGCGAAGAGTCCCATCGCAATACCTGTCTTAATCTTAGCGTCACCCATGAGGTGGATAAGCATGAAGATACAGAATCCTACGAGGATGTAAGTGAAGAAGAAGTCCTTGCGACGTGCTTTTGGAAAATAGAAGCATCGTGCGATGACCATAGAGAAAAATGTGTTAATTATCAAGCGGAGAATGAGGTCAAGAATACGACACGTATCACTTGAAAGTACCGCGAGGAAATCATTAATTGCATCCATTGTATTGTAGTAATTTTAGTTAATAATTCATTTAGTATAATGTCAAATCTATAATGTCATATTTTTGCTTCACGATTTTTCGTTACGCACGTATTACAGATTTGTGACTTGAGATTCAAATTGGATTCTTTATAAACTTGCGTCCGTTGATTTTTTCTATGCTCCTGAGCCTTGGCTTGAAGTTGTTACGCTTCAGGGACGTGTCTGTCAGCGCCATGCCTATGCAGCATTTGCTGAATCCAGATACCGGCACGTGGATGTCGCGAAGAAGATTGATGATTGGCGAATAAACATTACCATCACGCTTCAGCTCGATAACCACGAGTTGGTCAGTACCATGTTCCTGTCCTGTCTCAAAATTGTTAAAGCGGATGTTGAAGTCTATCGTCAGACGCTCAGTCTTTTCGTGATTCACAAGTGTTACGCGGTCAAAGTGATTCTGTACCACGGCGTTGAGGCTGTCAAGACGGAATCCTGTCTTACGCTCTACGAGTTCGCTTGCGCCCTCCGTATTGCGGAAATTGTCTTGAGAAGGAACCTCGATACGCTTCTTCTTTGTTCGTCCGTGATTATTCTTGTTCTTGACCTCCAGGAACGTGATGTCTGAGGCAAGATAGGTGCGAACCCTTACCTTGCATCGTCCTGCACGCTTGTTGTGGTGCATCATGTACATGGCATGGTCATTCGTGTCGTAATAAGTTGTGCAATATGGAATTATCCTGTTGTTGAGTGTTTCCTGAACGTAATATTTGTCCTGAACCAATCCGAGAAGCTTGATGAGCTGTTGCTTGTTTGCCACATATTTCGTGTCAAGACGATTCATCAAACGTATTCCCGACATTTCCTCAAGTGTAATTGGTGTCATAGAAAACAACAGAGAAGATATTTCCTTGTCCAATTCATTCATTTAATGGCTAATTGTTTAAGATATTTTAGAATACTTTAGAAATTTTGGTAAAAATCAATTCTTAACGCTGTGCAAAAATAGTCTTTTTTTTCTAATATTCAGCTTTTTTTTTACTAAATCTTAGACTTTCGTAAAAAAAATGGTTTAAATGTTAACTTTTTTTTGCAATAACGAAAAATTATTCGTAATTTTGCAGCGAATAAAGGAGAGGGGACTGCAAAGTTCCCTCTCTCTAATTTTAAGTCAGTTCTGAGATTGTTAAGACTGGCATTAAAACAAGTTGTAAGAATTTGTGGCAGATTCTATAATTAAAAAGCAAAAAACGAGACTCTGCCTTATCTTTTTCAAAGTTATTCATAATTTTCTATGATCGACAAAAACAAAGTAAAGGAGTTGGCACTTGAGTGGCTCGAGGGAAAGGAGTATTTCCTTGTTGATGCTACTGTGGACGACCAGAACAAGATTACAGTTGAGATTGACCACAAGGATGGAGTATGGATTGAGGATTGCTGTGAACTCAGCAAGTTCATCGAGGAGCACTTTGACCGTGAGGTTGAGGACTTTGAACTCGAAGTCGGCTCTGCCGGCATCGGTCAGCCATTCAAGGTCGTACAGCAATACATCAACAACATCGGCTACGACGTAGAGCTTCTTACCGCAGACGGCATCAAGATGGAAGGATGCCTCAAGGATGCTGACGAGAACGGTTTCAGCGTACTCGTACAGGAAAAGCAGAAGGTTGAAGGCAAGAAGCGTCCTCAGCTTGTCGAGGTAGAAAAGAAGTTCAGTTATTCTGACGTAAAGTGGGTCAAGAGCATAATCGACTTCAAATAACCAGAAAGGTAGAATATATTTCCCTGCGTGAGGGTTCGTCAATCCTTCGTTAATGGTTCGTTAACCCTTCCTAATTTTTCCACAGAAATGTGAAAGAATATTTTTCTGCAGAAGAAGATACAAGGAAGAATGGTGGGGAAGCAATTCAAAACAAGAGTAAAAATTAAAACATAAATATAATGGCAAAGAAAAAAGAAGAACAGGTAAACTTGATTGACACCTTCAAGGACTTCAAGGAAACAAAGAACATAGACCGAGCAACTCTCGTCAGCGTTCTCGAGGATTCATTCCGTAGCGTATTACAGAAGACATTCGGTTCAGATGAGAACTTCGACGTTATCGTAAACCCTGACAAGGGTGACTTCGAAATCTACCGTAACCGCGTGGTTGTAGCTGATGGTGAGGTACAGAACGAGAATGCTGAAATCAGCCTCTCTGACGCTCAGAAGATTGACGCTGACTTCGAGATTGGCGAGGATGTGAGTGAGAAGGTTAACTTCGCCGACTTCGGTCGCCGTGCCATCCTTACTCTCCGTCAGACAATGGCGAGCAAGATTCTTGACCTTGAACACGATAACCTCTACAACAAGTACATCGACAAGGTTGGTACAATCGTGAGCGGTGAGGTTTATCAGGTATGGAAGCGTGAGACTCTCCTCATCGACGACGAGGGTAACGAACTTCTTCTTCCAAAGTCAGAGCAGATTCCTGGCGACTATTTCCGCAAGGGTGAAACAGCACGTGCCGTCGTTCTTCGTGTTGACAACCTCAACAACAATCCAAAGATTATCCTCAGCCGTACTGCACCTGAGTTCCTTCAGAGACTTCTTGAGAATGAAATCCCAGAAATCAACGACGGACTTATCACAGTACGCAAGATTGCACGTATCCCAGGTGAGCGTGCCAAGATTGCTGTTGAGAGCTACAACGAACGCATCGATGCCGTTGGTGCCTGCGTAGGTGTGAAGGGAAGCCGTATTCACGGTATCGTACGCGAGCTTTGCAACGAGAATATCGACGTAATCAATTACTCTAACAACCTTCAGCTCTTCATCCAGCGTGCACTCAGCCCTGCACGTACAGAGCGTATCGTTATCGATGATGAGAACAAGAAGGTAGAGGTTTACCTCAAGCCAGATCAGGTTTCTCTTGCCATCGGTAAGAATGGTCACAATATCAAACTCGCAAGTATTCTCACAGGTTACACAATCGATGTATTCCGTGAACTTGACGGTAGCCAGCCAGACGAAGAGGATATCCTCCTCGATGAGTTCAAGGACGAAATCGACGAGTGGATTATCGAAGCCATCAAGGGTATTGGTCTCGAAACTGCCAAGAGTGTACTCAACGCTCCACGCGACATGATTGTTGCCAAGGCAGACCTCGAAGAGAACACTGTGGACGATGTCCTCAATATTCTCCGTGCTGAGTTTGAACAATAATCTCTTATGAAAGATGAGAGATGAGTGTTTGGAGTTGAGAGACTTTGCTCCCAGCACTCATAACCCCGACAAGATTGGGACGTACAGCAAAGGTCTCTAAACTCTAAACACTAAACACTTAACAAGAAAGATGGCAGTAAGACTAAATAAAGCATTAAAAGAACTCAATGTAGGAATCAACACCGTGGCAGAATTCCTGCAGAAGAAGGGACAGGCTCTTGAAGACGCCAGTCCTAATGCCAAGATCACGGATGAGCAATATCAATTGCTCATGAGTGCTTTCGGAGCAGACAAAGATAAGCACGACAAGATTCAGCAGGACATCCAGCAGCGCAAGGAGCGTGAGAAGCAGGAGAAGAAAGAAAAGAAGGAGAAGCTCCAGGAAGAGAAGCTCCGTAAGGAGCAGGAGATTTTCCGTCTGAATGCTGAAAAGCAGAAGCCTCAGTTCAAGATTGTTGGAAATATCAATGACCAGAAAAAGGCTGAGGAGGAAAAGAAAGCCGCTGCTGCAGCAGCCGAGGCAGCAAAGGTTGTAGAAGCCGAGAGGGAAGCTGTCAAGGAAACACCTGCCACAACAGACAACAATAAGTCTGAGGCTGCACCTGCGGCTACAGCCGCTCCTGAAGAGAACAAGAAGGCAAAGAACAGCTTGAACGACCGTCTCGAAGTTGACGAGGATGGCGTTTACCGTCTCTCTGCCCCACAGGAGCCAAGTGTCCAGTTCAAGCAGGTTGGATTCATCGATCTCTCAAGCCTCAATTCAAAGACTCGCCCTGACCGCAAGAGCAAGGCTGAGAAGAAGAAGGAGCGAAACGAGAAGAATGGTGAGAACGGTGAGAAGAAGAAGCGTAACCGTATGAACAACCAGCGCGTGGATGTTGAAGCTGCAGCAAAGGAGCAGAGCCAGCAGAACCAGGGCAAGAAAAAGAACAAGAACAAGGACAACTCTAACCAGCAGAATGGTCAGGGTAAAAATAAGAACAACCAGGGCAATAACGGTAACAACAACCAGAACGGTCAGGGTGGTGGAAAAAAGAATAAGAAGAACAAGCAGCCACAGAAGCCTGTTGAGCTTACCGATGAGGAGGTAGCAAAGCAGGTAAAGGAGACACTTGCCCGTCTTACTTCAAAGCAGGAAAAGAAGGCAGTCAAGTATCGTAAGGACAAGCGTAATGCTGCCCGCGAGCGTATGAACGAGGAGGAAGAGCTCGAGAATGCAGAGAGCAAGGTACTCAAGCTCACCGAGTTCGTGACTGTAAGTGACCTCGCCACTATGATGGACGTTCCTGTAACAAAGGTTATCGGTACATGTATGGCAATCGGTATGATGGTAAGTATCAACCAGCGTCTTGACGCTGAGACCATCAATATCGTGGCAGAAGAGTTCGGCTTCACCACAAACTATGTGAGTGAAGAAGTTTCAAATGCTATCGAAGAGGAAGAGGATAGGGAGGAAGACCTTGAGAGCCGTGCCCCAATCATCACAGTCATGGGTCACGTTGACCACGGTAAGACTTCGCTCCTCGACTACATCCGTAAGACAAATGTTATCGCAGGTGAGGCTGGTGGTATCACTCAGCACATCGGTGCCTACAACGTCAAGATGTCTGATGGTCGTCACATCACATTCCTCGATACTCCAGGTCACGAGGCGTTCACAGCCATGCGTGCCCGCGGTGCTCAGGTAACCGATATTGCCATCATCATCGTTGCAGCCGACGATGCAATCATGCCTCAGACAAAGGAGGCTATTGCACACGCTCAGGCAGCAAACGTACCTATGGTATTCGCCATCAACAAGATTGATAAGCCAGGAGCTAATCCTGATAAGATACGTGAACAGCTTGCTGCCATGAATCTCCTCGTAGAGGATTGGGGTGGTAAGTACCAGTGTCAGGAAATATCTGCAAAGCAGGGTATCGGTGTTGCAGAACTCATGGAGAAGGTACTCCTCGAAGCTGAGATGCTCGACCTCAAGGCAAACCCTAACCGTAAGGCAACAGGTTCAATCATCGAGTCAACTCTCGACAAGGGTCGTGGTTACGTAGCAACAGTACTCGTAAGCAACGGTACTCTCCATCAGGGTGACATCGTACTCGCAGGTACTCACTACGGACGTATCAAGGCTATGTTCAACGAGCGTGGACAGCGCATCCAGCAGGCTCTCCCAGCTGAGCCAGCCGTTATCCTCGGTCTCAACGGAGCACCTACTGCAGGTGATACATTCCACACAATGGAGACAGAGCAGGAGGCACGCGAAATCTGTAACAAGCGTGAGCAGCTCAAGCGTGAGCAGGGACTTCGTACCCTCAAGCGTGTTGACCTCAACGAGCTTGGTCGTCGTATTGCACTCGGAGACTTCAAGGAACTCAACCTTATCGTCAAGGGTGACGTGGACGGTTCTATCGAGGCACTTTCTGACTCACTCATCAAGCTCTCAACAGAGAAGATTCAGGTCAACGTCATCCACAAGGCTGTGGGTGCAATCTCAGAGAGCGATGTTACTCTTGCTGAGGCTTCTGATGCAATCATCATCGGATTCCAGGTTCGTCCTTCAGCTGCTGCTCGCAAGCTTGCTGACCAGGCAGGTGTTGATATCCGCCTCTACTCTATCATCTACGACTGTATCGAGCAGATTACAGACGCCATGGAGGGTATGCTTGCACCAACAGTCAAGGAAGAGAACACTGGTCAGGCAGAGGTTCGTCAGGTTTACAAGATTACAAAGGTCGGAACTGTTGCCGGAGCTTGGGTTACAGATGGTAAGATTCACCGTTCAGACAAGATTCGTGTCATTCGTGACGGTATCGTTGTTCACACAGGTGAAATCCTTGCCCTCAAGCGCTTCAAGGACGACGTTAAGGAAGTTGGTCGTGACTTCGACTGTGGTATCTCAATCGTCAACTACAACGACATTCGTGAAGGCGATATTCTTGAGACATACACAGAGGTTGAGGTTAAGGCAAAATTGTAAGACATTTAAGTTTGTAAGTTCGTAAGTTTTTAAGTTTGTTGGTTCGTGAGTTTTTGGGGTTTTATTGCAATTACGCAATAAGTTAAAAACTCACAAACTTAAAAACTCACAAACTCAAAACTTACAAACTCATGCAATATGAACTTATTGATATTGATAGTACTTCTGATAGGAGCTGGTATAGGCTTCTATCAGGGTGCTTTTAAGCAGATAGCACATCTTTGTGGTGTCATTCTCGGACTTATATTGGCATCTATGCTCTACAAGGGCTTTGGCGATTTCCTTGCATCTGCAAGTTCCACTTCGTCAAGCGTAGGCAGGATATTTGCCTTCGTGATTATCTTCCTCCTCGTACCAATAGTTCTTGGATGGATAGCGTCACTCCTTACTAAGGCATTTGAGTCTGTGCACCTCGGATTTGTTAATAGAATATGTGGTGCTGCCATAGGAGTTGTAAGTTACACTCTGCTTCTGAGTGCAGTCTTCAACTTCTACGACTTCGTCGAGAGTTCATGCGGTTATCATACTGAGAACCTTGAGGAACGTCCAGCATCATTTTACATCATCAAGCAAACGGCACAGTTCATAGTACCGGACATCATCATCGTGACCGATGCTACGGAAGAAGCCAATGGTGCCAAGCCAATGAGAGGCATCAAGACATCTGTTGAAAATGCCGTTGATAAAGCCGTTGACTCCGCCTTTGGAGAAGACGAATAATATGTATATCATATATGAGTGAACAGAACCAGTTTGTTCGTGAAGTGGCGGAGAAGAAATATGAATTCGGATTCACCACCGACGTACAGACAGAAATTATAGATAAGGGTCTCAATGAGGATGTGATTCGCACAATCTCTGCCAAGAAAGGAGAACCTGACTGGTTGCTTGAGTTCCGCCTCGAAGCTTACCGCTACTGGCTTACTCAAGAACAGCCAACATGGGGACATCTGACTCTTCCGGAGATTGACTACCAAGCCATATCCTACTATGCCGACCCTACAAAGAAGAGCGCAGATGGAGAAAAGAAGGAGCTTGACCCAGAACTCGTAAAGACGTTCGACAAATTAGGCATTCCTCTTGAGGAACGCCTTGCTTTAAGCGGAATGGCGGTAGATGCCGTCATGGACTCCGTATCTGTCAAGACCACCTTCAAGGAGAAGCTTGCTGAGAAGAACATCATTTTCTGTTCCATCAGTGAGGCGGTAAAGGAATATCCAGACCTTGTAAGACAGTATCTTGGTAGCGTTGTCCCTTATCGTGACAACTACTTCGCAGCACTCAACTCTGCAGTGTTCAGCGACGGCTCATTTGTATATATTCCACAAGGCACTCGCTGTCCTATGGAACTTTCGACATACTTCCGCATTAACGCCCGTAATACAGGACAGTTTGAACGTACACTCATCATTTGTGACGAAGGGTCGTACGTCAGCTACCTTGAGGGATGTACGGCCCCTATGCGTGACGAAAACCAGTTGCACGCTGCTATCGTCGAGATTGTAGTCTTGGACAACGCTGAGGTGAAGTATTCAACTGTACAGAACTGGTACCCAGGCGACGAGAATGGTAAGGGTGGTGTGCTCAACCTTGTCACAAAGAGAGGTCATCTTCGTGGTGTTAACTCAAAGCTCTCATGGACACAGGTAGAGACAGGTTCAGCCATCACATGGAAATACCCATCTTGCATACTTCAGGGTGACAACTCACAGGCAGAGTTCTACTCTGTTGCTGTGACCAACAACCATCAGGTGGCAGATACGGGTACCAAGATGATTCACATCGGTAAGAACACACGAAGCACTATTATATCTAAAGGTATAAGTGCAGGTAAGAGCCAGAACTCATACCGTGGACTTGTTAAGGTGGGTACAAAGGCAGATGGTGCACGCAACTACTCAAGTTGTGACTCTCTCCTCCTTGGTTCAGAATGTGGAGCGCATACTTTCCCTTATATGGACATTCACAACAATACAGCTACAGTAGAGCATGAGGCTACGACTTCAAAGATTAACGAAGACCAGCTCTTCTACTGCAACCAGCGAGGCATCTCGACTGAGGAAGCTGTAGGACTCATCGTGAATGGTTACGCCAAGGATGTCATCAACAAGCTCCCTATGGAGTTCGCCGTAGAGGCTCAGAAACTCCTGAGTGTAAGTCTTGAGGGTACTGTAGGATAGCCCCCTAACCCCCGAGGGGGGCAGTCATCATGAAAAATGATGTTTGCATATTCGGGGAAAACACTAAGCCATTCCCCCCAAACCGAATGGCCACCCCCTTTGGGGGTCGGGGGGCTTTATGTTAGAGATAAAGAATTTACATGCCACAGTCAATGGCAAAGAAATATTAAAGGGAATTGACCTCACCATTAACGATGGTGAGATTCATGCCCTCATGGGTACAAATGGTGCTGGAAAGTCAACACTCTCTAATGTCATCGTCGGCAACCCAGCATACGAGGTTACAGAAGGTAGCATCACTTTCAATGGCAAGGACCTCCTTGCCATGAAACCAGAGGAACGTGCACACGAAGGTATATTCATGTCATTCCAGACTCCTATAGAGATTCCTGGAGTGAGCATGACTAACTTCATGCGTGCCGCTGTTAATGCACGTCGTCAGGCTAAGGGTGAGGAGCCACTCAAGTCAACAGACTTCCTCAAGATTATGCGTGAGAAGCGCAAGCTCGTTGAGATTGATCAGAAGCTCATGAACCGTTCTGTCAACGAAGGATTCTCTGGTGGTGAGAAGAAACGTAACGAGATATTCCAGATGGCTATGCTCGAACCTACGTTCTGCATCCTTGATGAGACAGACTCTGGTCTTGATGTGGATGCCCTCCGTATCGTAGCCGAAGGATTCAACAAGCTTCGCACTTCAGAGACAAGCGCCATGGTCATCACACACTACCAGCGTCTTCTTGACTACATCAAGCCAGACATCGTACACGTACTTATTGATGGTAAGATTGTCAAGACTGGTGGACCTGACCTTGCGCTCAAGATTGAGAACGAAGGATTCGACTGGATTAAGGCGGAGATAAGTTTATAAGTTTTTGAGTTTTTGAGTTCGTAAGTTTTTATGTTCTTGAGTTTGTAGTTTTTTAAGTTATGTGTGTTGGAAGATAATTCCCGTATCAATAACTAAAAAACTCCCGAACCCAATAACAAAAAAACTCAAAAACTTACAAACTTAAAAACTCAGAGACTCAAAAACTCAAATTATGAAAAGTGAACAGCAATATATAGAACTCTATGGTGAGATAAGCAACCTTATCAAGCAGAAGAGTTGCGACGTTATGAACAAAGTTCGTGATGCCGCATTTGCTTCGTTTGAGAAGGTGGGATTTCCTTCCAAGAAGGTGGAGCGATATAAGTACACGGATGTGGATGCTTATTTTGCCCCTAACTATGGTGTGTCATTCAACACACTTGAAGTTAAGCCTTCAAAGTACATCTTCCGTCTTGCCGAATCACCAATAGACCTGTCAGCATATTACAACACAATTGCGGATAATAATGACGGCATCACAGCCCTCAATACCGCCATCGCACACGATGCCTTGGTCATTTATGTACCAAGAAACACGAAAGCCGAAGACCCTATACAGGTTGACAACTGGCTTCGCGGCAACACTTCAACAATGGTGAACCGCCGTGTCTTGGTCATTCTTGAGCAAGGAGCAGAAGCTACCATCATAATGAATGACCATGCCGAGGACAAGCAACGCTTCCTCACGACACAGGTCATGGAGATTTTCTGCAAGGATAACAGCCACCTCGACATCTACGAGATAGAGGAGACAACCCCACTCTGTAGTCGATTCTCCAATGTATATATAAATGTGGAGCGCGACTGTACGGTCAAGCATAATAGCATAACACTCTACAACGGTCAGACACGCAACCTCTGCGATGTGGTACTCAAAGGTGAGAACTCCGAGGTAACACTCAACGGTTGCGCCATAGCAGGTGGAAGCCAGCGTATTGACAACAATACTCTCATCGACCATCGCGTACCTAACTGTACATCTAACGAACTATACAAGTACGTCGTAGATGACAAGTCAGTAGGAGCTTTTGCTGGAAAGATTCTTGTAGAGAAGGATGCACAGAAGACCGTGAGCCACGAAACCAACTCTAACCTGTGTGCATCAGCCGACGCTCGTATGTTCACTCAACCTATGCTTGAGATATATGCAGACGATGTGAAGTGTGCCCACGGCTCTACAGTAGGTGTCATGGACGAGACGGCTCTCTTCTATATGCGCCAGAGAGGTGTGCCTGAGGAAGAAGCACGTATGCTTCTCAAGAACGCTTTCATGGGTCAGGTCATCGACCAGATACAACTTCAGCCACTTCGTGACAAGCTCTTTGTTAAGGTAGAGAAGCGATTCCGTGGCGAACTTGAGAAATGTGATGATTGCAGACTCTGTAAATAATGAGAAATGAGTAATGAGTGATTAGTAATAACTATTTTGTGTTATGTGAACCGAATGATTATTACTCATTATTAATTACTAATTTCTAACTAATAAACAATGTACGACATAAACAAAATAAGGGAGGATTTTCCAATCCTTTCACGCAAGATATATAACCGTCCACTTGTCTATCTGGACAATGGAGCTACCACGCAGAAGCCACGCTGTGTGGTAGAGGCTATGGTGGACGAATATTATAATGTCAATGCCAACGTGCATCGTGGAGTACATTTCCTGTCACAGCAGGCAACTGACCTTCACGAGGCAAGCCGTGAGACCGTGCGTGCATTCATCAACGCAAGGAGCACAAACGAGATTCTCTTCACGCGTGGCACTACCGAAAGCATCAACCTGTTGGCTTTCTCTTTCGGTGAGGCTTTCATTCATGAGGGTGACGAGATAATTGTCAGCACCATGGAGCACCACTCCAACATCGTGCCTTGGCAGATGATGTGCGAACGTAAGGGCGCAAAGCTTCGTGTCATACCTATGTTTGATAATGGCGAACTCGACATGGATGCTTACAAGAGACTGTTTAGCAAGACAACGCGTCTCGTATGCTGTGCACACGTAAGCAATGTACTCGGTACTGTTAATCCCGTCAAGGACATCATCACGATTGCTCATGAACATAATGTACCGGTCCTTATAGACGGTGCTCAGAGTACACCGCACTTTAAGGTTGATATGCAGGAACTCGACTGCGACTTCTTCGCTTTTTCTGGTCATAAGATATACGGACCTACGGGCGTAGGCGTTCTCTATGGCAAGGAAGATTGGCTTGACAAACTTCCTCCTTATCAGGGTGGAGGCGAGATGATAAAGAACGTATCATTCGAGAAGACAACATACAACGAGCTTCCTTACAAGTTTGAGGCAGGAACACCTGACTATGTGGCTACCCACGCTCTTGCAAAGGCTCTCGACTACGTATCTGCACTTGGTATGGATAATATCTATGCCCACGAGCAGGAACTGACACGCTACGCCATGGAACGTATGAGTCAGATTGACGGTATGCGATTCATTGGTACGCCAAGTCATAAGGATGCAGTCATCAGTTTCCTTGTTGGCAATATCCATCATCTTGATATGGGTACGCTTCTTGACCGTCTTGGCATAGCAGTACGCACGGGGCATCATTGTGCAGAACCGCTCATGCGCCGTCTTGGCATCGAAGGAACAGTCCGTGCAAGTTTCGGTCTCTACAACACCAAGGAAGAGGTCGATGCACTCGTTGCAGGTATCGAGAGGGTAGCAAAGATGTTCTAAGAAGACCCTCTCCCCAGCCCTCTTTGACCTCCGTCGAGCAGGGCACTGCTCTCCCCTCATTTCGGGACAGAGAGACATTTAGTCTCTCTTCTACGCCCTCATTCGCCTCTATGGGGAGGGAGAACCATCCGGGTAATTTATTAAAAAAACTAACAACGCCCCATCTGTCAGGCTCCTCCCCCACGGGGAGGTCGGGAGGGGGCCATCCATTATATTTTTAATTTTTTATGGCACAGAAACCAAGTATTCCAAAAGGTACACGCGACTTCTCACCAGTAGAGATGGCAAAGCGTAACTACATATTCAACACCATTAAGGATGTGTATGCTCTCTATGGCTTCCAGCAGATTGAGACTCCAGCAATGGAGAACCTCTCAACTCTCATGGGTAAGTACGGCGAGGAGGGCGACAAGCTCCTCTTCAAGATTCTTAACTCAGGCGACTTCCTCCACGGAATGACTGCTGACGAGGTGGCTAACACAAGCACACTCAAGCTTGCGAGCAAGTTCTGTGAGAAAGGTCTCCGTTATGACCTCACAGTACCATTTGCACGTTTCGTTGTTCAGCACCGCGAGGAACTCACACTTCCTTTCAAGCGTTACCAGATTCAGCCAGTATGGCGTGCTGACCGTCCACAGAAGGGACGCTACCGTGAGTTCTACCAGTGTGATGCCGACGTTGTAGGTTCAGAGTCTCTTCTCAATGAGGTTGAGCTCATGCAGATTGTCGATACAGTCTTCACTCGCTTTGGTGTACGTGTATGCATCAAGATTAACAACCGCAAGATTCTCACAGGTATTGCAGAGATGATTGGACAGGCAGACAAGATTGTTGACATCACAGTTGCCATCGACAAGCTCGACAAGATTGGTCTTGATGCTGTCAACGAGGAGCTTGCCAACGATGGTATTCCTGCTGATGCCATCGAGAAGCTTCAGCCAATCATCAAGCTCTCTGGTACAAATGCAGAGAAGCTTGCAACAATGAAGGAGGTTCTCAAGGACAGCGAGATTGGTCTCAAGGGTGTTGAGGAAAGTGAATACATACTTTCAAAGCTCACAAGCCTCAACAATGAAATAGAGCTTGACCTCACACTTGCCCGTGGTCTTAACTATTATACAGGTGCTATCTTCGAGGTAAAGGCTCTCGATGTTCAGATTGGTTCAATCACAGGAGGTGGTCGTTACGACAACCTTACAGGCATCTTCGGTATGCCAGGACTTAGCGGTGTAGGTATCTCATTTGGTGCTGACCGTATCTTCGATGTGCTCAACCAGCTTGACCTTTATCCAAAGGAGGCTGTCAATGCTACACAGCTTCTCTTTGTCAACTTCGGTGAGGCAGAGACAGACTTCTGTCTTCCAATCCTTGCAGAGGTGCGCAAGGCAGGTATCCGTGCCGAGATTTATCCAGATGCTGCCAAGATGAAGAAGCAGATGTCGTACGCCAATGCCAAGAACATTCCATTCGTTGCAATCGTAGGTGAAAGCGAGATGGCAGAAGGCAAAGTAAACCTCAAGAACATGATTACTGGCGAGCAGCAGATGATTGCTCCAGCAGATATCGCAAGCGCAATCTGCAAGTAACAATCTGCCTCCATCAAAAAATATGCTGACGCTCCGTCAATGAAAATTTGACGTAGCGTCAGTTTTTTGTTGACGTAGCGTGCCCAGTTTTGTATGGCTTGTGAAATCACCCCCGTTCGTACTACTAATTCGATCCTCGATCGATATATACATTCAATCCTCGATTGAATATGTACATCAATCGAGGATTGAATCTACTGTTCAAGTGACGATAAATTGAAGCAATAATCAGACTGAAAGCGACAGTCGAGTGTCGCAATCACCCACAGTCGAGTGTCGCTCCGACTACACTTGGGTGTCGTTTTTATACGGGTTCTTCAAAGGAGTTCCATACGGATTCAAACTCTTCTTTGGTAATGTGTTTGACGCCAATAATGTTTTCGAAAAAATCTATATCATCGTCTTCGTCACACCAGAACCCCATGTACTCCAAACTGCCGTTTTTCTCGTAGGGCGCTAAAACGACGACCTTGCCGTTTTCATCTACGCCGACTTCTCGTACTGCACAATGGTCTTCTTCATCGTCAAACTCCAAGTACCATGTCTTTACCTTGTCAACATCGTCAGGGAGCTTCTTGTTAAATGTGAATATCTTTTCAATAAGACACACAATCAAGCCAAAGATGATAAATAAAATAAGAGGAATGCTCTTAATCCAATCCTTTAGCGTGTTCTTTGACTCTATGGGTGGCTTCTCTTTGGATTTATACTCCTCGTTATGTTCAAACGAGTCATCAAATGAAAAATATATCATAGGTCATTTTAATTAAAGAGGGTTATTTGCGTCCGAAGTCGGCAGGGATTTCACCCCATTGCTCGGTTGGCCACTTGATGATTGGATTGCTGTAGGTATTGTTCTTGAGCCAGTTTTCAGCACGTTCAATCAACTGGTAGAGCTGTTCGGTCTTTTCGTTACGCTCAAGGGTGGTCTTACACTTCTTCTTGCGCACCCACAACTGGGCGTTGACGCTGTCGCTATACACGGGCATGTCGTCAAGTCCCTTCTGCTTGAGCAGGGCAAGTCCGTGGACAATGGCAAGGAACTCACCTATGTTATTTGTACCGAAGACGGGACCGAAGTGGAATATCTCCTTACCTGTACGTAGATAGACACCACGGTACTCCATCTTTCCAGGGTTGCCGCTACAAGCTGCATCTACGGCGATGGAGTTGTTGATTGCTCCCTGTGGAAGGGCTGATGCGTTTACCTGTGGACGTGATGACTGTGAAGGAGCTGTCTGGACGGATGAGGCTGATGGTGTGGACATATCGTCAGATTCAGAACAAGAAGCAGAAGAAGACACGGCGGTCTCCTTCTGCTTTTCTATATCTTTCCATGCGTCGTAGCCAAGAGCAAACGCTTCTTCTGCTTCAGCCTCAGTCTTGAAAGACTTGAACTTGGCATTGGAGAAACCTTTGACAGCTTCCTGACATGCTTCCCAGGATGTATAGACACCATCTTCTACTCCATCCCACACCACATAGAATTTTTGTTTGGCCATTGTTGGATCAAGAAAAATGTGATTACATTCTTTCTGGCATCTCAATGCCGAGGAGTCCCATACCGAGGCTTACAACCTTAGCAACTGCCTGTGCAAGGACAAGACGGAACACCTTCTTGTTTTCGTCAGTCTCACCAAGGATTGTGAAGTCGTGGTAGAACTGGTTGAACTCCTTGGTAAGCTCGTAGCAGTAGTTACAGATTCCAGATGGACTGTAGTCTGTTCCTGCCTGACGAACGGCAGCACCGAATGCGTTAAGCTTCTGGATGAGTTCAGTCTCCTTGACAGATATCTCGACATTGGCTGGAAGAACAGCAGGAATAGTGATGTTCTGCTCCTTAGCCTTGCGGAGAATACTCTGGATACGAGCGTATGTATATTGGATGAATGGACCTGTGTTACCATTGAAGTCGATTGACTCCTCTGGGTTGAAGAGCATGTTCTTACGTGCATCAACCTTGAGGATGAAATACTTCAACGCACCAAGTCCTACCTTGCGTGCAACCTCACGTGCCTCTTCCTCAGACATCTCTGCCTTCTTGAGCTTGTCGGCACTTGCTGTATAGGCATCGCTAATCATTGCTGCCATAAGGTCGTCAGCATCTACGACTGTTCCTTCACGTGACTTCATCTTACCGTTTGGAAGTTCAACCATTCCGTAAGAGAAGTGAACGAGGTCCTTACCCCACTTGAATCCGAGCTTGTCGAGGAGGATAGAGAGTACCTGGAAGTGGTAGTTCTGCTCATTACCTACGACATAAATCATCTTGTCGATAGGGAAGTCCTGGAAACGGAGCTTGGCTGTACCGATGTCCTGAGTCATATAGACAGAAGTACCGTCTGAACGGAGGAGAAGCTTCTCGTCAAGTCCTTCAGCTGTAAGGTCTGCCCATACAGAGTTATCAGGTCGGCGGTAGAAGAATCCCTTCTCAAGTCCTTCCATGACCTTCTCCTTACCTTCGAGATAAGTCTCTGACTCGTAGTATATCTTGTCGAAGCTTACACCCATCATCTTGTAAGTCTCGTCAAATCCTGCATAAACCCACTCGTTCATCTTGCGCCAGAGAGCACGTACCTCTGGGTCGTTGTTCTCCCACTTCACGAGCATCTCGTGTGCCTCCTTGATGAGTGGTGCTTCCTGTTTAGCCTTCTCCTTAGCCTCTTCCTCAGCCATGCCTTCGGCTACATACTTCTTGGCGAGTTCGTCGCACTCAGCCTTGTAGTGCTTGTCGAATGCCACGTAGTAGTCGCCGATGAGGTGGTCACCCTTCTTACCTGAAGTCTCAGGTGTCTCACCGTTGCCATACTTGAGCCATGCGAGCATAGACTTACAGATGTGAATACCACGGTCGTTTACGATGTTTGTCTTTACGACCTTGTTACCGTTAGCCTCTACGATACGTGCAAGAGCTGCACCGAGGAGGTTGTTACGCACGTGACCGAGGTGGAGTGGCTTATTTGTGTTAGGCGAGCTGTACTCAATCATCACGAGTGGTGACTTGTCAGTTGCCTGAGTAAATCCGAACTTGTCGTCAGCGTTAATCTCGTTGAGGAGGTTAATCCACTGTGCATCGCTGATGACGAGGTTAAGGAATCCCTTAACCACATTGAACTTGGCAACAACATCTGAAGCGTTGTCTAAGAGATACTGACCTATCTCCTGACCTACCTGCTCAGGTGACTTGCGTGCTGCCTTGACAAATGGGAATACAACGACTGTGAGGTGACCCTCAAACTCAGCCTTTGTCTTCTGGAGCTGAACCTGTGAAGCGTCAGCATCAAGACCATAGAGCGCCTTGACTGCAGCTTGTACTCCTGATATGATTTTCTGTTCCATATTAATGCCCCCCAGCCCCCAAAGGGGGCGGCCATCCAGACCAAGGGAGGTGGATGTTATTAACGTATTTATTCCCCGACAAGCATGACCTTCGGCTTTCTGTTTTAAAGATGCAGACGCATCATGAACGGCATGAACCGGAGGCTGCCCCCTTCGGGGGTAAGGGGGCTTAAAGTACCTTAATAAGCTCTACGTCAAAGATGAGAGCAGAGAATGGTGGGATGAGAGCACCTGCGCCACCCTCGCCGTATGCGAGCATGTAAGGAATGTAGAAACGATACTTAGCACCCTCTGCCATGAGCTGAACACCCTCTGTCCAACCAGCGATAACCTGCTGAAGTCCGAAGTCTGCTGGCTCATTACGCTGATAAGATGAATCGAATACTGTACCGTCAATAAGGCGACCCTCATAGTGGCAACGTACCTTGTCTGTTGCCTTTGGCTTCTTGCCTGTACCCTCTGTGAGTACCTCGTACTGAAGACCGCTTGCTGTTGTGACGACGCCAGCCTTCTTTGCGTTCTCTGCAAGGAACTTCTCGCCGTCAGCCTTTGCTGCCTTGCCAGCCTCTGCTGCCTCGGCACGCTTTACGTCCTCCAGTTTCTGGAAGAAATCGTTTACAATCTTCTGTCCCTCTGCGTGTGACACCTTGAGGTCTGCATCTGCGAGAACATCGATTATTGACTGTGAGAAATCCTCAACCTTAAGAACGTCCTTAAGACCCATCTGCTTGAGCTGCTGGCCAATTCCAAGGCCAAGAGCGTAACTAAGTTTATCCATTGTGTATATTTACGTTATATTTATTTATTTTCTTGATTGTTACTTATAAAAGATTTTGCAAAGTTACGAAAAAAATCTGCATTCTTCATTCCTCATTCTCCTTTTTATCCTATCTTTGCACAAAACTTTAATATTTATGGCTAATTATATCTACGAATTAAAGGACAAGGTGCGCGACTATGAGTGCGATCTTCAGGGCATTGTGAACAACGCCAACTACCAGCATTATCTCGAACATGCACGTCATGAATTCCTTCTCGCTCACAATATCAGCTTTGCTGAGCTTCACGAAAAGGGAACAGATGCCGTGGTTGCACGCCTCACCATGCAGTTCAAGGTTCCACTCAAGAGTGGCGACGAATATGTGACAAGAATACGAATCAAGAAGGACGGTATCAAGTATAAGTTCCTTCAGGACATTTATCGTCTTCCTGATGAGAAACTCAGCATCCGTGCCGAAGTAGATAGTGTATGCCTCGTCAACGGTCGTCTCTCCGATTGTGAGGAACTCAACGAGAAGTTCGCTCCATTCTTTGAGGAGAATTAAGAATTAAGAGTGAGCGGATATTCTCTTCGACTTGTCGAGTAGGCATATTAATTGTTGACTGATAATTTACTGACTAAGTACTGACTCACATGAGACTAAGTACTGACTCTGAATGAGGCAAGATTTATCATCAAAATCATAATTCTTATTATTCTTAGTTTCTAATTGAGATTATAAACTTTAGAATAAAATCGTGACCGAAGTCTTCAACGCAATAGCATTGACGCAGATTGCCAATATAGGAACGATAAGTGCAAAGTACTTGTACGATACACTTGGTTCGGCAACTGCCGTTATGGAAAACAGGAATAACATAAAAGACGTTATCCCTGATGCTACCTTGCTGCTTTCCGAGTCGTTGAAGAAGGTGGATGATGCTTTTCGTATTGCAGAGTCGGAAATTGAGTTCATAGAGAAGAAGAATGTCAAGGCTTTGTGTATGAACGATGCCGATTATCCACAGCGACTTAGGTTGTGTGATGATGCGCCCGTCATTCTTTATTATTATGGTAACGTTGATTTGAATGTTATGCACATAGTAAGCATGGTGGGCACAAGAAACTGTAGCCAGTATGGTAAGGAACTCTGCAACTCGTTTGTTGCCGACCTCAAAACTCTCGTTCCAGATGCCATAATCGTCAGCGGTCTTGCCTACGGAATAGATATCCATTCGCATCGTGCGGCTTTAGCCAACGATATGAATACCATAGGAGTCGTGGCTCATGGGCTTGAAAAAATCTATCCGAGTGTTCATCGTGAGACGGCAAGCAAGATGACCACACAAGGAGGAATCTTGACCGAATACATCCATAATACGAAGATAGAGAAGTCCAACTTTCTGAAGCGAAATAGGATCGTTGCTGGCATGAGCGATTGCACCATTGTGGTGGAGAGCGGAAGTTATGGAGGTTCACTCGTGACTGCAAACCTTGCCAACAATTACAATCGTGATGTCTTTGCCTTTCCTGGAAGGACATCGGATGAGAATAGCGCAGGATGCAATAAGATTATTGCAGACAACAAGGCACAATTGCTCATGAATGCGGAGGAGTTTGTCAAGTATATGGGGTGGGGACAGCCACGTCCCGTTCAGCGTGACCTCTTTGCCGATGCTATGCCTGAGTTGAGCGAAGACGAACAGAAGATTGTTAACAGTCTCAAGGATGTTGATGATAAATCTATCAATTTTATCGTAAACGAGACTGGACTTGGGTACGGACTTGTGAGTGCCACAATCTTTGAACTTGAGCAGAAAGGTGTCGTCACAACCCTTGGAGGAGCACGAATAAAACTCCTTAAAAGAGCCTTTTAGCATTTTTTAGCATTCTAAATCCTTACCAATTAAATATTATGATTAACTTTGTGCCGAATTTGTGACCATAAGTTTTTCTTGTCATGTGTCCAAAGACCATGCAACATTGTGCTTGAGAGCGTAATAACATACCAATTTACAAACTCAATAACTCAAAAACTTACGAACTCATAAACCTAAAAACTTAAAGACTCACAAACTTAAATACTTGCGAACTAAAACTAAAACTAACATAATAAACCAAGAAATGAAAAAAATCGTTTTGATGGCAGCCGTAGTATCTGCTGCCATGTCATTCACAGCCTGCTCAAACAGTGGTAAGGCTGACCTTAAAGAAGGTGTTGATTCTCTTACTTACGATCTCGGTGTTGCACAGTCACAGGGTCTTAAGCAGTATATGTCTATGCAGCTTGGCGTAGATTCAACTTATCTTGATGAGTTCATCAAGGGTATGAAGGAAGGCGCAATCAACGAGGCTGACCCTAAGAAGGAAGCATACATGAAGGGTCTCGAGGTTGGAAAGCAGATTCAGCAGATGGCTAAGGGTCTCTCTAACGAGATTTATGATGGCGACTCTACTCAGACAGTAAACGTAAATAATCTCCTTGCAGGTTTCATCGACGGTCTCAAGGGAACAGCAACTATTACTGCAGAAGAGGCAATGAACCAGTTCAAGTCTATGATTGAGCCAATCCAGGCTGCAAACCTTGAGAAGAAGTATGGTGACAACAAGGCTGCTGGTATCAAGTATCTCGCAGAGAATAAAAAGAAGGAAGGTGTTAAGACAGTTTCTGTAAAGACTGATGATGGCGGCGTTGCTGAGTTGCAGTACAAGGTACTCACAGAGGGTACAGGTGCTCTTCCATCAGACACAAGTAAGGTTAAGGTACTCTATGAGGGTAAGCTCATCGACGGAACAGTATTCGACTCTACATCAAACCGTGATAACGAGCCATTTGAGGTTGACCTCAAGACTCCACGCGTAATCAAGGGTTGGGCTGAGGTTCTCAAGTTGATGCCAGCTGGCTCAAAGTGGGAAGTAACAATTCCACAGGAACTTGCTTACGGTTCAAACAACATGGGACAGATTAAGCCATTCTCTACTCTCATCTTCACTATTGAAGTTTTAAAGTAAGACTCGCTTATTAACGCATAATTCACAATTGCCATTCGGATAACAAGTTTAGCCGAATGGCAATTTGACTAAAATAAAGACAAATGAAAAAAGCATTTATACTCACTCTTATTGCTCTTTCATCAGCAGTAGCCAACGCTCAGGTTTCTGCAAAGGATAGCATAGCAGCTGCTAAGGCAGCAGCAAAGGCTGCCAAGGCAAAGCAAACACAGGAACTTAAAGAGTTCAAAGCAAAGCAGGCACAGGAACTCAAGGAGTTCATCGAGACACAGAAGAATGGCAAGGTTGTTTCTGTCACAATTCCTGACCTCATCACACCAGAGGACTCTGTTGCATACATCTATGGTGTTGCAACATCAAATGGTCTCAAGAGACATATCGTCAATAATCTCAAGGTTGATACAACATACCTCAGCACATTCACAGAGGCAGTTCTCAACCGTGTAAACTCAGACGATACAGACCAGAAGACTCACGCTTACAACGCAGGTTGGGACATAGCCAACCAGTTGTGCCAGATGGTAACACGTTTCTCTAACGACTACTTCGATGGTGAAGAAGGTAAGTCTATCGACCGCAAGATTATGGCTTCTGCCATGCTTGAGTCACTCTTCGAGGGTTCTGACCTCAAGCCAGAAGAGGCAGGTCGTCAGCTCAATGAGATTATGGAAAAGCGTAAGGCTATGCTCAATGAGCAGAAGTATGGTGAACTTAAGCGTGCAGGTGAGAAGTTCCTTGCAGAGAATAAGTCAAAGGAAGGTGTCATAACTCTCCCAAGCGGACTTCAGTACAAGGTACTCGTAAAGGGTGATGAGGCTGGTAAGCGTGCAAGCCGTAGTGACAAGGTAAAGGTAAACTATGAGGGACGTCTTATCGACGGAACAGTATTTGATAGTTCATACAAGCGTGGCGAGCCAAACACTTTCTCTCCATCACAGGTAATCAAAGGATGGACAGAAGCCCTCACCTTGATGCCAGTAGGAGCTAAGTGGGAACTCTACATCCCTTACCAGCTTGGATATGGTGAGAATGGTGCAGGCAGCAACATCAAGCCATTCTCTGCTCTTATCTTCACAGTTGAACTTCTCGAAATCGTGAAATAAGCATTATTACGCGTAGAAAAAATAATTTCATCGCGTAGAAAAAATATTTTCATCGCGTAGAAAAAAATTGGTAGGTATCTCCTCCCGTGAACAAACATTGGATGTGTCAAATTGAAATGTCTCTAAGAAGTTATACATAATACTTCGTGAGTTCACTTCAATTTGGCACATCTTATTTTTTTGTGTACTGCAAATAAATTAACATGCCTCCGTATCATCAATTGTTGATAGCAAATACAGGGTGGGGTAGTATCAAGTCAACGCTGTGTGTTTTTCGATCCTAAACGGACGTTAAAATGCGTTATTTGTTGAAAAACACCCATATTTCAACATTTGTATCATCGATAATCAACATTTTTAGCCTATTTGTAACCGAAAAACACGATATATTTGCAAGCGAATTCATTAAGTTCTTAAGTTTTTGAGTTTTTAAGTTTATGAGTTCTTGCGAATGTGAATTGTGAATCTTTTAGTTCTCACAAATAATCACAAGTACGCTTTGCGACAACTAAAAACTTACGTTCGCAAAAACTAAAAAACTTTAAAACTTACAAACTCAAAAACTCACAAACCTACAAACTTATTAACTTATACTAAATATGAAAAGAAACTTAATATTGATTTCCTTGCTTTCTCTCGTGGCAAATGCGAGTTGGGCTCAGAAGGTCGAGTTCTTCACTCCAAGCATCGTCCGTATCGTGAAGGATAACGGTCAGACGGTTGACAAGAAGTCGGAAGTGGTGACTGCCGTCCCACAAAAAGTAAAGGTGAGCAAGACTCAGAATGGCACAAAGACTGTGTACAAGTCTTCGGCTCTTACCGTGACAGTAGATAACGGAAAGGTTACTTTCGCCGACAACAAGGGCAACGTACTCCTCAAGGAAGGCGAGAGCAAGTTCACGCCTATCACTTCTGGCGTGGATAAGGGTGCATATAAGGTGAAGCAAGGCTTCGCCATCGACAAGGACGAACATATATATGGTCTTGGACTTATCCAGAACGGAAAGATGTCGCAGAGAGGTGAGCACAGACTCATGATGCAGAGCAACCTTGAAGACTATGGCAACGTTTTCCAGAGCATCAAGGGCTATGGTATATTCTGGGACAACTATTCGCCAACACAGATAGATGATAATGCCACACTCGAACTGGAGAGTCAGGTGGGCAAGGTCATCGACTATTACTTCATGTATGGCGGTAATGCCGATGGAGTGATTGCACAGATGCGTCACCTTTCTGGTAAGGTACCTATGCAGGCATTATGGACATACGGATTCCACCAGAGCCGTGAGCGTTACAAGAGCCAGCGCGAGCTTCTTGAGGTGGTTCACAAGTATCGTGACCTGAAGATACCTTTCGACGGCATCATTCAGGACTGGCAGTACTGGGCAAGCAACTATACATGGAACGCTATGGAGTTCCTCAATGAGGACTTTGGTCAGGCACAGCAGATGATTGACGAAGTACATCGTCTCAATGCCCACATGAGCATCTCCATCTGGTCATCATTCGGTCCTGAGACTAAGGCTTTCAAGGAACTCAAGCAGAAGAATCTTCTTTTCAGTTTCAAGACATGGCCTGAGAGCGGTCTTGGCTTCTGGCCTCCACGCATGGACTACCCAAGTGGTGTGCGTTGTTATGACGTGTATAGCAAGGAGGCTCTTGACATATATTGGAAGAACCTTTCACGTCTTCACAAGATGGGTATAGATGCATGGTGGATGGACTCTACAGACCCTGACCACATGTCATACAAGGACTCTGACCTTGACGAGAAGACTACAATGGGTAGCTATCGTAGTGTGCGCAACATCTTCCCGTTGAAGGCTGTTGGTGGTGTGTATGACCATCAGCGTGCTGTCGATTCATCAAAGCGTGTGTTCATTCTCACTCGTAGTTACTTTGCTGGGCAGCAGCGCACAGGTGCAAACACATGGAGTGGCGATATCGGCTCATCATGGGACAGTTTCCGCAAGCAGATTCCTATCTGTCTCAATTACACACTTACTGCCAATCCTAATGTAAACACAGACATAGGTGGATTCTTTGCCGGCTCATACAACACACAGGGACATAACTCAGGTACCCGCAATCCACAGTATCAAGAACTCTATGTACGCTGGATGCAGTTCGGAGCGTTCTCCACAATGATGCGTAGCCACGGCACAGACGTATATCGCGAACTCTATTACTTCGGCAAGAAGGGTGAACCTGTATATGACGCACTCGTTGATGCTGTCAAGCTTCGCTATCGTTTCCTTCCTTATATATATAGTACCTCATGGCAGGTGAGCAAGAACGACGACTCGTTCATGCGTGCTCTCTTCATGGACTTCAAGAATGACAAGAATACATGGAATAACAATCATGAGTACATGTTCGGTCGTAATGTACTTGTGTGTCCAGTCCTTAATCCTCTTTACACAAAGGAGAAGATTGTGAAGACTGACGAGCTCAGCGGATGGAACAAGAGTGAGAGCAACGAGGCAAACATTGGCTATCCTAACGTGAACTGGAAGGACAACAAGCAGTATGAGGTTTATCTCCCAGCTGGTACTTCATGGTACGACTACTGGACAGGCACCAAGCATGATGGTGGACAGAAACTCATGACAACCATTCCGCTCGGTCACTCACCTCTCTTCATCAAGGCAGGTAGTATCCTTCCGCTCGGACCAGATGTACAGTATGCCAACGAGAATAAATATGACAATATAGATATCGTTGTTTATCCTGGTGCCAATGCAGAGTTCACGCTCTACGAGGACGAGGGCGACAACTACAACTACGAGAAGGGAATGTACTCTACCATCCGTCTCACTTGGAACGACAAGGCTAAGACACTCACCATCGGTAAGCGTCAAGGCTCATTCCCAGGAATGCTTGCCTCACGCACATTCAACGTGAAGATTATCGGTGGAGCAACAAAGACAATAACATATAGTGGCAAAAATACAATAGTTAAATAATCGCATTTGATCACGTTTTTAAGGGTAAAAAGAGTTGGTTACACGATATATTAGTTAGGATAACAACAAGCACAAAATGAAGAGGGTGTGTCAAGAGCAAGCGACACACCCTCTTATTATATTGTTTCTATGATGAAGCCTTTCCCCGTATTGTCATCGCGACAATACGAGGAAATTAAGGATTGTATTAACCAATCTATCTTAATACCACAACTAAATAAATCTATGTTGAGAAAGAGTTTTCAGCTCTATTTCACGCCATACACTTCTTTGATGATGTGCCATTGGTCTTGAAAGTCAAGTATGTCCAATGCTTTTTCTTCTTTGTGAAGGACATCAAACAGATAGTTTGAGTCATACTCAGGGTGTATTTCCCTCTGATGTCTTGCCCATGAACGACATTCGGCATCAGTCCAATGCTTGATAGGAATGTCCTTGCTTATCTCGTAGTTGGAGATGCCAAGTTCCTTCATGATGCTGACGATATGGTCTATCTCTCTTTGAGTAGCTTCGTTGCTTGCGTAGATGTAAACCTTCAGGTCAGGCTTGCGCTTGCTATGTTCAAACTCGTTACGGATGCTGTAGCCGTATTTATCCTTCTCGTATGATGTGTTGAAAAAGTCAATCCACTCGCCTTTGGTAACTTTCTGAGTCAGGAAACCAATGCGGTTGTGTCCTTTAATGCCAATGGTATAGACACGTGGAATGTTGTCCTTGATAGAGTCCGGCATTACAACGTCATGTGTGATGATGTTTACTGTTGCTGGCTTTCTTGTCATGTCAATCTCTATCTTCTTGGCTGCTGTAGAAGGAATATATGGAATATTTTCCTTGTCAATGGCTACTCCGTCTATCTTTATGGTGTCCCTGCCTCTAAAGCCATATCTGTTATTTGCCTCTTCCTTAAACGAAGCACCATTTTTGTGCTCAACCCATGTTCCAATAGGGAAGCAGATAGAAAAAGTACTTACATATCGTTTGCCAATCTTATCACGCTTGGTATATCTGACAAGTGGAGGAATGTTCTTGTCTTTCTCGCTTACACTATTGGCTTTGTTTGTGACATTGTCATGTGTGTAATTTTCACGAGGTGTAATCTGACTCGCATCTTCGTCAGAGTGTAATGCCTGGGATGTAGCTTTAGCCGTTTGGACTACGTCTTCAATTGGTTTGACAAACTCAGGTGTGGCAAATGCACTTAGTGCCACAACCACCATTGGAAGTACGAAAGCAACCTTGCCTCGCATCCATGGATTTGATTTGTTTTTCTTCATCATAGCAACTCGTTTTTTTATTAAACTGTGATTGAAATTATTTGCAAGCACGTATGACGATGTGTCAAGTGCCTTTCTTATCAATAGCGTGACATAACCCTTGATGGATACTCCCTGACGTAACACGTAGTCGTCTGCCTGATACTCATGTAGGTCTCTCAGGCTTCTTCCCAACAGATAGGATATCGGATTCCACCATTGAATCATTTGTACCAACGTGAGTAGAATGATGTCAAGTGAATGGTGGCATCTGATGTGTCCATTCTCGTGCAGGATTATTTCATGTCCCATCTCCTCATAGTCATCTGCGTTGATGACTATGTTGTTCAGCCAGCTGAACGGTGCAACCTTTTCTGAATGACAGAAGATTGTTATTCCATTCTCTTTTGTTTTCCATAGGCAACCTTTGCGTATGACAACACCCATACGAGTAAACTGAACGATGCGTACAAGCAATACCGTCATCATGCCTATTATATAGACAACGCAAAGTACTCTCCACCAGTCAAATGGTTGTTCTTTGCTGACGGTGTTGACTTCGTCTCTTTGTTCTTCTGCCGTCCATATATCTTCTGTTTCCATTTGACGGTGAACAGGTACGCCGACTTCAATAAGTCGCATCTGCGTATGCCTCACTATCGGTTGGTTATCTATTGACAATGGTTTTACGTTACACAGAGGAAGTACCAATGACAGAATCAATATTCCCAAAACAACTATGCGGTTCATGCGGAAGAAATCTTCTTTGCTGAGCAGTAGGGTGTAGGGAACGTACAGCAATATGAGAACAAATGCGGACTTCAACGCATAAATGAATATTGCATCCATAACTATTCTTCGTCTTCTAATGATTCCAACAGTTCCATTATGTCCTCCTGCGTGAGTTTTTCCTCTTTGACAAAGTAGCTGAACATACTCTTTATGCTTCCGTCAAAGAAGTTCTTCTTCACGTTCTGCATCGTCTGACGCGTGTATTCTGGTCGTGTGACTTTTGCCTGATACCATTGTGTCTTTCCTTCACCTTCTTTCTTGAAGTAATCTACGAACCCTTTCTCATACAATATCTTGAGGTATGTTGCAATCGTGGTGTATGTAGGCTTTGGTTCCTCGCATCTTTCGAGTATGTCTTTGCCACAAGCTGCACGGTTGATGTCCCACAGAATTGTCATTATCTGGTATTCTCCTTTAGTCAATGTGTTGTCTCTTCTTTTCATGTTCTTTGTTTTTTTACTGCTGCAAAGGAAAGGAGAATACTTGTAAATCGAAAAGTTTCAATATCGAAAACTTTCGATTATCATCGCTTTTTAACATTTATTATCCGAAATACAAGGGAAGGAACAATGTGTAGTATGTGGATTTGAAACATTCTTTAATCGTAAATTAACCATTCCCCAATAGATGTGGGAAATCGCCCTCGATTGATGTTATACATCATAGCTCGTTCGATATGATACATCATACCTCGTTTGATATAACACATCGTACCTCATTCGATGTTGCATATCGAACGAGGTACGATTTTTTGTATTATTGGTTCATCACGATGAATGCGAAATCCATCACGGTGAATTTATGAAGTTTCATCATTGCACGCCTACGGCATTGCCTTTATTCCTTCGTACTCCACATTCCACTTACCATTCTTCGGGAAGCCAGGGAGCGGTTCGGTGCATCCGTCCCAGCCAGCACACATGAGGGCGATGGTGGTGAGAAGACCGCCGTTGCCTGGTAGGTAACAACGGAGACGTGCATCCTGATAGTTATGACCATTAGGCAGATATGTATTTGTACGCTTGTCCATGAGGAGGACGTTGATAGCAACATCTGGCATACCGAGTCGGACGGCACACATGGCTGTCATCGGATAGTCCCAGCCCCATGTCTTGTCCCAGTTCCAGTTGTTCATTACCCAGTTGAGCGTAGCTGTCATTGTTGCCTTATCATATTGTGGAGAGAATGGAAGTACACCACATGAACCGAGTACTGCCATGTGGTCGCTGTAGAGAGACAGCGGAACACTTGGCGAAAGATAGCTTTCTGCTGTTTCGGCTGCGGCATACACCCCATCCTTTGCAGCAAGCGGTGACAGTTTATCTATTATCTTCTGCCAGTCTTCACGGGGCTGTTGTCCCATGCGCTGTCGCCATTGCTGGGCAACACCGAGTGCATAGTGCCAGTATGAAAGCTCGAAAGGGGGATTGATTGTCTCGCTTGCCTTCAATGTCTCCTGAGCTGGAATACATCCCTTGAGGACATAGCGGTCATGAGCCTCATCGTATGTTGCAAACGAAGCCATGAAGCGTGCTGTCTCGTCCACAAGATTGGCGTATCGGTGTAGAATAGCCTCATCGCCCGTGGCACGATAGAGCAACTCGCAAAGATATATGAGGTGAGGCTGCTGCCATATGAGGAATGAGCCTACATTTGATGGTGCTTCTGCTGCCGAAGGGTCGGTCATCTTCATCCATCGTGCACCATCAAATCCCTGACGACGTGCAATCTCATGCGCCATCGGCAGAGCTTTCTCATACCAAGGTAAGGTGCGTGCAAGCATCTCTGGATGTCCCCAGAGTGCAAAGTGTGCCTGATGCCACCATATCATTTCGAGATGAAACTTGCCAAACCATGAGTTGTATGTCAGACCCGTTTCTTGTGGAGGCGTACTGCCTGCACATTGTATGGCAAGGAGATATTGCGAGAGTACGACACGGCGCTCCAGTTCCCTTGCACGTGGGTCGGTGCAACGACTGAAATCAACGGCACCGCCTGTCTGCCAATAACGGTTCCAGTATGCCTTAGTACTGTCAACGGACGCTTCTGCTTCATTTTTCACAAATTCGTCGTCAATAGACTTTGTAAACTCTACCTGCAACGTCCATTTCCGATTGTCGGGAATGATAACGACACGGTTGCTGTCCACATTAATATGTTTCATGCTGGAGAACTGCAACTTCGCATAGAATGTCTGTCCATCCATGGTGTTACAGATAACAAGTGGGTAGCTCGGTTTGCCTGGGCGAATAAGAAGCTTTGCCGTGTGTTTCTTGTCGTTGCTCCAGTCGCACGCATCATCGCTATGCTTGCCAGTTGGGTAAGGAAAACGTATCTGTACATCATGCATCAGAGGGTCATCAATACAGAACACGACCTTATCTTTCGACGCGTCACACGATGTCTGCACCTTTATCCTTCTACCTTTACACTTGAAGCTTGAATATATGATGCCATCCCACAAGTCGAGTGTCTGTGAAATGTCGGTTATCATATCTTTGTCCATCCCGACAAATCCAATCGTGCCGAGATGCACACGATGAGGATTGGCACGCAGGTAGTCGCTTGCAGCCTTCTCCCTGCCAGTCTTCCATTGGCATGAGTACCATTCATCTTTGCCACGACCGAAGTTGAAAGCCTTCAGCGCATCCTCAGCCTTGTATCCTTCAGGATTAGGAAACGAATGCCATGCCCACTGAGCCATCGTGCCAAGAGGTACTCCGTTGCGGTACAACTCCGGAAATGTCTGCATACCTGTAACGTCACAGGTAAATGCAAACTCACCATTGCCCACGCTCAGGGAGCTGAGAGTGTCAATCCTTGTCACATGTGGATTGTTGCGTGTCACGAGTGCGTGTCGGTCAATCTTTGCGTTGGCAGATATGACGATGGTAGAAAATAGGAGCGCAATGAGTGCACTCCTTGTCTTGCCTTGTATGTGGAAGAATTCTTTTTTCATAATTTTAAGGAAGTTAATAGGAGTTAGTGGGAGTTAACAAGGAGTTAACGGACGATACTATGGATGAATATTGAATCACAGATTTATGCGTACTGATATGAACGAACAGACTTTCGTCCGTTAACTCCTTGTTAACTCCCATTAACTCCCCAATAAGTCCTCAATCACTTTGTCTTGAGTGTTACCTTCGTTCCCTTGAGGGTAGGGGATGTGATGGCTATTGTAACGTTTCCAGCTCGTTGTGTGCTGCGGATTATGGCTTGCATAAATCCTGTCTGCATGGTCTTGGTGTTTACTCCGCTGAAAAGGTCACTTGTGTAGTGGTCGCCATTGTCCATGGCTACGAGCGAAGCCTCGCCACTCACCTTGATGCTCACCTCGTTGGTTGCATTACGTACGATGCGACCCTTGCTGTCAACAGCATAAACCTTGAGATATTGGAGTGACATTCCGTCTGCCTTCCATGTGTCTGTCTTGGTGTTGAATGTGGTCACAGGACTATTGCCTTCGATGACTACCTTGAGTGCAACGGCCTTGCCCGTTGTCTCCACCATGTCGCGTGCCACTTCCTTGCCGCCGGTACGTGCTATGGCAACGAGTTTACCACCATTGCCATAGTCGATGTTGTTCCACTTTATGATGTTGCGGTTCTCAATCTTGGTCGTGTCGTTCTTCTGTGTTCCGAGCGACTTGCCGTTGTATATGAGTTCCACTTCCTCAGCATTGGTGTAGGTCATGAGACTCATGCGACTGCCTTCCTTCTGGTTCCAGTTTTGGTTGATGCGCTCTGAACCTACCTTGATGTCGTTCCACATCTTGCTTTCGCCCTTGCCATCCACGACACCAATCTTCACCAACGGTTCTGCAGGATTGAGACAACTCTTGATGAGGTATGCCTGTGGATAAGGTTCAAGCGTGTGGTTGAAGAATGAGTAGTTCCATCCTTTCTTTGGCCAACCGTCACTCTCGCCCCAGTATTCTATCGCACCCCACCAAGCAAGACCTACGCCACGCTTCTGGTCCATACCGTAGAATGGCTGCTGGAGTTGCTTTGTGACAGCCTCGCTCTGGAAGAGTATGAGGTCAGGCTTGTACTGGTAATAGCCTGGATATGCGTCCCATTGGTAGTTGAATGAGCTTACCTCTGTGGCACAAGCCAGTTCGGGTGGCACCTGATAAGTCTTGAAGTCGGGTGTGCCTCGCTGTGCTCCTGCTCTTGCCGGAAACATGGCTACGGTCGTAGGACGTGTACGGTCATAGCGTTTGAGCATCTGGTCAAAGATGCGGTAGGTCGTTATTCCCCAGTCGTTGGTCTTGTAGCCGCTCCATCCATCTACGGTCTGAAGCTCGTTGCCAAGACTCCACAGGATGACGGAAGGACAGTTGCGGTCACGCTTCACCCATTCTGTGATAAGGTCGGGCCAGATGTTCATGAACGGTTGGCGTCCGCCCCAGTATTCGTTGTCCGACCACTTGTCTATAAGCTCGTCCACGATGAGTATTCCCACACGGTCAGCTATCTTGGTGAAACTCTCCGAATAAGGATTGTGAGAACATCTTACGGCATTGAAACCGAAAGCTTTCAACTGTCGGAACTCACGTTCGATAGCCTTGTCAAATGCAGCCACACCGAGTGCTCCGAGGTCATGGTGATTGGCAATTCCCTTGAGGAACGTCTTCTTGCCGTTAAGCTTGAATCCAAATTCAGGCGAATATTCTATTGTGCGGAGACCTATATGGTCGCTCACGGAGTCAATAACAAGTCCCTTCTCAGTCACTACTGCCTCTATAGTATAAAGGTAAGGCGAATCGGGTGACCATAGATGAGGCTCCTTGACGTTGATGAATGGCAGAGCCACCTCCGTATTGTTCTGCTTGGTATGGTCAGGCATTCCGCATTCGCTTTGTCCGATGACCTTGCCGTCGGCATCCTTGAGAGTTGCCTTGAGTGTGAGGTCATGCTTCTGCCAGTTGACTATCTGGAGCTGTACGAGCACATCCCATGAGGCCCCCTCTGGCTCCCCGAGGGGAGAAAGGGAAGATACATTGTTCGCTGAATCATTTTCCGGATGGCGTCCCTCCACCAGTGGGGAGGTTAGGAGGGGGCTGACCCTCTGTGCGTTAAGATTGTCTGGTCGTACGATATTGCCATGGGGGGCACTTACGACGTAGAGGCCGTGACGTGCGATGCGTGTCTCGTTGCTCACGCAGAGACGGACGTCGCGGAAGAGTCCTCCGCCTGTGTACCAGCGTGAACCGTTCTTCTTGCCTGTGTTGGCATATACGGCTACGGTGTTTGTGCCACCGAGATTGGCAACCTTGGTGATGTCTGCCTCAAAGCCGATGTAGCCGTACTCCGTGCTTGCCACCTTCTTGCCGTTGACATACACGTCGCCGTAGTACATCACGCCACCGAAGTCGAGGGTGATGCGTCTGCCCTTGAGTGACGCAGGAAGGGTGAATGTCTTACGATACCAAGCCTCACCCATATCCTTGAAGCCACGTCCCATGTTGTTCTTGTCCTTTTTGTCACCTTCTGTCCACGGCATCTCAAACTGGAAGTCGTGGGGAAGGTTGATGGTTCTCCATGCTGAGTCGTCAAAGTCGGGACGCTCCGCACCAGCAACATTGCCCATGCAGAAACGCCAGTCGAAGTTGAACAACTGCGATTGCATATCCACGAACTCCGATAGTGGTGCATTTGTGGATGCTGCCTGTTCCTTTTGCTCGTTGTACTGTGCAAATGTAAGGTTGCCAGTCATCATCTGGCAGGTTAGTAACGATAGTAGTGTTAGTATTTTCTTCATATTTGTTTGTAAGTGTTAGCTTGTTTTTTGTCTTGGTAAGTGCAAAGGTAATAATAATTTACCAAACAACATGCTGTCGTGGTGATTGACGGACAAAAAGATTCTTGATACCCCTGATTGCAAGTGCAATTCTTCGTCTTTTATGCTTGACAACAAACTACTTTTGAGTTAGTGGGTAACTCTATTAGAGTTAGTGGGTAACTGCAATATAGTTAGTGGGTAACTCAAATATAGTTTCCCACTAACTCAAAATGACTTTACCAAATAAAAAACTGCCCAGATATTGTCCTGATTTACGAAATATGTATTACCTTTGCTTCTGCATTTGCAAAAACTAACTAAAACTTAACATCATGAAACGAACTCTTTTGCTGTTGATGACAGCGCTCCTGTCTGTGAATATCTATTCGCAGGAAAATCCTGAACGTGGATTTGTTATTACCAATGAAAACGATACAGTTTATGGAACCATCGACTTCCGTACTGATGAAATCAACGCTCGTCAATGTTATTTCAAGGCAGATAATGCTGATGAATATAAATATTATTATCCTGGTGATATTATCGGTTATCGCTTTATGAGGAACGGAAAGTTCTATGTCTCAAAGGTTCTCGAATACGAAGGCACACAAAATACTCTGTTTGCTGAATATATGATTAAGGGTATGCTGAGTGTCTATAGAGTGAAGGGACTTGCATACACAGATCTATATTTCTTCGAAAACGAGAATGGCAAAATGATGGTTTATACAAACTACAACGAGATGGAAGGTTTCTATGACAAGAAGGATATTGTCAAGAACTCACAGAATCTTTATTCGTTCCTTGCTCCTTCATCTCTTAATGCTTCAAAGTCGGTCAAGATTGGCGAGATGTCACCAAACCAGATTCTTGACATTGCCAGAACCTATCATGACGATGTTTGTACTTCGGGCGAAGACTGTATAAAGTATGAGTATGACGAAAGGAGCGACAAGAGCAAGTCGTCTTTCTTTGCTTATGCAGGTGTGTGCCACTTGTTCTCAAACGATGACTGCAAATATGGTTCGGTAAGTCCGCTTGTAGGTGTCGGATGGGATTGGAACAGAGACAGACAGTGGAAGGGAATGACAATGCAGTTTATTGTAGAACTTACAAGTGTAAAGGAAACTACAAAGGATAATTGGAATAATGATCAGACAGAGACATTTTTGTTGCCGATAGTAAAGTTCGGTATGCAACATAAGAATGGCAGGGATAATGGCGCAAAATTCACTTATCGTTATGGCGTAAGCACTCCGATATTCTGTATGTATGCTGGTATAGGAACAGAGATTCCTTTCGATACTGGTGGTGCGTTTGTTGCTATGTTAAACGGAACCTCTCCACAAATATTTAGCTCAAGTGAAGGATATAAGGGCTTTGTCTCCGCTTCATTAGGCTTCAAATTCTAATGCTTTAGCGCTTTTCCATTACTTGTTTTTACGGTTTAATTCTTCTGAAGATGATAAAAATATACTTGGTTCGCATACTTATGAACCAAGTATATTTTTGTTCTTTTGTGTCACTTAATACAACAGAAAGGCTCAGGTGAGAAATGAGTTTGTTGAAAATTGTGTAACATTACCTTTTGTATCTGTATCATTCAGACATTTGGTTACATCATTTGCTTTTTCTGTTACAAAATAATCTTTACATTATTTATATTTTCTTTAACTTTGCATGACTTAATACTTATATTCCTTGGGAATATGCCATGTGTGCATGCTCTCAGAGGAACAATACTAAACTAAAAAACTGCGTTTCAACACAACAAAAATGAAAAGACTACTTTTAGCAGTATGCACAATACTGCCACTGATGAAAGCACAGGCCCAGAGCCAGTTGTATCCACAGCATTTTAATCTTTCCGAGATTACACTTCTCGATGGTCAGCACAAGACCATGATGGAACTTAACGCACGACTGCTTCTCGACTATGATGCCGACAGACTTATGACTCCGTTCATTCGTCAGGCAGGTTTGTCAGACAAGTCAACGTCAAAGTATTATGGTTGGACAAAGACACATCCTACCTTCTCCAACTGGGGACTTCCTGACTGGAGTCTTGAAGGACACGTTGGCGGACATTATATCACAGCACTCTCACTTGCTTATGCGGCAATGAACGACGGTAAGCATGACGACCTCCGCAAGCAGCTCAAGTCACGTCTTGAGTATTGCCTTGCAATAATGAAGGATTGTCAGGATGCTTACGCAGATGATACCAAGGGTATGAAGGGATTCATCGGTGGTCAGCCAATCAACCAGATTTGGACAGGACTCTATGCCAATAACCTTACAGAATTCAAGAAGTATGGCGGATGGGTTCCTTTCTATTGTCAGCACAAGGTACTTGCAGGACTTCGTGATGCATATATATATGTGGGCAATGAGGATGCAAAGAAGATGTTCAAAGGTCTCTCTGACTGGAGCATCAATGTAGTAAGCAAGCTTTCAACAGCTGATATGCAGACTGTACTCGGATGGGAGCATGGAGGCATGAACGAGACATTGGCTGATGCCTACAAACTCTTTGGTGACAAGAAATATCTTGATGGTGCAAAGAAATATAGTCATCAGTATATGATTGACGGCATGGCTACGTTCAACAAGGACTTCCTTTCTGGTAAGCATGCCAATACTCAGGTACCTAAGTATATCGGCTTTGAACGTATCTGGCAGGAGGACAAGAAAGGCTCTGTAACTCTCGGTACAGCTAATAAGACTTATCGTAGCACAGTACTCAACTTCTGGAATGATGTTGCTGAGAACCGTACCGTATGTATCGGTGGTAATAGTGTGAGTGAGCATTTTGTTGACCACAAGAATGGTTCAGCATACATCAATAACCTTGAAGGTCCTGAGTCATGCAACTCCAACAATATGCTCAAGCTCAGTGAGGACTTGTTTGATGATACTCATGATGCCAAGTATGCTGACTTCTACGAGGCAACGATGTATAATCACATCATGTCAACTCAGGACCCAACGACTGGAGGATATGTGTATTTCACATCACTACGCCCACAGAGTTACCGAGTATATAGTCAGGTGAACAAGGGTATGTGGTGCTGTGTAGGTACTGGTATGGAAAACCATAGCAAGTACGCTCACTTTGCCTATACTCATAGTGTGGATAATGATACACTCTTTGTCAATCTCTTTGTTCCATCCGAACTTAAGAGCAGCAAGTTCAGCGTAAAGCAGGAGACAAACTTCCCTTTTGAACAGAAGACAAAGATTACAATTACCAAGGCTGGTAAATATACTCTTGCCGTTCGTAAGCCAAGTTGGGTAGAAGGCGGTGGTTCATACTCTTGTACGACCAAGAGCTGGAAAAAGGGTGATGTTGTTGAAGTTGACCTTCCAATGAAACTCCGTGTTGAGGCTTGTCCTGACTACAACGGTTATGTGGCATTCAAGTATGGTCCTATTCTTCTTGCTGCTCGTACTGAGACAGAGAGTAAGTTGCAGAACGAATACGGAGGTGAGGGACGTATGGATCACTCACCAGGCGTAGTGGCAAGTGTTAAGCCTCTTGGTGATTCTCCTCTTATCATTGGAAATAGGGCTGATGTGCTTGACAGTATTTCTCTTGTTGACGCAAGCAAGCTGGAGTTTAATCTCAAGACATATAATAAAGGTACTATAAAGCTTGAGCCTTTCTATGCCATTCATCATGCTCGCTATGCCTGCTATATGTTCCAAGGCACGCCAGAGGAATATGCCGCATCGTCAATGGGACAGGCAGATGCTGCTGAGAAAGCACTTCGTGACCGTACTCTCGACTTCGTGGCAACAGGTGAGCAGCAGAGTGAGGCAGGTCATCAGGCAAAGTATTCTGGCGGTTCAACAAGCGGCTCGTATCGTGGCGAGACCTATCGTGACGGACAAGCTAACGGATATGTACAATATGTACTGGAGAACAAGGATGGCATTACAGAGAACGTGGCTCTTATGATTCGTATGATTACTGCAGACAAGAACCGCTCAATGTCAATCTATGTGGATAATGTGAAGGTTGGCGAGTTTACTGTGCCTGCGCGCTACAAGGGTGCTGACGATAATGGATTCTTCAATGTCGAGTTCCCATTACCAGCGAGTGTACTCAAAGATGCAAAGGGTAATGTTAAGACAAAGATTACATTCAAGGTTGTTGCTTCGCCAACGACTCTTCTTCCTGGATTATATTATTTGAGACTTCTCAAAGACTATAAGGACAATTCTTATGTGTGGAATTGTACCGACTGGCAGACTGGTGATTCAGGTCGCGTAAGTCAGGGTAAGTTCTCTTATGACACAGAGAATAATACTATTATTATTAACGCAGGGACAGGTGTGAACAACACCTGTCTCTCTTTTAATTATGCTAACTGTGATTACGACGTAAGGAAGTCAGACAAGTATCTTGTTGTCCGTGGACGTAATCTTTCTACAGCAAGTGGCAAGAATTATCTGTGGTGGCTCAATGGCGTGAACCGTGGTACGAGTGTTGTACCTGATTTCACCAAGACCATTTCCATGAAGGATACAGAAGGCAAGACTTATCGTAGTGTCATCATTGCATGGGACATGACTAAGTCGGGTATTGACGATAACAACAGTACCGACCCTTTCAGCTTTGCCAATGGTCAGACAATCTTTGGACTTACATCCACTACTGGTACTTCTACGATAGAGTACATTGGCTTTGTCAGTTCCGTTGATGACTATGTACAGACAGTCGGCATCCCTTCTGTATCTGCAGTTTCCAAGGGCAAGGGAACCGTTTATAGCCTTTCGGGCACTCCCGCTACAGATGACACCAAGGGCGTTGTCATAAAGGATGGTAAGAAGGTCGCAAGAAGATAAGGCAGGTGCGGAATGAACAACACAAAAGAATTCATAATTCGTAATTCATGATTCATAATTATATGGAATTGTGAATAAAAACGGAGTTTTTGCCTTCTATTTCATAAGACTTTGCTATATTTGCCACAGAATCCATAAAAAGAAAAGTTATGAGTAGAGAAGAACAGACTTTATTACAGGAACTGAAGACCACAGCAAAGATGGTTGTGCCTTCGGGTGGACAAGTGTGGCTTTTCGGCTCAAGGGCACGTGGGGAGGCAAAAAATGATTCGGATTGGGATTTGCTTATTCTTGTTGATAAGGAATCTGTCAATTCAAATGATGAAGATAATATCAGCTATCCATTTGTTGAGGCCGGATGGCATCATGCTTCAGCCGTCAATCCTCTTCTTTATACATATAAGGAATGGGAAAAGCGTTCGTTGACGCAATTCCATAAAAATGTAGAACAGGATAAGATTCGGATATTATGAGTTTGGATGATGATAAGTTACGTGCGATGGTTGTGCTTTATCTTGAAAAAGCATCGGTTTTCAAGAATGAGGCGAAGGTGTCAAAGGATATGTGTATGTATCCTATGGCTGCCAATCGTATGTATTATTCTCTGCTGAATGCAGTCAGGGCCTTGCTGCTTATTGATAATCATCCTACTCATTCGCATGACGGAACAAAAGCCTTGTTTGGGTATCATTATGTCAATACTGGTATTATGACCAGGGAAGAAGGACGTTTGTTTTCAAGATTGGAGACAATGCGTAACAGATCAGATTATGACTGCTATTTCAATGCAACAGCGGAGATGATAGAAGAGCTGTTTGTTCCGACAATGAATCTTATCGAAAAGGTTGAAAGACTTGTTAAAGACAAATTGGAGATATAACAAAAAAGAGGACAGAAAGTCCTCTTTTTTTGTTGTATGCGCTTATGTTTGTCTTGTCAAATTCTTATTACTTCAGTGTGAAAGGTAATGTTGCCTTGATGTCACGACTTGAAGCAGCAACAAATGCCTTGAATGTGCCTGACTCGGCTACCCATTCGTGCTTGTTCTCATCGTAGAACTTGAGGGCAGAGTAAGGAATGGTAATGGTTACGTCCTTGCTCTCGCCTGGATTGAGAGATACTTTCTTGAAGCCTTTGAGTTCCTTCTGTGGACGTACTACTGAACATTTGTCGTCACCAATGTATAGCTGTACGACTTCCTTACCTGCCACCTTGCCTGTATTCTTAACTGTCACAGTCACGTCAATGCTTCCGTTTGGTGCGATTGTCTTGGAAGAAAGGCGTGCGTTGCTGTACTCGAATGTAGTGTAGGAAAGTCCGTAGCCGAATGGGAAGACGATGGTCTTTGGTGCACGGTCAAAGTGACGGTAACCTACGAAGATGTCCTCTGCATATACTTCAACTTCATTACCCTTGCCATTGTGTTTGCGAGCGTCAAAGTCGGTATTTAGCTTTGCCAAACTTAGTTCTGCTGGTACTGCCTTCTTGAGGGCGTTTGCCTTTGCGATGAGGTCGGCTGACTTTGGATTTGCATTCTTGACAGTTGACTCGTTGACAAGTCCCTTAGGAGTGCGCTCCTCGCCTGTGCGGAAAGCTTCAGGCATGTCCTTTGGCTCAATGCCTGGGTAGCCAATGAGACCATACTGATGTGAAGGGTAATCCTCAAGCTTTGTACCGTATGTAAATACTGTCTTACCTGATGGATTCACGTCTCCGCTGAGTACGGCTGCAAGTGCATGACCTGTCTCCGAGCCGAGATACCAGTTCTGGATGAGTGCTGGAGTGCTCTTGAGCCAAGGCATTGCAACAGCATTACCACTTGTAATGACTGTTATGATGTTTGGCTGTATGGCTGCAAGTTTCTCGATGATGGCATCCTGTCCGTATGACATGTTGTACGAACGACGGTCACCACCCTCACAATCCTCAAAGTGGTTCTTGTTGAGTCCTCCTATGTAGATGATGAGGTCGGCATCCTTTGCCTTGGCAAGAGCCTCGTCAAGGAGCTTCTGCTGTGTTGCCTCTGGTATGAAGTCGGCTCCGTCAAATCGGCTTCTGCCTGACTCGTAGCCTTGTGCATATTCTATCTTGCAATCCTTGCCAAAACGCTCCTGAATGCCTCGTAATGCGCTTACCTCATCCTTTGGCTTCAATTCAGACGAACCGCCTCCTGCACAGAGTGACTTGGTTGCGTTGTCACCCACCACGAGTATTGTCTTGTATCGCTTTGCATCGATAGGAAGGAGGACTGAGCCGTTCTTTGCCTTATCGTTTTTGAGAAGTACGATACCTTCCTCGGCTATGGTGCGTGAAGCCTTGATGTGCTCAGGTGAGTTGATTGAGCCGTATGGCTTCTGACGGTTCATTGCTGTGCGGAAGATGAGTGCGAGCACTCGTCCAGCCTTGTCGTTGACTACAGACATCGGTATCTCGCCCTTACGAGCCATCTCGAGGTACGCCTTGCCAAGGTAGTAGTCGTCATAGCCAAATCCGTTTGCTTCTGTTGTAAGTCCGTTGGTGTATGAACCCATCTCGATGTCAAGTCCGTACATGGCACTCTGCTTTGTGTCGTGTGCTGCTCCCCAGTCGGAGATAACAGCACCCTTGAAGCCGAGTTCGTTCTTGAGTATGTCGTTGATGAGGTAAGGTGAGTGCGTACAGTGTACTCCTTTGTAGCAGTTGTACGAACCCATGAGGCTCCATGCCTCGCCTTCCTGTACTGCAGCCTTGAATGCTGGAAGATAAATCTCGTGGAGGGCGCGGTCAGATACTTTTACATCCACATGTCCACGGAACTCTTCCTGTTCGTTGAGTATGTAGTGCTTGATACAGCAAGCCACTCCGTTTGATTGTAATGCCTTGATGTAGGGTACACACATCTGGCTTGCGAGGTATGGGTCTTCGCCCATGTACTCAAAGTTGCGACCATTCAATGGTGTACGGTATATGTTAACTCCAGGACCGAGGAGTATGTCCTTCTTACGGTAGCGTGCCTCTTCGCCCACGTTCTTGCCGTAGAGTGCAGCCATGTCAGGATTCCATGTTGCTGCAAGACAAGTGAGTGCTGGAAAAGCTGTGCAGTAGTCGTTTGTCCAGTGGGAGTGTCCCCAGTCGTTCCAGTTTATCTCCATTCTCACGCCGTGAGGACCGTCACTCATATACAGCTCAGGTATTCCAAGACGAGGTACACCCGGGCTTGAGAACTTGCTCTGGGCGTATGTTATTCTACATTTCTCTTCGAGCGTCATGCGTGATAGAGCGTCATTCACACGTTCGTCGATGCTCTTTGTCTCGTCCTGATACACTGGCGTCTTTTGAGCTTGTGCTCCTATTGATAACAGGGCAGTAGCAATTGCGAAGATGGTTGTTTTCATTCTTCTTTAGATTTTATATGATTCTTTAATGGGTTAGCGTACATTGTTAGTATCTTCTCGCGGAGGAATGGTTCGTCTGGGTTCTCCACTTTGACCATTGATATCCTCTCCTTGAGGTATGCTTCAAACTCCTTGTGCTCTTGCTCCGTAACCTCTTTGAAGAGTGACTCGTCGCCGCTCACCTCTGCAAGTGCCACAATGTTGGCAGGATAGATGCGGTAGTTGCGGTGAGTCTCCTTGTCTATGTGCTCTGCAATGATGCGGTAGATGTCAGCCTTGTCAATTGATTCTGCATCGAGTGTGTCGAGCCATTCGTTGATACAAGGTGCTGCCTCGTAGTGTATGTGACCCTTCTTGCCGAAGATGCCAGTCTTCATGTTGTCGAGGTCGTCCTGCTTTGACTTCTTCCATCCCTGTACGTCACGCTTGAGCTGGAACTCCTGAGCCTTGAGGTAGTCGCAAGGGTCGTACTCGTAGCTGATGGCAAGCGGTACTATGTTCATGTCCTTAATGTTGGCAATGATGTCTGCTGTTGACCTTCCCTCAGCTGGTCCTCCGAGAGTGAGCATCTTGAGTACTGACTCCTGTGTGCGGTCGTTGCTGTCCTTGGCGCGACCTTCACGCTGTGCAATCCAGATGTTCTCATGTTTCTCGTTGATGGCAAAGTGCATGTACTGGCTCATGTGGATGGAACTGCGGAGCGTCTCTTTAGGAGTGAGCCCTCGGTTCACTGTGAATGCTTTGTTCATCTTCACAAGAGTCTTAATCCATGGATAGATGAGCAGGTTGTCACCAATGGCAATCTCTACAGTCTTTGCAAAGCCCTCGTCCACAAGCATCACGTCGAGGATGGCTGAGTCGAGCACGATGTCGCGGTGGTTGCTCATGAAAGTGTATGAACCGTTCTTCTTGAGCGAAGGTGCAAAGTGGCAGGAATAGCCTGTTGCACACTTGCGGAGCACATGCTTCACTACGTGCTTCATGTATCTTATTTGGAAGTCCTGAGGAGTCTTTATGCCGATGAAGAGCAACTTGAGTAACCAGTTGCGAAGTCCTACGGGCATCCATGGCACGAATCCCTTGAGGATATGTGAGAACTTGCGATCCTTGAGCATTGAGTCGAAAGCCCCTTTCATCTCGCCCTCAGCATAAGGGCGGATATCATCAAAATCACTAAGTTTGAATTTTTCCATAATGCAGTTTTTTGCTTGTTATTTTCTTTTGACAAAGATACACAAATATTTGTAAAATCAAACAAGAAGTAGCGAAAAATCTTTGTTCTATATTTTGTGTGAGCATTTTTTTGCATCTCGACCTTTTGCTTGGTGTAGCAAATCATACAAAATCCTGATGGATATCTTCTTTTCCGCCCTGCCTTATTTTTGAATTCCTTATGTCCTCAATGAGTCCTTATCGCTCTTCAAAGCCTCAAACCTATAATTTGACTAAGCAAGCTTTCTGACTTAAACCCAGAAATGAATAGGTACAAAATAAAAAGTTGCCACTCTTTCGAGATGGCAACCTTTATACCAAATATATTTTCTGACTCTTCAGAAATTGATTTTTGGAATTCTAATTTTAGAAAGTAATGAACTTAGAAAAAGCTATTATTATTTTGAACACTGCAAAATTATGGACTTTCTGCGAATTACAGTTGTCTTTTTGACGCAATTGTGTCCTACATAGTCATTTTGATACTTTTTGCGTGTATCATTTTTGTATTTATGTTCATTTGAGACATAAAAATAATGATTTATTGTTTAAAACAAGAACTGAATTTTGGATTTTTTTCTTATGTTACATAACGAAATTTATCGATTTTTTTGTTACATGATTCGTAGGTGAAAGAAATACGCTGCTATTCTGTGAGAAAAATCGCTATTTATGCTACGAGAATGTGTTTTTATCTGTTTTGTCGTAAAGAATGGTCGGAAAAATATAGGTAAAGTGCTTGTATGGCTTGAAGAAATTGTTCATTCCTTTTGTCCTTTGTCACGCTTGATAGAAGGTTGGAATGAATATGGGCGAAGACGTGTGTCGTCTCCGCCCATAAAATTATGCATTTTCTGTTTCTTCCTCTGGAAGTTTCTCAGCGATTACATCGTTGAGCACATCCTTCATCTGGAGACCTGCAGCACGAACCTGCTGAGGAATGAATGATGTGGCTGTCATTCCAGGAGTTGTGTTAATCTCAAGCATGTTGATGGCATCATCGCCTGCCTCATTCTTTGAGATGATATAGTCGATACGGATGATGCCTGATGCTCCGAGAATGCCGTAGATGGCTTTTGTGAGAGCCTGAACACGCTTTGTAGTATCGTCAGAGAGGCGTGCGGGAGTGATTTCCTCTACTTGTCCGTTGTACTTGGCATCGTAGTCGAAGAACTCTGTCTTTGGAACGACCTCTGTTATTGGAAGTACACAGACTTCGCCATTCTTTGCCCTATATACGCCGTTTGATATTTCTGTTCCCTTCATCTCGCTCTCGATAAGAACCTCATCGCTCTCGTTGCGAGCTTTCTCGATGGCTGGAAGGATGTCTTCAGCTGTTTTACACTTGGTTACTCCGAATGAAGAACCACCTGCATTTGGCTTGATGAAGCATGGGAGACCAACCTTGGCAACTACGTCCTCTGCCTTAACCTCCATACCTTTGCGTACAAGGATGTCTTCTGCCACCTTTACGCCAAAGCCCTTGAGGTACTGGTTGAGGGTGAACTTGTCGAATGTCATGGCTTCTACGAGGAGTGAGCTTGTGCTGTAAGGAATCTTCAAGAGGTCGAAGTAACCCTGAAGGATGCCGTTTTCACCAGGAGTGCCGTGAATGGTAATGTAGGCGTAGTCAGGTCTTACGCGCTTGTTCCATTCGTCAAGGAACGTGAAGTTGTGGAGTGCTACGGGTGAGAGGTTTCCGGTGTGGAGATGAGCCTGCCAGTCGGTACCACGTACCTCGATAGTATATACGTCATATTTTTCCTTATCAATCCAAGAATCTATGCCTGCTGCTGAGCGCATAGACACATCATGCTCTGAGGAATCTCCTCCAGCGATGATTGCAATAACTTTCTTCATCTTTTTATATAAAGTTAATTTTGTCCTATCTTCTTTTTTTTCTTAACCCTTCGGTAACCTTTCGGTAACCCTCCCTAATTTCTCCGTAATGCATTTAGGAAAGAATCTTAATTTTGTGCTATACCAAGGTTAGGAATTATTTATTAAACTTCTTTTGCATAGTTGCGCCATTTCTCAAGGAGAGCTGTGATGTCTTCTGGCAACTCGCTGTTGAACATCATCTCCTTGCCCGTCTTTGGGTGAATGAAACCGAGTGTCTTGGCGTGAAGCACCTGACGTGGGCAGAGCTTGAAGCAGTTCTCTATATACTGCTTATACTTGCTGCTTGTCGTTCCCTTGAGAATCTGGTCGCCACCATATCGCTCGTCTGAGAAAAGCGGATGACCTATGTGGCGCATGTGCGCACGTATTTGATGTGTACGTCCTGTTTCCAGCACGCACTTCACGAGAGTTGTGTAGCCAAATCGCTCCAATATATAATAATGTGTAACGGCGCGTTTTCCAATCTCGCTGTCGGGTGGGAATACTGCCATGCGCATACGATCTTTAGGGTCACGGGCAATATTACCCTCGATGCGTCCTTGGTCTTCTACGAAGTTGCCCCATACGAGTGCGTTGTACTCACGCTTGGTTGTCTTGTTGAAGAACTGAAGTCCGAGGTGTGTCTTTGCCTCTGCTGTCTTTGCCACGACGAGAAGACCGCTTGTGTCCTTGTCAATACGATGGACAAGACCAATCTCTGGGTCGTTGATGTCGTACTCTGGATGGTCCTTGAGGTGCCAAGCTATGGCATTAAGAAGTGTTCCGTGCCAGTTGCCGAATCCTGGGTGAACCACAAGACCTGCTGGCTTATTGATAACCATGAGGTCGTCGTCCTCATATACTATGTCGAGAGGAATGTCCTCTGGTAT
>JAFYAT010000090.1 GCA_017540585.1 Bacteroidaceae bacterium | reverse complement strand
TTCTCTCAGCGAGTTTGCTCCGTGCCCTCAATGGAGCACATGCGACCTCTGAGAACTCTAAACAAATCAGAGTATTAAGAAAAAAAACTCTGTGCTCTCCGTGGCTCCGTGGGGGGATAAAATTCAACCGTACAGTTCGAATAATTTTGCACACCTACTTAGTCACAATGGAAATATTCACTCACAAATCCACACGCCGTCTCCGCAAGATGCTCGAAGCAATACGGACACGAGATTTCACCCTTCAGTTTGCAACAGAAAAGCTGAAAGGCGAAGAGCGCAAACTGGCAGAGGAAGTAAACTCCGTCATCAACGAGTTTCGCGATACACTCTACCGTCAGGAGTCGCAGTACCAGTACTTCGACACACTGCTCAATACGGTCAACGATTTTCTCATAGTGACCAATGAACAGCACTCGGTAAGATGGATGAACCGTTCTGCCATTGACGGACTATGCGGATTCAAGATAAACTCCATCGACGACCTCGCTTCCGTCTGCCCTACCCTTCCGCAACAACTGTACGACCTGCATCCCGGTCAACAGAAGCTGATAAAATTCACCACCACATCAACTCCTGGACGCATGGAACAGGAATATGCAGTAACGGTCACACACTTCTACAATCAAGGATTCTGCTACAAGCTATTCTCCCTACAGAACATCAAGCGAGTAATTCAGCAAAACGAGACGGAGTCACAGCAACGACTCGTGAGCGTACTCACGCACGAAATCATGAACTCGCTCACGCCTATCATATCACTCTCCGACACACTTTGTGACGGAATGAAGGGCAACACGCTTGACGAGGACGACGTCATGATGGCTGTACAAGCCATTCATCGCCGCAGCAGCGGACTACTCACATTCGTGGAGAATTACCGCAAGCTTCAGAAACTCTCAACACCGCAGCGAGCAGACATAACCGTAGGTGAACTCATCAAGGACATACAGGGTCTGTTCTCCACACCTGAGTTCCACTACGAGATTGAAGATGAGAAACACGTCATCAGCATCGACCGTACACAGATAGAGCAGATGCTCATAAATCTCCTAAAAAATGCACGCGAGGCATGCGGACAGCAACCTGACCCATGCATCACCATGCAGGTATGTGCGCAGAACAATAAACGTGAGCTTCTGATAGCCATAACCGACAATGGCGAAGGAATACTGCCAGAGGTTCTTGAAAGCATCTTCACGCCATTCTTCACGACCAAGCAAGGCGGCTCAGGTATCGGTCTCAGCATCTGCAAGCAGATTGTCACCCTACACGATGGAACCATCAACGTGTCGTCCGAAATAGGCAAGGGCACAAGAGTGGAAGTGATATTGTAAGGTTACAGGTTCCCAGGTTATCGGGTCGCTACGATTTCAGGTTTGATACTTGTCTTGTGGCGGAGAAGTTCAACACAGAGAGCACTGAGCAGTCAAATTTAAAGTTATCGGGGCGCTACGATTTAAGGTTTGAATGTTTTCAGTTACAAGCATCAAACCTGCTGATCTAAGACCAAACAACATAACAATCTCTCAACTGAAGCTTGCGGAAGTTGAGTTACATAATAATTCCTTCAAGATTATACAGTCCTTCCAGAAACTTTTCCGGAATTGAAAGAAATAGCCTGACCAGATTTATATCCAGTCAGGCCAATAACATAATATAAAGTCTCTCAATACAGAGCATTATCCCCTAACGATGGCATCTGCAAGAGCCTCGAGCTGTGGGATGTCAGAATCCTTCATTGAACTCTTGAGTGTGACAACAGGCTCAACAATCTCGATATCCTTGAGACCGTCGAGCATTCCCTTTATGATGCGTGCTGCCTGTGGTGCCCATGTACCATTCTCTATGATACCAATGCGACGACGCTGATAACCCTTTATCTTGAGCTTGTGGAGGAAGAAGTGCATTGGCGGGAAGATGTCTCCATCGTATGTGGCTGATGCAAGGACAACAGCACCCATGCGGAAAGCGTCCTCGATGACTTCTGCCATATCGTCACGTGAGAGGTCGGCTACAGCCACCTTTGTAGCTCCCTTTGCCTCAAGCATCTCGGCAATCTTCTCGGCTGCCTTACGTGTGTTGCCGTGGATAGATGCGTATGCCACAAGAACTCCTCCTGGAGTCTCCACATCGTAAGCACTCCATATCTTGTAGAGACGTAGAGCCTCCGTCAGCTTGTCACCCTCAAGGACAGGACCGTGAAGAGGGGCAATCTTGCTTACACTCAATCCTGCCACCTTCTTTAACACGTTGGATACGTTGTTGCCATACTTGCCACAGATATTGAAATAGTAGCGTCGTGCCTCACATGCCCAATCATCCTCATCGGCAGCATATACTCCGAACTTGCCGAAACCGTCGGCACTAAAGAGGGTCTGCTCAGCTTCAAGGTAAGTCATGATGACCTCTGGCCAATGAACCATAGGAGCTGCTATGAAGCGGAGCACAAGACCTGCTCCGAGGTCGAGAGTGTCACCTTCCTTAACGGTTGTGACGTTGACCTGAAGATGCTCGTTAAACTGTGCGAGGAATTTCTTAGCATTATCGGAGCAAACAATTGTGATGTCAGGGAACTTTGACACAAGTGCTGCCACAGAACCGCTATGGTCAGGCTCCATGTGCTGTACGACGAGATAGTCAGGTGTACGACCTGTAAGAGCTTTCTCAAGGTTTGACATCCACTCATCTGTCTTACGTGGGTCAACACTGTCCATGATTGCAATCTTGTCTCCCTCGATGAGATAGCTATTGTAGCACATACCATCTGGTACAACATACTGACTCTCGAAGAGGTCTATATCGTGATCATCTACTCCGATGTATTTTACTTTACTCATAGGAAATAATGTTTATTGATTGTTAATATTATCGTGAGTTTGTTTGAATATCTTCCTTTTTGTCAGGAACAAAAATAAGCGACATTTACGGTTGAAACTGTATGCTGTTTTTTGCCGCAGTGCGACCAGTGAGACCGCTTCGCTAAGTTCTAATATGTACCTTTGTGCAAAACTACAACCATACAAGTCGAATAATAGTCTAAAGTACTCTGCAAAAATATGGCGAAGACCTTGGACATTTGCCATTAGCCTTTCGCCATAATGTTTCTTAGTGTTGTTTTTACTCTGCCTTAGAGAACTCGTCCTTGCCTACTCCACAGAGAGGACAAACGAAGTCGTCTGGGAGAGACTCAAAAGGTGTTCCTGGTGCTATGCCATTATCTGGGTCACCTACTGCTGGGTCATACTCCCAACCACATACATCACATACGTACTTCATAGTCTTTTGGTTTTTATGTTTATAATTATGCTATATGTTTTGTCATGCACGACAAAAAGCTTGCTTTCTTTCAGTAGCTCATTCCTTTGCCTTCGCTCCACTCCTTGAGGAGATAGCCATGAGCATCGGTACAATGGTCATGGATTCGTTGCTGCTGCTCGTCTGTGAGAGATGCCCAAAGACGTGTACAAGCAGGATAGGTAATGGTGTCGTCCCATTCAGCCACTCCCTTGTCAACAATCTTGCAGGCAATACGCTCTTTCTGAGCTATTGTCAACGATGACCACCAGATATTGTTTGCATTATTCGTGTTCATAATCCATGTGTTTTTTTATTCGCTTGCAAACATACAAAACTTATTTTGAATGGACAAGAGATTTGAATTAAAAAAGAGCACATTACGAATAAAATAATGATGCGAGTTAGAATCCATGACCTATGGTAAAGTAAAGCGACCTACGTCCACATGGTTCCTTGCTACCTGTAAAGAACTGGTACTCATAACCCAAACCGAGAGACATTCTGCCACGCATCATACATTGTACCTTGAGTCCTAATCCTGCAAGATAATGGTGCTTGTTGGTGAGTTTGGCATACTTAGGATTATTGCCTTTCTGACCAAGATTGAGGTATGTGGCTGCTGCGTATGGAGTAATGTCCCACACATTATTGCCAATCTCCACAGGTATATTGAATCCAAGCCTACCTGAGATGTCCCATGATTTGACTCCTCCACCGATATTGATGAATGGGTCAAAATCGTATTTGTCATAGACATAGAGCAACTCGTAACGTGGAGTGAAACTTACACCCGCATAGACGTACTTGTAGGCAAAATCAGCATAAAGACTACTCGACTCACTCACCTCACCCCATGCATCACCCGTCAGGGAGTTGAATGTGACACCAAAAGAACAGTATGAGAGAGCGTCTTTCCACGACACAATACGGTTGGACACATATCTGTTTTTCCATTCATCCTGCTGCTTATCATACTTGTATGTATCATTCCAACTGTATATGTGCCATGGGAGCGTCATTTCACCGTCAAATGTACCCAATATGGCATAATCGTTGTCAGAAGGAAAAACATTACACATATCAAGTATCTTGTAGCGGTCATATCCCTTTACGGTATAACGATAAGCCACAGCCTCGTTGAACACAAGCATCTCAAGCACAATGCCTGTCTCTGTCTCAAGTGTGAGACGACTATACTTTTCGCCAAGCATTATGAATCGCTCGTCATCCGTATCCTTTACATATTCGGGCGACGGAGACACATGATATGCACGCATAGGAGACTTCCCGAATGAATATCTTTTACCATGAGACATGATTTCAAGTCCGATTTCCTTTTTCCTGATTAAGCTAACACCATCGGATGTCAAATCTAAATTCATACGATATGGTATTAAGCTCCTTGTGTTGATTTCAACACGTGTCATGGTATTGAGTTTCACCTGCGTCTTCTTATTTGGAGATGAAACCGAATACTGAGCCATGGATGCGATTGAGATTAGCATACATAGTAGTAACAAAGAGTATTTTTTCATGACCGATTGTTTTTGGTTTGTTTATAAACTTTAGTACGCAAACATACAAAGTTATTTTGAAATGGCATGATATTAAAGGCACAAATTGTGTATAACAAACGAAAATTTAGAAAATTAAAGAATAATTCTACTCCCACCGTGCCCTGTTTGAAACCCAGAGTTCACAGAAGCCTCGTAGAACATATTCATTCTTTAATCTTCTAAATTTTCGTTCAATTTATTTGAGTTCAGAGTCAGTACTTAGTCTCATGTGAGTCAGTACTTAGTCAGTACTTTACCACAAACGCTTTTCTTAGCTTACTCTTACTTCAATCCTCTGTTTCGGAGCAAAGCATCAATCTTTGGCTCGCTTCCGCGGAAATTCTTGTACATAGTCATTCCGTCGTCAATTCCTCCAGGAGTGAGGACATACTTGCGGAACTTGGCTGCCATCTCTGGATTGAAGATGTCGCCTGTCTCCTTGAACGCCTCGAAGCCGTCGGCATCAAGCACCTCTGCCCAAATGTAGCTGTAGTAGCCTGCCGTATATCCTCCACCCATTGTGTGGCTGAAGTTTGTGATACGGTAGCGTGGCTGAATCTGACGTGGAATACCTCTGTCGGCAAGAACTTTCTCCTCAAACTTGATGACGTCAAAGCTATCAGGAATTTCGGTAAGAACATGAAGGTCCATATCTACGTATGATGCCGCAAGATACTCTACGGTAGCAAATCCCTGACCATACTTGCTGCTCTCCTCTATCTTCTTAACGAGGCTTGCAGGAATGGTCTCGCCTGTCTTGTAATGCTTGGCATATACGGCAAGTACCTCTGGCTCAAATGCCCAATGTTCGTTAATCTGTGAAGGCAACTCAACAAAGTCACGCTCTACGCCACCTACCCCACGATAATGCACATCGCGAAGGAAAGAATGGAGCGCATGACCGAACTCGTGGAACATTGTTGTCACGTTATCAATTGACTGAAGAGCAGGAGCGTCTGCACTTGCAGGAGTCATGCTGCACACATTCACGACGATTGGTTCAATACGCTTACCTTTCTCGTATGACTGGCTACGGAAAGAGGTACACCATGCACCTGCACGCTTTCCGTCACGAGGATAATAGTCGTTGTAGAAGATGGCAAGAAGCTTACCATTCTCATCCTTCACCTCCCACGCCTGAGCCGTCTTCTCGTAAGAAGGAACATCTGGAGTAATCTCGTTGAATGTCAATCCATACAACTTATTGGCAACATAGAAGATGCCTTTCATCACGTTGTTAATCTCAAGATACTCTGATGCCTCATTCTCATCAAAGTCAAACTTTGCCTGACGTGCACGTTCCGAATAATAGCGGTAATCCCAACCCTCTGGCTCGCATGTGAGACCGTCCTTGCGCATCTCCTTACGGATATCGTCAAGCTCAGCATTTGCTGCCTTGACGGCTGGTGTCCAAATCTGGTCGAGGAGATTGTAAACAGCATCTGGAGTCTTAGCCATACGTGTGTCGAGAATCTGTGAAGCACAATTTTTGAAGCCCATGAGCTTTGCCCTCTCAAGACGAAGCTCAACAAGCTGGCGGCAGATGTCCTTGTTGTCATGCTCGCCACCCTTGTTGCCACGGTTGCAATAAGCGTCATACACCTTGCGACGAAGTTCACGGTTCTTGCAATACTGGAGAACAGGATTGCATGAAGAGCGTTGCATGTTGAACATCCAATGTCCCTCGAGACCATTGTCCTTTGCCATCTGTGCTGCACGGTCAATATTTGCCTGAGAGAGTCCCTCAAGGTCAGAAAGCTTGTCAACAGTCACGAATGTATTATTTGTCTCATAAAGGAGATTCTGACTGAACTCCAACTGAAGGCTGTCAATCTTGAGATTGAGCTCGCTCAGACGTGCCTTGTCTGCATCCGAGAGGTTTGCACCACTACGCTCAAAAGCCTTATAGGTCTTCTCTACGAGCTTCTTCTGTTCCTTGTCAAGGTCAGAAGCCGACATATCGTCATATACAGCCTTTACACGCTCAAACAATTCAGAATTCATGTAAATCTCATCTCCATGAGCAGAAAGGAGAGGTGACAACTCCTTGGAGAGTGCACGTGTAGAGTCGTTGGAATTGCTGCTCTCAAGTGGTGAGAAGGTCATCTCTGCACGCAAAAGCGCATCACCACTCTTCTCAAGAGCCACAATAGTATTCTCGAAAGTTGGCTTCTCCTTGTTGGCAACAATCTTACGAATTGCAGCCTTCTGCTCTGCAACACCATTGATGAATGCCTGACGGTAGTCGTTAGTCGTTATGTCCTCAAATGACTCAATACCGAACTTGTTGGTGTTTGCCACCATCAACTTATTCTCTTTCTTGCCAATAGTGTTACCTTCTACTACTGCCTGCGAAGCACATCCAGCTACAATGGCTGATGCCGCAATAGCAGAGCATAATGTCTTGTTTATTTTCATTTCTGTTTCTTATTGAATATTATTAGGTTATAAAATTAAATTCTCAACCACTTTAAGATATATATATTTGTAGATTTATTAAAATAAACAAATCTTAAAAAATATATTTGCATTTATGTTTGTGCGTATTTGTATTTGCAGTTCTACTCCATAAAGTCTATGAAATTAAAAATATGCTGGTATGCTCTCTATGTAATTTGCAGAACACACACACCTAAATCTATTTTGAGGGGGCAAATTTTACGATAAGTATGCCACAAATGACATAAAGGAATCACGAAGCAATAACGAATGATTCACGATACCCTATTCACCCCCTCAAAATACGATAAGGTCATCTGGTCACATCATATACAAAAAAAAGACTGTATAAACATAAGACCATTCGACACAAGAACAGATTTATATTTATTCTACCTCCGACTGATGGTTCTCGATAAACTCAAGGATTGCCTCAAACACAAGAGAGTCAAAAGTCACCTTCTTCACTCCCCTATCCTTTCGAGCATCCTTAATTGCAAGAATACGTTTTTCAACATCACGAGTAACTTTAATATTCTTATATATATCACGACTCTTATCGTCACGGATATTTGTTGTAATCTCAGCCTGAGTATGCTTCAATTCTGCTGACTCAGCATTATGTATGTTCTGCTCTGTAGAATCCAATTCAGAAATTGCAGCAGGAACAACCTTCTTCTTTGCCATAATATAATTATAGTTTAATAGATTTACACTTTTATAAATATATATATGTATAGATAAACACAAAGATTCAAAATATGATTCAAACGCATCATTATCATTGGTTTTCTGCACGTTGCAAAATACATATTTTTACAAATGTAGATTTGTGTTTTTATACCTATATACAAATATGTAATTTATTTCCACTTTGTACCAGGTTTAATACCCCCTATCTCACGTGCTAACTGAAGATAATCCTCAGCACCTGCACAAGAAGGATCATGTTCAAAAATAGTACAACGATAACCAGGAGCCTCACTCACTTTAGTATTCTCACGAATCTTTGTATTGAAAATCTGAGATGGGAATTTTGACTGCAAAGCATTATACACATCCTTAGCAATACGAAGATTCTGATTGTAACGAGTCAACAAGAAACCAAGAATTTTAAGACTTGGATTGAGGAACTCATCGTTCTTAACTTCAGAAATCTTCTCAGTTATCTGATTCAAACCATCAAGTGACATAAACTTAGAGTCAATTGGAATCAAAACAGAATCAGATGCAACCATCGCATTGATAGTCATAACACCACGATTAGGTGGACAGTCAATAATAATATAATCGTACTCATCCTTAACAGGCTTTATCATACGCTCAAGAATGTGCTCCTTACTTGAACGACCAACAAGAAGCTCGTCAATATCACCCATTCTCTTGTCACTTGCCACAAAATCAAGACCTTTGCTATGTTCAAAGATACAAAGTGGAGCAAGAGTTTTATCTTTCATAGATTCATAGATAGTATCGGTAGATTCAACCTCTTTTTCAGAATCAAGAATAATAGTCGAACTACACTGGCTATCCAAATCTATCACAAGACACGTCTTTCCATAGCCACGAAGAGCGTCAGCAAGATTAACGGCTGTTGTCGTCTTACCTACTCCACCCTTAAAATTAAGAATTGCAATAGTATTTGCCATATAAGTATAATTATATATTTATAGATTTCTACTTGTAAAGAAATTAAGATTTCTTATTTGCTGCAAATATATAAATAGATATTTAGATAAAAAAAGAAAAACAGAAAAATATTAAGATAACTCTTAAGATTTGCATAAAAACACATAACAAAAAACCTATTTTTATAAAAACACGCATAAAAAGAAACACAAAACCCAAAACACCCCCACCCTACTCAAAAATGAAGATAACATCACCCAAAGCATCGGAAAATATACACAAAAACATCCAAAAACAAGATTTCACACCCAGAAACAGGCAAAATGAGAATGCAGAATTTCACGAGAATCGTATATTTGTACAGAAAATGAAAACATAACAAAAATAAGCGATTCTCACAAAGTTAGAATAAACAACTGATTATCTATACGTTACACAAACACAAACAGACAACAGGAAGAAAATTCAGCATGACAGAATAAAGCACACGAAAACGCAAGCGGAACACAAAAGTAATAAATACAGAAAGCTAACCACTTGATTTTACACAACTTAAACAAGTAAACAACAAAGAAAACCGTATTATTCACTAAATTTTCAAATATATCACAAAATCATAGGTAAACAACAGAAATAGAAAAATAGAAAAAGAAGCACTATCCTATAACTGGCTGTCTATTAGTATCAGACATACAAAAGAAGAATTAAAGAAATGCAGAAACAAATAAAAGAAGAAATATATTGATGTAGAAGATAAGGAATCTACAAATCAATAAATATACAAGTTTAGAAAAGATGTCACCTAAATTTACAGAAAAATAGATAATAATAAAAGAAGAAAACAAGAATAGCGTAACATAATTGCCATGGATATATAGAAACTAATAGAATAAGAAAGGGAGAAAAGAAGATTTGAATAAATGAAGAAATAAACGAATAGAGAAATAGAGAAACACACGAATATAGGCAAATAGACTCTAAGAAATATATAGTAATACAATTATACAAAATAACATTTATATATTTATATACATACACAACGATATAAATATATAAATGTTATAATATTGAGATATAAGCACTTAAATAAAGAATCAAAGGATGTTCTTAATATCCAAGAGCCTGTTTACCTCAAAAGTAACGGGTTCAGGAGCGGTAAAATCAGCTGGATGAGCATTAAAAAAGAGGGTATCAATACCATAATTCTTTGCTCCCATGATGTCCGTATTGAAATTATCGCCAATCATAATGGTAGAATCGACAGAAGCAGAAGACATCTTTATGGCATAATCGAAGAACTCTTTATGAGGTTTGTTGAAACCAGCATCCTCTGAAAGTATCACAGAATCAAAGAAAGGGAACAATCCGCATGACTTCAGCTTCTTATATTGTACCTCATGAAAGCCATTAGAACAGATATGAAGACGATAACCCTTGGCGTGAAGATATTCTACAATCTCGTGAGCTCCATCAATGACACCAGGTTTACAAGAGGATAAATCGAGGAAAACGTCACTTATCTCAAGGCAAAACTCACGAGTAGGGGAGAAATGCGTGCCATCAGGACACATTCCCACAGACAAGGGACGACGGAAACGCTCTACAATAAGATAATCACGGTCAATCTCACCCTTTGCATATTGTGACCAAAGCACAACGTTCTCGTACCAATAGGAGTCGTAGAACACCTTTGGGTCATCGAAATACTGTCCGAGATTATACTTGTCAAACAGCTCCGAAAGAGCTATAACAGCATTACCATGCGTATCATAAAGAGTATCGTCAAAATCAAAGAAAATGTCCTTATATCTTTTCATACTAATATATATATATAGAAATAGATTTATATAAAATTATAAAGCAAGCGAATAATAAGATATTCAAGAATTCGCTAACCATTTAATATTCTTTAGAATATTAGCAAAATGGAATATTTAGAAAAGAACAAAATAGAAACATACACTTATATACGGATATAAATGTATGTTTCTATATTTGTAGTAAACTGATTATAACTTAATCTTTCTATTATTACGAATAATAATCTTTCCGCTACGATTATTTGACCTAATACCATTCAAATCGAAGGAACGAGAAGCATCACGACTATCTGAGTCAACGGAACGAATACCTGTAGCAGGATCTTCCACAACCCGGATGATACCCTTTGTGTAAAGCTCAGATGTGTCCCACATACGACCGTTACCGGGAACAGAAGGCTGAATGGTAGCAAATGAACCAGTAACCTTGCCAGAGAAGTTGAACAACTTAAACTCTGTTCCCACAGGAATGTCAAGCTCTGAGTACAAATCCTCGAACGACAGATTGAGAACTGCCTTCGTGAGAGTCACATTACCAGTAAAGGTGATAGAGTTGATGCGCTTCTTGGCATCAGAATAAATAAGAGGAACAGTCACGATAGAACCAGAATTAGACGTTACAGTACCCTTGATGGTGAGGGTTGACTTATTTACTACAAGAGTATCACCAGCATAAAGCTCTGCACCAGAAAGAAGCGTTACAGGAGCAGCAATAGAACCAGTTCCAGCCAAAGTAGCATCCTTAGATACGGTAAACGTACCAGTTCCAGTATGAGAGCCATTTACGACAAGACGACCAGCCTGAACCTTAGTAGTACCTTTATAATCGTTCGTACCAGTAAGACGCCAAACATTATCACCCGACTTAATGATATTTACTGTTCCAACATGACCACTTCCACTACATGACCAGTTATTGATTGAGCCTCGGAAAGTCTCCTCAGTATTTGCTCCACCCACATTCCAAGTACAAGTAAAGCCGTCATTCTTCTTGCTCGAACCACTCAAACACGTTCCAGCAGCACCAGAAAGGCCTCCAAGGACGTAATTACCGTTAGTGTCCCATCCACACAGGCGAATACCGTTCTTCAGTTCCACAACAGCCTTTGGAAGGCTCTTTCCGTTAAGGAGAAGGAGATTACCCGAAGCACTTGCATAGCCAACGAGACGACCCGTAAAGTTACCCATCTCGCCTTGTACGTATTCGCGAACATAAGGAACGTTAATCTGAAGAGTACCAGAACCAGTAATCCTGCTCTTAATGTAGCAGTTACGATTAGGAGAGAACTGAGAAACAGTACCTTCCTTCACCTCAATTGGGAAAGTAAAATTCTCGTAACCCTCTGTTTCTCCAGCCGTAACAAGATGGCCACCAGCAAAGACAAGCTTAGACGAAGAACCGATACCAGCATTCGTGATGGCTGGGGTAGGGAGATGAAGCTTTCCACCCTTTAATATGGTAGAACCACTATACTTGAAGAAATCGGCAGTATTAACCTTTACCGTTCCCTTTCCGTCAATAATGAGGTTTCCGTCTCCCTCAAAACTACCGTTCATAGTGACAACAGATGACGCTTGAGCGACAGATAGAGAACTTTCTGAGAGTACACGAGCCGAACGATTGGTAGAAGTGGTAGAACCCGTATATTCATAAGTACCACCATCAAACACCCAGTTCTGTGCAAACTCCTCACTTGCTCCTATTGCAGAAGCCACTCCACCGTTCTTGAGCGTTGAGAATGAAAGAACTCCACGATGAAGGACTGTGGCACCTTTATAATCATTCATTGTAGAAACAGCTAATGTTCCGTCACCATCCTTATTCAAAGAAGTAGTACCTGAAATCTTTCCTGAACCATTAAAAGTTATCATTTTGTCGCCCTTTACAACGATTACCTTTGGAGAAACTGTTTCAGAAATGGCAACAGAGGCATCCTTATTCACGTCAAACAAGACGTTTGAACCATCCGTATAGAGGGAAGATTCCGAATCCCAACCAGCGGTTGTCAAATCCCACTTCTCCACATTTTCCGTCCATTTGACATCAGGAACGTATGTATCCACATCAACAATTCCAGCTTCAACAGGACGAGTCTTGAACGTCACCACATCAGAATAATCTGAATACTTATCACCCTTTACAGCACGAATTCTAACCGAATAAGCCGTAGCAGGAGTAAGTCCTGAAAGGACGAAAGATGTAGCATCAGAAGATGTAGAAGCAATTTTTTCATACGAACCACTACCTGATTTCATCTCAATTTCAAAACCAGTCTCACCTCTCGTCCAATCACGCCATTTTATTGATAGAGAAGTCGTAGAGGCAGATAGTAGCTCAACATTTATAGGTTTACGAAGGAAGAAATCAACTTTATCTTCTACAATTCCATTTAAGTAGTTTTCTATATTTGTGTATCCATTAGACGCAATCTTCATAGCGTCATTCACACTTGGATTGGTACAATTGTTGTTCTCCCATTCATCAGGCAGACCGTCATTATCTGTATCCTTGCGAGTATTGCCTTTCCAAAGAGTCCAAGAAGAAGGTACACCATAGAAAAGAGAACCCTCATTAGATATGAGCGCACCATCTTTTCCAAAAGAAAGAAGTTCATCAACAAGATAACAGTCCACATAATCACGATAAGGTAAAGATGCACCTACCGTTGGAATGAGATTTTCTATGAGTGAAGTGGAAGGAACAGTTGGTAGGGTAGGGTACTTGTAAGAAGTAGAAATCAAATCAGCACCAGAGAACGATGTAATCACACTTGGATTAAACTTACCATCCTTATTCTTATCCTGATAGTTGTCATTTACATAGCAATGAAACTTATCATTACCACCAGTAAATCCATCACCATTACCAACAGGACCGTTTATGAAAAGATTGCCAACAATATTACAGAAACTCTCACCTTCAGAGTCGCCACCCATGATGTAAGCACCATCTTTCCAATTATAAACCACATTGTTGACATACTGATTACGACCCTTTACCTTATTATTACGGGTTGAATTATCGCAATAAAAATTTCTGTAAAGAGTGATACTGTCAGCTTGCATAAGACCTCCAGCTGAATGAGACATAAGTCCTTGACCTACGATACAATTCTGTATGGTGATGCTATGTAGAGCGCTCTTTCCATCAGGGTTAATGGAGAAAGTCTCATCACGTCCCCAAGCAAAAGAACAATGGTCAAAAATCATGTTCGTGCCACCAGCAAGAGCAGCACAATCCTTTCCATTATCACCTCCAGCACCCATACGAAAACGCATATATCGACAAATCGTGTTATTGGCATTTGAGAAAGAAACACCATTTCCATATACAGTAATACCCTCACCAGGAGCTGTCTGACCTGCCACATAGAGGTTCTTGGCAAAAGTCATACGACTATTTATCTTGATGACACCAGCAACATCAAACACAACAATACGATTAGGTTGGGAAACAGCATCACGGAGAGAGCCTGCTCCGCTATCATTAAGATTAGTAACATGATACACAGTACCATAACGACCACCTACAGCATATCGTCCCCAACCTTCCGCACCAGGGAAAGCAAGTTGTTGTGCCATGACATCTCCATACGAGCCAAAAGCCAAAGCTCCACAAATCAGGCTTTTAAAAATATTATTCATAATTAGTTGATTAGTAATTAAATTTAATTCAAGGAATTGTCATGAAAAAAAACTGACATCCCAAAACATAATTTGGGTGTAAAGGTATAAAAAAAAGAATAAAAAATACGAACTTAACAATAATAAGTTACAATAAAAAAGAAAAAGGTTTATAGATTTGGCACGTATAAACAAACATACAAATCTATAAACCTATATTTATAAACAGATATAAAAATAAAAGATACTCGTAAAATTCTAATCTTCTAAAAATGGAAGATAATGTTTCCACCTATAGAAAGCGTGTGAATAAACTTTTCTGTCAAAACATTATCAGACTTGAGGATATTATAATTCAAAGAGAAACGTGTACCAAAATGAGTGTCAAGTTTATAAGTCAATCCAAGTTCTGTGTTAGCACAAATAACGGAGAAAGCATCAATATCACAATTCTCACATTCCAGCCCCTTGAAATGAGCATGACCAAGAAGGAGTTTTGAACAAAAAGATGTACGATCTGTTACAGGAAGATTGCCATAAACCCCACTCATAACCTGACAATAACGAATCACATGATTATCACAAGTCGTATCATAATCGTCAGCCAAGTCTATATTTGTCGCACAACACTTTGCTCCCAAACCTATATAAGGAGAAAAATAATATGCTCCTTCTAAACCGAAAGACTGACCGGCAGTAGGGGAGAATATATCACCAGACTTATCATAAAAATGGTCGTTGAAAGGTATATTGACACCATTACAGATACTCAAAAAAGAAGGATGATCATACTTGCTAAACTTATTATGACGATGGTCAGACACATTCAAACCTTTATCCTTAAATAATAAATCACCAATCCAATATCCAAACTCTGTTGTAAGCATACCTAATCCTGCACCACAAAGAACGTCACTATACCAATGGCGATTATTTGCCATTCGCATCAAACCTGTAGCCGTGGCACAAGAATACGAGCCTACAGTAACCCAAGGACTTAGATAGCCATACTCTTTATGAAGCATAGTTGCTGTCATGAAGGCTGTTGTTGTGTGACCTGAAGGGAAACTATTTGGTTTTGAGCTGTCTGGACGTTGCACCTTGAAAATAGACTTAAGACTACGTGTCAACGGAAACATAAAGGCAACCGTGGCAGCATGAGACACAATCATACGACTCCAGCTGCTACGACTCTTCACTCCAGCAGCCTTCATACCATAAAGAACAACAACAGGAGCTAACTGAAGATAGTTGTCCGTTTCGTCATGAAAACTTGGCATGAAATCATTACGCAACTGACGTGTCTTCTTATCAAATTGTTTTTCAATGATTCCAAGCGAAATTAAAGACAATGGAATATGAGTGACATAAAAAAGTTTTGTGTCCATCCATTTCAACTTCTTCGGGAGTTCTACATTATATAATGAGTCATCCACAATTACAAGCGACGAATCAAGAGAAGATAAAGCAGAAATGCTGTCAACAGATAAACATAGATACTCTGATGACAAATCAATCGTATCAAGATGATAACCAGATTCTATAATATCATTAGAATCTGCATATACGAATCCGTCAAATATAAAGAATAATAAACAACAAAATAAATTCCTCAAAAACATATAAAAGTGACCGAAAATATAAATAAACCGTTGAAAAATGTTACCTGAATCCCATCTAAAAAAAATACATAGTCGAATTCAAAAAAAATATGAGACAACCATATAAAAATTAATCGAAAACAAAAATACGAATAAAAACATAAACACAACAACATTTGGTTAAGAATTTACCTATTTATCCACAAAAATATACTAAATGTAAGTATAATGAACATCTGAGAACACAGTTTAAGAAAACAAAGAAAGAAAATCGACAGATTGATAACTTCTATAATACTTATCAATCTGTCATCTGTAAATAGGTTAAACAAATACCACTCTATAATATAAAACGACAGATTGATAACTTTTTAATTGCATATGAACAAATAATATAATAATGCACACATTATAAATGTACAAAAAGTTATCAATCTGTCGCTCAACGTGAGGATTTAATATATTATAAACGAGAAATAGGAGTATATATAGGCAAACTAAGAGGCGGATAAAGGCAGTAATACATAAAAAACAAGCTTTCGTACGACAGATTGATAACTTTTTATAAATAAACTTCTCAATCTGTCTCCCAGGTACAGAAGTTATCATTTTGTCGCCTGTGAACAGGCAGAAAAGTTATCCATTTGTCTCCCAAAATAAAAGAATGATAAAGCTAAAACAAATAAGTAATTGATTTATACTCGATATAATAATGCTCTCAAAATGTCGCTCAAAATAAAGGAAAATTATGGAGTTCTAAGCTTGTCCACCAAAAAATAAAGATTTTATCTAAATTTTTCGTAAAAATTCGATATAGTTAGAAATAAAAGTTATATATTTGTCGCAGAAATAAAGACAGGAGCAGAAAATCGACAGATTGATAACTCCTACGTTCTATATATATTGTATTATCATCCAATCTAAAAAGAAGATTCAAATAATTTTTAGGCTTTCGATTCGACTATATTTTTTATTTTTTAAATGTATTATATATATGTCGATGCGTAAATATTTGATAATCTGAATAAGATGTACATTTAGAGCGACAGATTGAGAATATTATGGCGACAGATGTAGAACTTATTGGAAACAGATTGATAACTCATTAGGGACAGATTGATAACTTTTTGAGGTAAAACCGACAGATTGAGAAGTCAAAACCGACAGATTGAGAACTTATCTGAGAGATTATCGCTCTTTAGACGTTAAAAAGTTCTCATTTTGTCTTTCGAATATAATTATGGAAAGTGAAAAGAAGCCAAAAAACGGTAAGGAGAAGGCAAAACCTATCGTTGTGTCGAAGGAGAACCTGCTATATCAGCCATGGAAGTTGATAAAGTCGGGATATGATGCGACTGCTTTTCAGCAGAATGTAATCATATCAGTTCTTCGCAAGTTGAAGAATTCTCTTGCAGACATGCGTGAGGATTATGTGAGTGGTGCGCGTCAATTGTCTCTTTTTGAGACGAATGATGCCTCATTGTTCCGTGATGAGGACGACTCCATGACTTTCAATATTCACATGAAGGAATTGGGTGTGGAGCCACAGAACTATCAGCGTGCCTTTAATGCCGTGTGCAACATAAGTGATATTGATGTATGGATTCCTGTGCCTAATCCTGATGGTGAGCCAGAGGAATTGGAGCGTGCTAAGTTGTTCTCTATCATCGTGAAGAAGGAAGATGTAATCCTCGATGAGAACAATCAGGTGATTGGCTACAAGTATGAGAAGCACAATCCGCAAGTTAAGTTGAAGCTTCGCAGAAATGTGGCTGAGACGCTTTTCCAGGGACAAATTCATACTTTCCTTGAGGCGACAGCTATGAATATTTCTGAGAAGTTCCCAAAGCGTCTTTATATGTATTTTGCTAATTTCAAGAACATTGGACATTTGGAAATCAACTATTGGAAGTTCCGTCAGCAGATTGGTTTTGAGGATACAGACCCTGAAAAGATTCAGTATCCTAAGTTCTATGATTTCCGTAAGAGAGTTCTCGATCCGTCGGTCGAAAAGCTTCGTGAGATGGCCGACATGGGACAGGCTGAGTACTGGTTTGAGTATGAACCAGTGTATAAAGGCTCAGGACGTGCAAAGGCACCAGACCAGCTGAATTTCACAATTCACCTCAGTCAGATTGGTGAGGACTTTGAGAAGAAGAAGGGCGAGTTTCTTGAACGTCAGGAGATTGAGAAATGTCTTTCTGAGAAATTTGATCAGACAACAGCACAGATACGTAAGCTCATCAACAATATGAAGCCAGATGATTATCCTTATTTTAAGGATAAGCTCAAGGAACTCGAGCGATATTTTGCGAACAATCATTCCAAGATACGCGATCGTCGTTCGTATGCCAATAGAGTGTTGACCGACTTTCTTGCTGAAAGTAAAGAGAATAACTTATTCCGTGAGGATTTTGAGCGACAGAATGAGAACATTCAATCCGATGGAAAAACTTATTCTCAGGCGACAGATGGAGAAGATTCTATGTCAGCAAAAGATGGTAGAGCGACAGATAGAGAACTTCTCACGATTGTTGACAACTCAAAGGTTGAGTTCACGGACAATGAGTTGGACATCCTCAAAGAATATGTGGCAGAGTTGAAAGCTGACTCAAGTCGCAAAATTGTTGTAGAGGCATTCACACTTGCCAAGCGTGAGTCTGAATATTTGCTTTACATTCCTACGATGGCAACATACGAGACATTCCAGAGTCTTTTTGACTCGATTGCTATCGAGCTCAAGGACAAGTTGGGCAAGGAGGTAAAGGTACGAATCAAGGAGCACGTGTAAGAGAGTGAAAAGTGAAAAATGAAAAGAGAAAAAAATATTTTACTCATAAACTCATAAACTTATAAACTTATAAACTTAAAAACTTATAAACTTAAAAACTCACAATGTACTCAGACAAAGAAGATAATGAGTTGGCGGAGAGACTTCGCAAGCTGATGATGGAACAGGGCAAGACCGTTGCAACGGCTGAGAGCTGTACGAGCGGAAGAATTGCTTCCACACTCACGAGTGTGAGTGGAGCGTCTGACTATTTTCTTGGGGGACTGGTAGCATATCAAGATGAGGTAAAAATTGCGCACCTTGGTGTGAGTGCCGAGATGATAGCCGAGCATGATGTCGTGAGTCGTGAGGTTGTGGAGCAGATGGTGAAGGGTGCGTGCCGTTTTTTCGGCTCTGATTATGCTCTTGCTTCCACGGGATATGCTGGTGGAGGAACGGGGACGATTCCTTCTGGCACTATCTGGATAGGATGGGGGAGTGAAAAGGAAGTCCATTCGTTGAAGCTGTCTGAAGATAAGGGACGAGAAGAGAACACGAGTAATGCAGCAAAGGTGGCTATCCGTTCTTTTTTGAATGAAATTTCATAGAAAAGATAGAGTAATCTTCAAGTATTGTTGAAAAAAATTACGTTTCTTCCCGCCATACTGTCAATAAAAAACAAAGAAAACAGCATAAGTACATGTAGAAAAAAGGGCTCTTGAATGATGTTTTTAATCTTTTTGAGAGCGAATAAAGATATTAAAGTGAGAATTTTTTGGGTACAGTCAGCAGAATTTTCATAAATTGATGCATCAAAATTCTGTTTGACTGTACCATTTTTGTACAATTCATTGAATTATATACTTTTAATTGTGGAAAAGAATTTAAGATTTGCTTTGTGAGTAAAAATTTAGATTGGTAAAATGTGTTTTTTTTGCGTTCAAAATGTAATTTTTCGGGTGAATTTATTGTTTCTTGTCAAAGAATGAAAGGTAGATTGTTTAAAAATGAGATATAAAGTTCTAAAAAAATTTGGTAGTTATCTAAAAAGTCCGTACCTTTGCAATATCAAAAATGAATAAATAGATATTCAGGTAAACATAAGGGGTTTAATAATTAAGGGTTTTGTTTTTCAGGATAGTTAGTTAAGGGTTATAAATATAGATTAAAGGTATTCGTAGGAAGTGCTTGTGAAAGTACTTCCTATTTTTTTTGTGTTTACTTTCCCTCTGGACCTCCCTACTGCGTCAGTACTTAGTCTCATCTTTCTCTCTAATTCAATTGGTCTTAATCATCCTCTGCCACTCCATGAGTTTCCTGAGCTCCTCCTCATCGTGAGTGCAAAAGTCGTGACAGACAGCCTCCACGCATCCAGTCAGCTGACCCTTGCCCATGCCCGACTCACCGATGAGATGAGCCAACATACCGCACATTTCCTTCCAAGTGTTGTCAGGATACATGAACTCCGTTTCGCTCACATGAGCGGCAAGGGCAGGGAAAAGCATCGGAACGACGGCCTCATGCATGTCGGGAGACACCTGTGAGAGTATCAACTGTAGGCATTCCGTACCCTTTCTGAGCGTCGGCATCTTAGGTGCTGACGACTTTGTAATATCGTATTTCATTGATTATTTGCTTTTTAGTGAAAAATATTTATTCATTCGTGTACAGTATACAGTTATACAGTTTTTTCGGAAGGGTATCATTTTACCCTTTTCTTCTTTTTGTATATATTTATATATTATTTATATTATTATATACTAATAAGTTATATATAGAGATATCGTATCCGAAAAGTAAAATGAGAAAACATATACCTCAAAAAAATAACTGTATAACTGTATACTGTACACCGCACTATCCTATGGTCTTACGTTCATGTTCATGCGTAGAGCCATGTGAAGTTCCTCATATACGCGCCGTGTGTATTTCTCTAAAGAGAAGTCACTTGCGAGTGTGGCGAGCATCTTGAAGTTAGGACGCAGCGTGCCGTCATCCCTGAGGGTGAGAGAGATGTACCTGCCCTCGAACACCTTAGGGTTATGCTTCACCCTTGCGACGTCCGCCATCTCCGTGAACGTGAAGTGTTCATCGTCGAACACGTAATCCGTATCCATTCTTATAGCATTATCGGAGCCGTGCTCAGCCATGTTTCCTCATGCATCAAAAAAAAGAATGCAGCAGAAACTTCCGACAAGAAATTTCTGCTGCAAAAGTATGTGATTCTTATGTTTCTTACCAAATCTTTCATTCTGTTCCGAAGAGTCGATAATCAACAACAACTTTTTTTCATTTAATTATATTACTGTCCGCTAAACATTAAAGCTCCATCAAAAAATTAGGGCTGGCACTTTGTATTGGTGTCAGCCCTTTTTAGTTATCTTTGTAGTTGACAAGAAAACAAACATAACCATGGGCAAAAGTACACATTTTTTCGGAC
>JAFYAT010000089.1 GCA_017540585.1 Bacteroidaceae bacterium | reverse complement strand
TTATTCGTTGACAACACATGTTGTCTTAGTGTAATGAAACAAGAGGATTTGAAAGTTCGTGTTCATTCGTGTAATTGGCTACGCCGAGCTAAAGGTTCGTGGTAGAGAAAAATCATCACCCACACTCTTTTTTGTAGAACCAAAATGTTTAAAATAAAAAAGGGACACCGCCGTGTCCCACCCTTTTGTTAACCTTAAATCTAATACTATGAAAAACACGTTGCAAATGTAGGGCTTTTATGCGAGATGACAAAGGATAATTGGAATATTTTTCATGTTTTTTAATTATTTTTAATTTTTTGAAGAAAACTATAAAGATTCAGATGGAAAATAATTGCGAAAAATGTGCATTGTTATATATAAAACGATAGTGATAGGGTAATAAATGGCACGCTTTTGATTTCTTATTAGATAGAAAGTCATAAAAACAGATATAAAATCGAAATTATTGCATTCGATTCAATATTTTTTACACTATATAACAAATATTAACTTTCTTCTTTGTACCTTTGCATCGCATTTGGGATTTACAATTTTAAGAGCCTCCGTGAGTCTTTATCTATAGTACAAGAGCTGATTCTTGTATCGTTGATAAAGCATAATGGATGTCTGGAGGCGCAAGAGGTAAAAAAGGTTATGACCTCAATATGGGAATAAGAACGTAATAACTACATCAACGAACTCGTGATACGTGAACATGAATGTCGTAAGGCTTTGTGGAACTCGTATGACAAGGATAAAAAACAACATTTTTTCAAACATTTTTATATAACCTTTATTCCAAAAGAAGATTATGCAGAAAAGAATTTCTCTTTTTGCTGCTTTCTTATTGTTGTGCGTAACAACAGTAATGGCACAGGTGACAACCTCAGGTATGAGCGGTAAGGTTACCGATGGCAAAGATGACGTAATTGGTGCTATTGTCGAGGCGACTCACACTCCTTCGGGCACACATTACAAGGCAGTTACTAACTCAAAGGGACAGTTCACCATCAACGGTATGCGTGTGGGTGGTCCTTACGAGGTACAGATTAACTACATTGGTTTCAAGACCAAGGTGGTTAAGGACATCACTCTCCAGTTGGGTGAGACTTATCGTCTCAACACTTCTATGGCAGAGGATACTAAACAGCTCAGCAATGTCATCGTGACTGGTTCTGCCAGCAAGTTCGCTTACGAGAAGACTGGTGCTTCAACCAACATCTCAAATGCACAGATTCTCGCAACTCCAACTGTCAACCGTAGCATTACGGACATCACTCGTCTCTCTCCTTATGGCGGAAACGGTATGACCTTTGCAGGTGCTGACGGACGTACTGCCAACTTCACGGTTGATGGTGCAAGTTTCAACAACAACTTTGGTCTCTCATCTAACCTCCCTGGTGGTGGAAGTCCTATCTCAATCGATGCTATTGAGGAACTTCAGGTTGTTATCTCTCCATTCGACGTTCGCCAGACAAACTTCATCGGTGGTGGCGTAAACGCAATCACTAAGTCAGGTACTAACACATTCAAGGGTTCTGCCTTCGTTTATCACAAGAACGAACAGATGCGTGGTGACGCTGTTGATGGCGAGGCTATCACAGGTGCACGTGAGAAGGACCGTAAGACAACATACGGCTTCACTTTCGGCGGTCCTATAATCAAGAATAAGTTGTTCTTCTTTGTAAACGGTGAAATGTCTAAGATTCCTACAGTCGTTAACCGTTGGAGAGCATCTAAGGATGGAAAGGAAAATGCAGAAGATTATATCTCACATGCAACAGAGGAAGACCTTCAGAGGGTTTCAGATCATGTGTTGAACAAATACCGTTACGACACAGGTTCTTTCTCTTCATTCCCTGCTGATGAGAGCAACTACAAGTTCCTTGGTCGTATTGACTGGAACATCAACGATATGCACAAACTTGCTGTTCGTTACAACTTCACTAAGAACCGTGCTTGGAATGCTCCAAACCGTACATCTATGGACGGTGGTACACGTTCGGCCTATGACCGTATGGGTGTGAAGGCGATGTCTTATGCTAACTCTATGTATGCTATGGATAACAAGGTTTATACTTGGTCTGTTGACCTCAACAGCCGTATAAACGACAAACTCTCTAACCAGTTCCTCGCTACTTATTCTAATATCGCAGATGTTCGATATACTGATTCAAGCGAATTCCCATTCGTTGATATCCTTGACGGAACTGGCAATACAGCAAACTACATTTCTCTCGGCTACGAGCTTTTCACTTATCATAATGCAGTTCACAACGACGTAGTGAACATCAAGGATGAGGTTACATACTACCTCGACGCTCACAAGCTCACTGGAGGTCTCACTTACGAGTACCAGATGGCAGACAACCAGTACATGCGTAATGGTACAGGTTACTACCGCTATGCAAGCGTTGATGACTTCATCGCTGGTGCTGCTCCAGAAATCGTTGCTCTTACATACGGTTACAATGGTGAGTCAAGTCCAGCATCACGAGTACGTTTTAATAAAGGTGGCATCTACCTCCAGGATGACTGGAACGTAAACGACAAGCTCAAGCTTACTCTCGGTCTCCGTCTTGACGGTACATTCTTCAACAACTGTGACCTCATGACAAACAATGCTATCCTTGCACTTGACTACAACGGACAGCATCTCGATACAGGTAAGTGGCCATACAACGCCATCACAGTTTCTCCACGTGTTGGATTCTCTTGGGACGTATTCGGTGACCACAGCCTTAAGGTTCGTGGAGGTACAGGTCTCTTCGCAGGTCACTCTCCACTCGTGTTCTTCACTAACATGCCACAGAACAGCGGTATGATTCAGAGCTCTGCTGTACTCAACAAGAAAAATGCAGACATGAACCAGTTTGCAGGTGGTCTTATCGCAGACAAGGATGCCTTGAAGGACAAGATTACAAGCACAGATAACCTGAGTAAGCAGCTTCCAGATGGTAGCTTCCAGAAGTTCCCTGCAACTATCACTCCAGAGCAAGGTACAACGCAATCAACTATCAACACAGTTGACCGTGACTTCAAGATGCCACAGGTATGGAAGACAACTCTCGGTGTTGACTACAACCTCCCTGTTTCATTCCCACTCACAGTATCTGTAGAAGGAATCTTCAACAAGACAGTCAATGCAGCTTGCATCTCTGACCTCAGTATCCCAGAGGTAGGTGGTTTCACTCGTCTCAATGGTGCTGACAACCGTCCTGTATATCCTGAGAATTTCCGTGGTGGCAAGACAAGCGCATTCGTTCTTACTAACACAGGTAAGGGTTACGGATGGTCAGCTAACATCACAGTAACAGGTCGTCCATTCGATTGGATGTCATTCATGGCAGCATATACTCGTCAGGGCTACAAGGAAATCACAAGTATGCCAGGTTCAAATGCTGAGTCAGCATTCACATACGTTCCTACAGTTGAAGGTCCTAACAACATCAAGCTTCACAACGCTATCAACACAACTCCTGACCGTCTTATCGCATCTCTTACACTCCATGACAAGAGCAACAACCACTATAGCTTCATCTATGAAGGCTGGAGAGGTGGTTACAACTACTCTTACATGTTGGTTAACGATATGAACGGCGACGGTTACAACTATGACGCTCTCTACATCCCAACTGATGAGGAGGTTGCAAACAAGCAGTTCCGCTTCTATGAGAAATACGAGGATGGCAAGCGTGTAACAAACAACGAGGAACGTTTCATGGCTTACGTTCATAACAACGACTATCTCTCATCTCATCAGGGTGAATATGCTGAGGCATACAGCGTTTACTCTCCATGGGTACACCGTGTTGACTTCAGCTACAAGCACGACTTCGTTCTCCAGACAGGTAAGGTTAAGAACACTCTCCAGTTGAGTTTCGACATGAAGAACGTGATGAACTTCTTCAACTCAAGCTGGGGTGTACAGAAGTACCTCAACCCACAGATTGGAACAGAGGCGCGCATCCTCAAGTTTGAAACAATGGATAAGGATGGCTTCGCTACTTATTCTACTCCTGAATCAATAAATGGTAGCGTGAAGACATTCGTGCCAAGCCATACTATCGGTCAGTGCTGGTATGCTTCTATCGGTATTAAGTATATGTTTAATTAAACAACTTAGTAGAGACAAATTATGAAACTTAGAAATATAATCCCAGCACTCTTGGCTGGACTTACAATACTCACAGGCTGTAAGGAAGATGAGGCTACATACCTCGATTCTGTCCGTGTTTCGCAGTCTATCGTTTCTCTCCCAGTTGAGGGTGGTGAAGCATCTATTGCTGTTGATGCAAAGTCTGAATGGACACTCAAGGACGTTCCAGCATGGCTCAAGACAACAATCAATGCAACGAATGACTCTATCAAGTTCTCTGCTGAGGCAACACCTTCAACTCGTGAGGCAACACTCAAGCTCATGTGTGCTGGTGACTCACAGCTTATTAAGGTAATGCAGTCATACGGCAAGGTTGAACTTCCAATCTCTACTTGTGCAGACGTAAATGCTAATGGTGCAGGAAAGACTGTACGTGTCAAGGGTATATGTACAAGCATTGCTAATACAGAGTATGGTAACTGGTACATCAATGATGGTACTGGCGACCTTTACATCTATGGTACACTTGATGCATCTGGTGGTACAAAGAACTTCAAGAGTCTTGGCATCGAGGTTGGTGATATTGTAATGGTTGAAGGACCTGCCAAAATCTACGAATCAGCCTCCGGAAAAATAATGGAGATGGTAAACGTAAGTGTTTTGGAACGCATCAAGTCACTCGTAAAGGTTGATTCTGTATATGTAAACGACGAGAAGTCTGACGTTGTACCTGCTGATGGTGGTAAGGTAACTGTATTCCTCACTTGCAAGGGCAACGGCGTTGACTATACTGCATCTGCTGCCAATGAATCAATCCTCTCTGTACGTTCAATCTCAACAAAGGGAACACAGAGCGTTTATACATTCAACGTAGCCAAGAACGAAGGTGGTGACCGTGCCTTTACTGTTGAGTTCAACACTACAGACGACAAGGGTATAGTTTACAGCTCAAAGGCAGAAATCAGCCAGAAGGGTGGAATTGTTACTGCAAATTGTAAGGAGTTCAATGCACAGGCTGACGGTCTTACACAGTACAAGGTTCGTGGTGTCATCACAAAGATTGCAAACACTAAGTATGGCAACCTCTACATCAATGATGGAACTGGCGAAGTTTATGTATATGGTATTGCTGATTGGAACGCTGACAACTACAAGGTAGGTGATGAGGTCGTTCTCCAGAGCGTAAAGGCTTCTTTTAATAATGCTCCTCAAATGAAGAATGCCGTAGTTGTTGAGAAGATCGAACATGAGGTTAAGACAATTGCAGAACTTCATACTCTCGAAGATAACAAGACTGTTTACTATCTTGTAACAGGAACTGTATTCCACATGGAAGGTGAGAACGTCAAGTGGGATCTTCAAACTTTCGGAAACTTTGGTCTCAAGGACGAAACAGGTGAGATTTATGTTTATGGCGTAGCTGATGCTCTTAATGGTAAGACTAAGAACTTTGCTGCAACAGGCGTTAAGGAAGGTGACAAGATTACTATCCTTGCTTACAAGAATTCATACAAAGGTGCTAATCAGATTGTAGGTCAGTTCATCAAGATAGAAGAAGTGTCAAAGGAATAATCTTCATCAATATTTAATATGGGGAGGCAATGTCACGAGGCATTGTCTCTCTTTTTTTCTTGTCCAAATATTGCTTGAATACTGGTCGTACACCGTTCGGACATGTGCGTTTAACGCATTTGGGAATCATGTAAACGTAATATGGTAAGAAGGTGTAAAAAAGTGCTTGCGCAACTTCATACCCAAAGTTGAGAACTTTGATGTCAAAGTTCTCAACTTTTCGTCAACTGTTGCGCAACTTTGAAGACAAAGTTCTCAACCTTGAAATTACTTTTCCGAGACATCGAAAAAATAGTCCACGCTCCGTCAATTAAAATCTGACGCAGCGTCAACTTTTTGTTGACGGAGCGTGGATTTTTTTGACACATCCCGTGAGGCGTAGGTCCTCAGCTTTTAATCGATTGATGCCCGTTGATGATTTTTCAGAAATGATAATTCCGTAAATTAAAGAAAATTACTAACTTTGCAGCAACATTAATCTACACAAATACAAAAGATGAAATCAAATCTGGTTCTTCACAAGAAAACATTCTTTGAGCTTACGAAAGATGAGCTATATGAACTGCTGCGCATACGTGCGGAGGTGTTCGTCGTGGAGCAGAACTGTCCTTATCAGGACCTCGACTATGACGACCAGCAGGCTATACACCTCTGGCTTACAGTAGAAGATAAGGTTGTTGCTCTTTGTCGTGTGTGCCCTGCTGGAACTCACATGAATCAAGTGTCTATCGGTCGTGTGATAACAACTGAGCGTGGCAAGGGTTATGGAAAGCAGATTATGCTTGCTGGTATTGAGGCTGCAAAGGCACATTTTCATGCTCGTCTCATAGACATAGAGGCACAGGAGTATGCACGTGAGTTTTATGAGAAGGTTGGGTTCATACAGACATCTGACACCTTTATGCTTGACGGTATCAAGCATATCAAGATGACATGGAAGGCAGAGACAGTGAAGAATAATGAATAAAATCGCATGATGAAAAATATTGTTGCATGGTTAAGGGGACTCTCGTTCCGTACTGGAGTGGTGGTGCTGCTTTGTTGCATACCATTCTATATATTGTCGTTTGCGCAGGCATTTCTTCCTATTAGCGTAGCCACTAAGGGAATACTTTGGGTCGTGTTTTTCGGTCTTGCAAAAACTTTCCAATATGGTGGACTTACCATCCTTGGAGTGGATGGATATAACAGAGTAAAGAACTGGATAAGACATCGTCGTGAATCATGAATAGAATAATACGTAAGGCAATAAGTTCAGAAGTGGCTGACATCATGCATGTGATAGAGGCAGCCAAGGGCATAATGCGTTCGTCAGGCAATATGCATCAATGGGTAGATGGCTATCCGTCGGAGTCTGTTATATTGTCCGACATAGAGCATGAAGTAGGTTATGTGGTAGTGGATGATACAAAGATTGTTGGCTACTTTGCATTCATCCCTTCGCCTGACCCTACATACGCCAAGATATATCAGGGCGAGTGGACGGACGACATCCTTCCGTACCACGTCATTCATCGTATTGCGAGTTATCCTGATGTGCACAATATCTTCCGTGACATCATAGACTTTTGCTATGCCATTGATACGAACTTACGCGTTGACACCCATCGTGACAATACTATCATGCAGCACAACCTGCTGAAGCATGGTTTCACTTACTGCGGAATAATATATTTGCTGTCTGGGGACGAACGACTGGCATACCAGAAGGTAAGCCTGTAAGTTCTCTAATATATCATAACATACAACTGCTTTTATAGTTGTTCTTTCATTGTTACGGTAAAGTACGTGAGAAGAAGGTATGAGATGATATCTATGATGATGATGTATGTAATTCCTACTCCGAAGATGAAGAGACCATAGTTGATGATGCAGAAGGCTATGAATGTGCAGATGATGACAAGCAATGTCTGGTGCATACTTAGTCCTGTTGCCATTATGAGATGGTGGATATGTGTCTTGTCTGGGTCGAACATCTGTTTGCCACGGAGCTTTCTGCCGATGGCTACACGTATGACGTCGAAGCATGGGAGCATCACAAGCGAAAATGAGATGAGGAATGAATTCTCGCGATATTCGAATACGTCCCAGTTGGACATCTGGTACTTGATGGCGAGGTAGGATATGATGTAGCCGAGGAACAGACTGCCAGAGTCGCCCATGAATATCTTATGCCCATTTATCTTGCCGAAGTAGTTGAAAAGGAAGAATCCTGTTACTGCTCCTGCAAGGCTGACTGGTAATATCGTGAATATCGGTGAACCGAGTGCGGAATACAGGAATGTGAATGCCCATAGGATGAGTATGGATAGTCCTGATGCGAGTCCGTCAATACCGTCTATGAGGTTCATGGCATTGACGATGAGAAGTATGACAAATACCGTGAGTGGATAAGCCACGACGCATGGAATCATGTGAATTCCGAATATACCGTGGAGGTCATTTATCATGAGATTACAGAGTGGAAATAATGATGCAACTATAAACTGCACGACAAACTTGTGAGTTGCTTTCATGCCTTTGAGGTCGTCAAGTATTCCGATGAGGTAGATTGTTAGACCTCCTGCTGCCATGGCTGTCGTGGAGATGGCGACTGTAAATTCATGACTGAAACCTCCGTGGAGTACAGTAAGAGCTGCAACCATTCCTATACACATTGATGGCATGAAAAGTGTACCTCCAAGGCGAGGAATGGCGAATTTGTGGACTTTACGTGCATCTGGCATGTCGTAGAGTCCTTTCTTCTTGCACATTGCAATGATAAATGGTGTCCCAATAACTGAGAATATGAGACTTGCGCAAAATGCTGTGATAATATATATAGTTTCCTGATTTGGTAATGACATTATAATCCTTTTAATCGTATTAACGTATGGAGTGGTTGTTTTATTGTGCTGGGGTTGCACTTTTTTGTTTTCCTATGCTGATGATGCAAAGGATGCTGTGGCACATAGCTTATAATTCACATCTTGTAACTCGTTCAGTTTTTCCTGAATTCGAGGCATGCTTCTTTGCTTGTAAGTGTTAGATGCTTGTTGTCAAGAGTCGTGATGCGGAAGGCACCGTCAAGCGGAACTCCGTAGGCAGAGAGGTCTTTCATCTCCACTATCGAATCGAAGGGCGAAGCGTATGCACGGGTGAGGATGAGACTGTCTGATGTGTGGCGGAACGTGGTGATGTAATACTTTGACTGTGTTCCTGTACTCCATATTTTCAACAGTTCGATGCTGATGGAGTAGTATATGCCACTCGTCTTGTCGGCACGGAGCGTGCCGTCATCATTCTGTGTCCATGATGTAAGTTGCCAGTTGCCGTTAAGGTCTCCAAGATGATTGTGCTTGTCCTCGCATGAGGTCAGACACAGGACAATGGCAATGAGTGTTAGAAGTCTTGTTTTCTTGTTCATTTTGTTAGTATTCCTTTCTTTCGGATGGTTATCTGGCCGCCGTCGCTCGTACCGAGAAGCGTTCCACGTGTGGTGGCGTATGCTCCTGTTATGCTCCATCCGTCAAGACGGTGTGGAGTGTAGGTGGCTTCTGCAAGTATAGAGCGTGCAGTAAGCGGGTCGATGTTCGGAGTTGCGTATGTTCCACGTGAGCGTGTGTGGGTGTAGAGTACGCGATAGTGTATGTCGGGTGTCGGGTCTCCACTCACTCCGATGTGGTATGCACGAATGCGGTTGTTATAGAAGAAGATGCGGTGGTCATGGTTGTATATCGGGGAGATGATTGTCGGATTACCGATGCCTTGTCCCCAATGTTGCCATCCTCCATATATACTATGGTTGTAATAATTGTCTGTTCCGCTCAACTGTGTTGGAAGGTTGACGGTGTGGTCGTGATAGACACATCCGCTTTGGTCTTCTGTCCCTATGTGCTCAAGTACGATACTTGTGGCAACAGGATTGTGTGGAAGTGTGACTTCAAGCCCCCACAAGAAATCCTTCCAGTCGTATTGAAAGAACATCTGTGAGTGGTCGTCAAAGTAATGTTCTGCATATAGTTTTGCTGCCCATTCCTTACTCTTGTACTCGATGCATGCCTGATAGCTGCCAAGCTGATTACCTTCTGCATTGTCGAAGCCTCCGTCAGAAACGTCTCTTCCTCCAGGGAAGAAAGCGTGCCAGTAAGCACTCGGACCATTGTTCATCTTTGCATAGTCACCGACATAGTCGCTTGTGTCGTCAAGTCGTTTACCCATGTTCCATGCTTCACCACCGAACTGTGCACAGAAATGTACTCCTGCTGTGAGGGTTACGGGAAGAATGTTTTCCTTACCTATACGTATGTATCCCGACTTGCTATGAAAAAGGACATTGTTGCTATGTGGAAGATTTGTTCCTGCTGTGTAGTCTTTCTGCCATCCTCCATCTGTGAACCATCCGTAGGCAATGTGACCCTTGAATGCGAACCATCCATCGGTGAGTGGTAGATTCCAGTAGTCATTAAGTGCAAGTCGTATCTGTGGTATAGGACGTGCGTTGATGCTGTATGTCATGTCACCAGTGGACAGCTCCTCGCTCTTGAACATGAGCGGCATTTGCTTTGCGCCTACTGTGAGTACACCTTTATTATATGTAACCTCGCCATAGAGCTGCTGGATGATGAGTTTTGAAGTATGATTGCTGGTTATAGCTACATCTGCCCCATAGCCGAGCTTCCATTTGCGTAGTGAATCTGTGTCCGTGCTACGGAAGAGTCCTCCTCGTAGGTAGGCAGAGTTATTCTCTATGCTTGAAAGGCCATAATGGTTGGCTGTAAGCCAAAAAGGAGCATAGTCTCCAGAGCTTGCGGTAGTGCTTAGCTCCGTAGAATAAGTAATACCTTTGCCCAGACTCTGGGCAAAGGTATTTATTGATGTTGCTATGAGTAGCGATGTTATCAATAACTTCATCGTGCGTTATTACTTAGCGAAAGCAACGGCACGAGTCTCACGGATTACCGTAATCTTAACCTGTCCCGGATAAGTCATCTCGTCCTGAATCTTCTTTGCGATGTCTGCGCTGAGAGTATCGATTTCCTTATCTGAAATCTTGTCTGCACCAACGATGACACGAAGTTCACGACCAGCCTGAATAGCGTAAGTCTTTGTTACGCCTGGGTAACTGCTTGCGAGGTTCTCAAGGTCGTTGAGACGTTTGATGTAAGCTTCAACGATTTCACGACGTGCACCTGGACGTGCGCCACTAATAGCATCACAAATCTGTACGATTGGAGCAAGGAGTGATGTCATCTCCATTTCGTCGTGGTGAGCACCGATGGCGTTACAGATATCTGGTTTCTCCTTATACTTCTCTGCAATCTGAGCACCATAGAGTGCGTGTGGAATTTCAAGCTGCTCGTCTGGAACCTTACCGATATCGTGGAGAAGTCCTGCACGACGTGCCTTCTTAGGGTTGAGGCCAAGTTCTGCTGCCATGACAGCACAGAGGTTAGCTGTCTCACGTGCGTGCTGGAGAAGGTTCTGACCGTATGATGAACGGTACTTCATCTTACCTACGATGCGGATAAGCTCTGGGTGGAGACCATGAACACCAAGGTCGATTGTAGTACGTTTACCTGTTTCAATGATTTCTTCCTCAACCTGCTTCTTTACTTTTGCAACTACTTCCTCGATACGTGCAGGGTGGATACGTCCGTCTGCTACCAACTGGTGGAGAGCAAGACGACAAATCTCACGGCGAACTGGGTCGAATGCGCTGATTACGATTGCTTCTGGTGTATCGTCAACAACGATTTCAACTCCTGTTGCAGCCTCAAGAGCACGGATGTTACGACCTTCACGACCGATGACACGACCCTTGACCTCGTCTGAATCGATATGGAATACTGTTACTGAGTTTTCAATAGCAGTTTCGGTTGCTACACGCTGGATTGTCTGGATAACAATCTTCTTTGCCTCCTTTGAAGCTGTCATCTTGGCGTCATCAATAATCTCGTTGATGTACTGCTGAGCCTGAGTCTTTGCTTCGTCCTTCAAGCCTTCGATGAGATGCTCCTTTGCTTCCTCTGCTGAAAGTCCGCTGATGGCTTCAAGTTTCTTGAGTTCGTCCTCGTGGAGAGCATCCACCTCGTCCTTCTTTCGGTTGAGAATCTCCTGCTGCTTGTCGAGTGCAGCCTTGATTCTGTCATTCTCAGCATTCTTGCGCTGAAGATCCTCGTGACGCTGGTTGAGTGAGAGTTCACGCTGCTTGAGCTTATTCTCTGCCTGCTGTATCTTCTGGTTGCGGATAGCCGCTTCCTTCTCCATCTCAGCTTTCTTGTTGAGGAATTTCTCCTTTACTTCGAGCTGCTTGCTCTTCTTTATTGCCTCACCCTCAATCTCGGCATCCTTGAGAATCTGTTCCTTCTTTTGGGTGATGATCATGTTGAATACCACGTACCCTAAGACGAAACCGACTACGAGGCACGCTACTGCTATACATATTGCTAATATGATATCCATGTCTTATAATAAAATGTTTTTAGGTTATATATTAGATACCGAGTTCAGCCAATTTTTCCTCGATACCATTCATCATTTCCGTGTAAGGTGCGTTGTCTGCTTTGTTTTCTATCTTGACACAATCCACAAAGACAGTTAGCATTGCCATAACATAGTAATACTTCTCGTTAGGAACTGATGAATATTTACTGCGTAGGAATTGTAGGCGTTTCTGGATATCAGCCGCCGCCTTACGCCACAGTTTCTCTTCCTCAGCGTTGCTTACGGTCATAGGAAACTGCATGTCTTCTACGCTTATAGTAATATTGAGACGTTCGTTTGTTGGCATAATTACTTGTTGTCTTCTGTGGATGCATCGTCACTATCAGCCTGGTCTTTATCATCAAGAAACTCCTCGTCAGAGAATAACCCGCCATTGTAGTATGCTCCTCCATTAGCGTTCTTCTTTTCTACAGTAGTTGCCTTTGTTGTTGTTTCTGTAGCATCTATTGAATTTGCAGTTGCTGAACTTTCTTCTACTGCGAAATCAATTGTTTCCGCTTGGTTTGCATCGCTTTCGTCAATGGCTGAAGTCATGCTTTCCTCTGTGGCTATGCTCTCCTCATGAGATTTGTACTCTTCGGAAATGTTTTCTTCCTCTTGATTCGTGTTTTCTTCAAAGTTGAATGAACTTTCGTTAGAGTTGATAGTCTCATCTGAGTCAGTAGTTAGTCTCATGTTAGTCTCATCTTTGACTTGTGTTTCGTCTTTTGTGATTTCCTCTTTTGAAACTGTTCCTCCTGCTGAGATGATTTCTTCCTCTGAGAGAGACTCGCCTTCTGAAGTCAGAATGCTGATACACTTGTTGACGGTTCGCACCATGTTTGTGATTCTTAGTTTAGCTTCCTTCTTATCTTTGTCGCTAACACTAATAATCCTTGCTATTTTCAGATTGTCATAATCTGCCTTACGCTGTTCTGCAATAGTCTTGAGATTTAAGATTTCCTTATCTTTCTCCACTATCGTAGTTAGCAAGGCTTCGTTTTCTTTTTTGAGCGCAGAATAAGAGGCGATGAGTTGTTGTACCTTCGCTTCAAAACTTTTGATTTGTAGTTTCTCTTCTTCTGTCATGTGCGTAAATTATAACAAATCTGTGCAAATATATGTATTTTGTATTATTTGACAAACTATTTGCTTATTTTTTTAACTTTTTCTCAGCTTTTTGTACATCCTCGTCGCTTGGTTTTGGCGCTTTCTTTGCAAGGATTATGATATTGTAAACATAGTCTCTAATCCATTCTTCAGAGAATCCGAGCATCTGCTGGTATCTCTTGATTGATGCTGCACCACGACGTGTGACGTCATCTGACCAGTTGTTGCTTGTGAGCACTTCATGAACCTCCTTGGAGATGATGCTCTTGATCAGTTTGCCGAAAAAGCTTGGTATGCGCATCTTGAGGTTAAGACGGTTGCTCATGAACATGATTACTTCCTGACTGAATCCCTGGAATGCAATCATATAGTTGCGGATGTCGTTAGGATTCTTGCAACTCTTCTTGATGCTCTTGTCTATCTCCTTGAAAAACTCTTCTTTGAGTCCATAGATATCCATAAGCATCTTACCGCATACTTTTTTCTCGTTAAGACCGAGCTTGTTATTGACTGTTGGTATGTGTAACGAACGCTTGAATGCTGCCAGGTCGGGAAGCATCGCAAGGTTTGTTATTCCAAAGTTCGATGCAAGTGTACATTGGAAGTAAACACGTATAAGTGTCATAAAGTCTTCCATTCCACCTACATTTTCATTTTCTTTCTTTTTGAAAATATTAGATATAAAACTCATCGTTGTTTGATAATATTTGTATTAATATGCGTTCTTTTCTCCGCTGAACATATTAGTTACGGTCTTTACCATAATCTTTATGTCAAGGAAAAAAGTCCAATTCTCTATGTATTCGATATCTTTTCTTACACGACCTTCCATCTGGTCGATGTACTTTGTCTCTCCACGGAAACCTGTTACCTGTGCAAGTCCTGTGATGCCAGGCTTTGCAAAGTGACGTACCATGAAGCGGTTGATAAGTCTTGAGTATTCCTCTGTGTGGAGCAACATGTGTGGACGTGGACCTACTATTGACATGTCTCCCTTGAATACGTTGATGAACTGTGGGAATTCGTCAATGTTCGTCTTACGCATGAAGTTTCCGAATGGATATTTGCGTGGGTCGTCCTTTGTTGCCTGAACCTTGTCTGCATCGTTGTTGACTTTCATTGTTCGGAACTTGTAACAAAGGAAGTTCTTGCCATTAAGTCCTGTTCGCTCCTGCTTGAAAAAGATAGGTCCTGGAGACTTAATCTTAATCATTATTGCTACGAATACGAATAACCATGGGAATATCAATATGAGTACCAATGATGAAACAATGATGTCGAATGTGCGTTTGATCGCAGCGTTGATAGGATTCGCAAGCGGTTCTTCACGCTTTGCGATAACAGGAGTCTTGTCGATGAACTCCATTGATATCTTGCCTCCAAATACGTCTATGACAGGAATGTAATAGAATCTGATAAGATGATTGTCTGCAAACTTTCCAATCATGTTTATCGTGTCCTGATTGTTCGCTGGTATGTAGCCGTATATTTCCTGTACGTCGCTATGCTCCATCAGCCACATGTAAATGTCGCTGTTACCGCCGAGTTTTAGGTTCTTGAATTCTTCGTAATCTGTCTCTCCGTCGTAGAAGATACCTTTTATATTATATCCGTATTCAGGATTTGAAAGCGTTTTGTAAACGTCATATACGGATTTCTCATTTCCGATGAGAATAACGCTCTTTGTGTTTCTCTTGTTGGCACGGAGCATCACGAAGATTCTTCTGACAGAAAGCCTCTCCAGGAAAAGCAAAGGCGTATATACAATTATAACGGTGATGAGGAATGAACGTGGAAATGTGGTATTCCCTCTTGTGAGTTGCAAGAGCATTGATACGAAAAGGAACATAAGAAGACACGTTGTCGTAACTCGTCTTGCAACTTCCTCTGACTTGACAATGCGCTTCTGAATCAATGCTGGATAAATGCTGTAGCTTGCCAAAAAACTTGCCACAAATGTGACAATCAATACTGGCAGGCTGCCGATTGATGCGATTTTTGGTGTGTAGTATGTCGCCTCAATTTGATAAACTGCAAGGACGACAGCGATTAAAAGTATGATGTCTATAAGCATGATACACCCTTTGAGTGTACTCTCTTTGCCCATATATGTTGCCATTATCTATATTGTATCTTAATGTTCAAAAACTGATTTTCTTTAGTTGATGTGCAAAGATAGCGATTTTTTTCTGTTAAATTGGACAATGGATTTCTTTTTTTTTGCTGAGGAAGAAAAAAAATGTGGATTTCCAATTTTTATAGCGGATGTTTTGCTAATGTGGAAAATTCGCTTTATCTTTGCGGATAATTTTTTGACATTAAAAATGTCTCATTCTCGAAATTAATAATTCAAAATATGCAGGTAAACAATACTGACGCTAAAGTCGCAATGACAGAAGACGAATCTGGTTTTGATATTCGAATGATTTGGGCGATATTTATGGAGTATAAATATTGGTTCCTTGCTTCTGTTATCGTATGTGTAACTTCCGCAATGATTTATTTGCGTTACACAACTCCTATTTATAGTATATCTACTAAGATTCTTATCAAGGATAAGCAGCAGGGTGGATATGCTTCATCTATTAATAATACATTCTCGGAACTCGGCTTTACAAACAGTTCCAATGGTTTCGACAATGAGATTGAAATTATTGGTACCAAGTCCCTCAATAAGCGCGTAGTTCGTGCCTTGAAACTTTACACCACATACGTCATGGAAGGAAAGTTGAAGGATCACGAGATATATGGCAAGTATTCTCCATATACTATTGACCTTTCTACTGACGAGGAAGTGGATTCACTCAAGTCAGGCATTTCTGCCGAGATAGTTGATGCTGGTGCTGGCATTAAAGTTACGTTGAAGGCAGAGGGCGAGGAGTTTGTAAGGGACATCAAGTCATTCCCAACAACTATCAAGACACCATGTGGAAATGTGGTTATTGATAAGAATTCACGTATGGTTGGAGCAAGACTCAATGGTCAGATTCTTCATGCAAGCATTTCTCCTATTGATGCTGTTTCTGGAGGCTATGCAGGAAGCATAAGCGCAACTCCTACATCTAAGACAACAACAGTAGCACTTATTACTCGTTCAGATAATATCCCACAGCGTTCAGTTGACTACCTCAACGAACTTGTAAAGGCTTACAATATGGATGCCGATGAGGATAACCGATATGAGGCAGAGAAGACAAGCGAGTTCATCAACCAGCGTCTTGCTGCTATCGGTAAGGACCTTAACGAGTCAGAAGGTGAGCTTGAACGTTATAAGGCTGAAAGAAGAATCGTGAACTATGGTCAGGATGCATCTATGGATGCAACCCAGAATATGCAATATTCAAATAAGCTTGCAGATCTTGAGACTCAGATTCATCTTCTTGATGCTCTTATTGAGTGGGTTAACAACATGAAGGGATATGACGTTGTTCCTGATAACATGCTCAGTAACAGCAATCCAAGTTTGAATACAATGATTACAGAGTATAACAAACTTGTGCTTGACAGAAAACGTCTTCTTCGTTCTGCGAATGAGACAAGCCCTACTGTTGCATTGAAGACAGAGCAGGCTCAAAGCTATCTTGCAAGTATCAAGACTGCACTCGGAAGTACAAAGCAAGGTTTGAATATCCAGAGAAAGGAGCTCGTAAAGCAACAGAGTAAGTATGAGAGCCTTGTTTCTGCTGCTCCAGCAAAGGAACGTCAGCTTGGAAGTATGGGACGTTTGCAGACAGTAAAGTCTGACCTTTATGTCATGCTCCTTCAGAAGAATGAGGAAACTCAGATTACTTTGAAGTCTATGGCTTACAAGGCAAAGCAGATTGAGGAACCAATGGTTTCTGGTCCTGTTTCTCCAAAGCGTCAGATGATTCTTTTGGTTGCTCTTGCTCTTGGTATTGGACTTCCATACGCAATTTATTTTATTCGTAATATGTTCCGTTACCGTGTTGAAGGTAAGGAAGATATTGCAAAATACACTACAGTTCCATTGTTCGGAAGTATTCCTTACGTTAAGGCTTTGGCAAAGGGTAATCGTACTATCGTTCTTCAGGAGAATCACAATAGTGTGATGATGGAATGTTACCGTTCACTTCGTTCTAACCTTCCTTTCGTTATCTCTAAGGAACAGAAAGTGCTCCTCTTTACATCTTGTACATCAGGAGAAGGTAAGACCGTTATCGCTGCCAACTTCGGTACATGTGTGGCATTTGTAGGCAAGAAGGTTCTTCTTATTGGTCTTGATATCCGTAAACCACGACTTGCAACACTCTTTAATCTTGCTGAAACAGAGATAGGTATCTCTAACTACTTTGCAAGAGACCCACGTGATTTCGATTATCTTGACAAGTTGATTCAGAACTCTGGTATCAGTGATAATCTTGATATTCTCCCTGCAGGTTCTATTCCTCCAAACCCATCAGAGCTTTTGGAGAAGGCTAACCTTGGTATAGCACTTGACCACCTCAAGACAAAGTATGACTATATCCTTATGGATACTGCGCCTGTGGGACTTGTATCAGATACACTTACTATTGCCAAGTATGCTGACGCAACAATGTTCGTTGTTCGTTGTAACTATACTCTCAAGGCTGACCTTGACTTCGTAAATGAGCTTCATGTTGATAAGCGTCTGCCAAATATGAACATCATCCTCAATGGTCTTGTTTATACTCACAACAGTTACAGCTACAAGCGTTACGGTGGTTATGGCTATGGCAAGAGCTACGGCTATGGTAAGAGCTATGGCTACGGAAAGGGTTATGGTTATGGCTATGGTTAGGGTTACGGATATGGCTACGGTTATGGTTATGGCTATGGTAATACCGAAGGAAACCAGAAGCTTGAAGAAGTATAATATATAGGATATGAAGTTGTCAGGTTATAAGGTTGTTTGACGTGACCTTATAGCCTGACCTCCAAAATCTATACTTTGCGACACTTGAATAATTAAGTCAAACACACAAAAACAATATAAGAGTTATGGTAATAGCAGTTGACTTTGACGGAACAATCGTTGAGCACCGTTATCCTGAGATTGGAGAGGAGCGCCCATTCGCAACTGAGACATTGCGTAAGTTGATTGATGAGCGTCATAAGATTATTCTTTGGACAGTACGTGAAGGTCAACTCCTTGAGGATGCTTTGAATTGGTGCAAGGAGCGTGGCGTGGAGTTCTATGCAGTCAATAGCGATTCTGCAGAGGAGTTCATTGGCGATATCAATGCAAATAATTCGCGCAAGCTCAATGCCGATGTGTTTATAGATGACAGAAATGTTGGTGGTATTCCTGATTGGGGTACTATCTACAATATTATAACAAGGGGTAAAACCTATCAGCAGATTCTTCGTCAGCGCATCAAGGAGGAGATGGGTGAACTTGAACCACCTGTTCCAAAGTGGATGTTCTGGAAATCTCATCGTGGTCGCAGATGATATTCTGTCGAATAGAATATAGTGTGCAGACCATGTTGGTAATATTCCTTGTTACTATGAAAAGAATATAATACATTTTATTTAATACAATATGATTCCTGATTCCGATGGATGTCCCGCGGCCTCGGGTGGCGCGACATTTTTGATTGAGGTAAATAATTCAAAAAACAACAGATGCTAAGATGACACTAATAATAACTTACATGTTATTGTCGCTCGTCATTTCAGCACTCTGTTCTGTGTTGGAGGCGACAATACTTTCAACTCCTTTGTCTTTTGTCCAGACGCTTGAGAATAATGGTACAAGTGGTTGGCAGAGACTCAAAGATTATAAGCAAAACATAGATCGTCCTATTTCGGCAATCTTGATTGTCAATACGATTGCTAATACTATAGGTGCGTCTCTTGTTGGCTCGCAGACAGCTTTGTATGCTCAGACTCAACTTACAGATAGTTTTGCGGCTACTTTCGTGGGTATCATTTCTGGTATATTCACATTCCTTATACTTGTTTTTTCAGAGATTGTACCTAAGACAATCGGTTCTACATATTGGAGAATATTGGCTATTCCTGCTGTCAATGTCATCCACGGACTTATTGTGCTTACATATCCGCTTGTACTTCTTCTCGAACTTCTTACTCGCAAGGTATCAAAGGGAAGCAAGGAACAGGTTGCAGTAAGTCGTGAAGAAGTTGCGGCTATGGTTAATGTAGGTGCTGAGGAAGGTGTTCTTGAGAAAAAAGAGAACAAGATGATTCAGAACCTTCTCAAGCTTGACAGTATCACGGCACATGAGATAATGACTCCGAGTGTTGTGGTAACTATGGCTGACGAGAGTATGACACTCCGTGAGTTCTATCAGGACGACGAGTTCAAAAAGTATTCTCGTATTCCTGTATATAAGGACGATGAGAGTGATTACATTACTGGTTATGTTCTTCGTCAGACAATCCTTGAGAGTCTTGCAGAAGACAAGTTTGATGTCAAACTTGGCGATATTGCACGTCCAATCCTTTCATTCTCTGAGGATGAGGATGTGGCAGTTATCTGGGAAAAACTCTTGGAGAAGAAGGAACACATCTCTATCATTATTGATGAGTATGGTTGTCTTCGTGGTATCGTGACCATGGAGGATGTCATTGAGACGATGCTTGGCTTTGAAATCGTTGATGAAAAGGACGAGGTCGTCGATATGCAGGAACTTGCTAAGGCTCAATGGAGTCAGATGAAGAAACAGCAGCACAAGGGTTAGAACGGAATGTTTGTATTACAAAATCTATAATACTTATGGTTTACATAATGTACCAACTTTTTTTGCCATAATTGTACTTACATTATGATACATCTGGAAAGCTTCGGGAATGGTTCGGGGATTGTTCGGGGATTGTTCGGGATTCCTTCGGCTCATGTTTTTTGACGAAATGACACTTCCGTGTTCACTTCGTCGTGACAGAGTGCTGCTTTCAAGGGCTTTTTACTTTCTTTGCAGCAAGTATTGAAGGATAGGGGAGAGAACAGTTGAACAGTTATTTTTGTTTTGGTTATGTGGTGTTTTTTGTGTGTGTTTACTTGTCGCTTTTAGTAGAAGTGGAAGACTTTTTTCGTACCTTTGCAGCAAACTAAAACAAGATTCACATTTTTGTGGTAAAGAATAGTAAAGCATGTTAATGTCTAATGAGTAATAACTGATTTGGCGAGAAACTGCTGGAGAAGCTTGTCATTGCTCATTACTAATCCATCACTATTTATTAGGAAAAACAACGTTATGACACGAGAAGAAACGGTGCTCAACTACCTCAAAGAGCACGACATACCATTCACTTGCTACAATCACCCAGAGGGCAAGACAATAGAGGAGGCAAAACAATGGTGGAAGGATGACGGAAGCATACATTGCAAGAACATCTTCTTGCGTAACCATAAGGGTAACAGACATTACCTCGTGTGCTTCCATTGTGACCACGACCTCGACATCCACGACCTTGAGGCACGTCTCAAGGCTTCGCTCGTGGCACAGGGACTGCCATCATGCGGCAAACTCTCGTTCGCTTCGCCAGAACGAATGATGAAGTATCTCGGACTTGAACCTGGCAGCGTATCTCCATTCGGACTTATCAACGATACGGAGAACCACGTCCATCTGTTCCTCGATGCCAACCTGAAGGATGCCGACTCCCTCAGTTTTCATCCCAACGACTGTCGTGGCACGGTTGTCATCGCCCGCCAGGACTTTGAGAAATACCTTGATATTGTGGGTAATACATACGAATATCTTGAGCTGTACAAATAGCTCCCGATAGTGGCTGAACGGACTAACGTTAGTCCGTACCTGCGGCTATCGATAGTCCGTATCACCGACTAATATTAGTCCGTACCTACTACTATCATTAGTCCGTTAAGTGACTAACATTAGTTCGTTCGACATAAAAAAGTTCCCGATCATCATTGGTCGGGAACTTTCTTTGTAGTATTCTATGTTGAGTATAGAAACTCTTAACTTTTCAACTCGACTTTTAACTTTTCATTTTTAACTTTTAACTCTTTCATGGCAGAGCCATGAAAGTTAGAATACCCAACCAAGGTGGAGAGCTGGCTCTGCGAAGAAATCAAATGAAGTCTTGCTGAGGTCGTTTTTCTTTTTGGTTGTTTCTGAATCAATAGTAACCTCGTAGTCCTTGTATGACCTGTTAGAGAAAGAAACACCGAACTCTGCACCTACATAGAGCTTCTTATATACGAAGAAGTTTGCACCTGTAAATGCTTTGAGGCTGAATGTTGTGGCGCAAGGGTCAATGCTGCCTGTTGACCATCCGCTTGAGATGGCAGCTCCAGAAACCTCTGTGTTACCAAACTTTCCGCCACCAAATGTTGTTGCAATGCCGAGCTGTCCACCAGCATAGAGATCGAGACGACCTGCATTTGCGAAGTGGTTCTCAACACCAAGGTCAAGAGAGAATGAACCAGCGTGTTTGCTGCACTCTGTCTTTACCTCATTTCCGTTATGGTCTGTAGAATACAAATTGTCAGATGTACCCTCGTAGCCGAAACCGAGGTTTACACGGGCAGCAGTGTTGTCGTTGATGAAGTATCTTGCATTGATTGAACCTCCGTTGAGCTTGACAGTGTTGAAGCTGTTAGAGAATGGGTTGAAGCCTACTTCGAGGGCGATGTCGCCAGCCTTAGACTCATACTGTGCATTGGCGCACAATGAAAATGCTGCAACAAGTGCAGACAAAACGATCTTTTTCATAAATCTTTCTTGTTCAAATTTTAATAGTTTTTTCCTACTCTTTTTACCTGTTAGTTAATGCGGATTAGGTTTTCGGAATCTCCTTTTCCGTCGTTTTTGCGGTGCAAAGTTAATGCACTATGACCAACTGACCAAACATCCTGTGACAAAAAATGCATGATTGCGTTCGCTTTTACCGACTTTTTCGCTAAATTTGCGGGTGTTTATGACTTCTCAATGATTTTGCTTTATAAAAATAACGATTATGAATATTACAAAGAGAGACGTATTCAACGGATGCGGATGTTTATCTATAGGTTTTGTACTGATGTTCTTCGCACTTATCGTGTGGGCAATCTTTGCAGACGACGAGACAGAGACGGAAAGCGACAACATTAAGCAGGACAGTACCGTGGTGCAACAGCCCAAGGACTCTGTTGTTGTCAATGAACCTCTCGAAGGCGATCCTTACGAGGAACTTGATGAACTCATCGGACTGGAGAACGTGAAGGAGGAGGTGCGCTCGCTTGCCAACTTCGTCAAGATACAGAAGCAGCGTGAGGCACAGGGACTCAAGACGGCAAAGGTGAGCTACCATCTTGTGTTTTACGGTTCTCCGGGAACGGGTAAGACTACCGTTGCACGTATCGTAGGACGTATATACAAGGACCTCGGTGTGCTCAAGAAAGGACACACAGTGGAGACTGACCGTAGCGGACTCGTTGCGCAATATGTGGGACAGACTGCCGTGAAGACAGATTCTGTCATCCAGAAGGCACTCGACGGAGTGCTCTTCATTGATGAGGCTTACGCCCTTGTTCCGGACGGAAGCCAGTATGGCGACTATGGGCAGGAGGCAATATCCACACTTCTTAAGCGTATGGAGGATTACCGTGACCGCCTTGTTGTCATCATTGCAGGTTACAGGAATGAGATGCATCGTTTCATCGACTCCAACCCGGGACTCAAGTCACGTTTCACTCGTTACATGGATTTTCCCGATTATACGCCTCAGGAACTCACGGACATCTTTAAGATGTACATGAAGAAGAACCAATATACAATGACAAAGGATGCAGAGACATACTTGAAGCGTCGTATGGAACTCAAGGTGGCTAAGAAGGACAGAAACTTCGGTAATGCCCGCTTTGCCCGCAACGTATTTGAAAATGCTATTCAGAAGCAGGCAAATCGTCTTGCAGGAACAACCGATGCCACAAAGGAACAGCTTCAGGAACTCACCCTCGAGGATATCCGTGCTGGTTTTGATGCCGATAAACCGATGAAAAAGTAGAGTACGAGTGGAATATGATTCTGAAACAGAGTAAAATTGTTTTTTCACTTTTGACTCCGTCGAGCTAAAGGTTCACTTTTCACTATTCACTTCCATGTACAGACCTGACAACCTCTCAACTGTAGCTTGCGGAAGTTGAATATATAAAGAAATAGTATATGGTAAATCGAAGAGAAATAAGAAATAGCACAGCTGAGTTCCTAATCTTTCAGATAGAGGGAAAGGAACAGGGCGTTGAAGTCTATTACAAGGATAAGACTGTCTGGTGTACACAGAAAGCTATGGGTATGCTGTTTGACTGCTCTACGGACAATATCGGTCTTCACCTGAAGAATATATTTGATAGTGGAGAATTGGAAGAAAAGGCAACTACCGAGAAAATCTCGGTAGTTCGTCAGGAAGGTGCCAGAGAGGTAAACCGTTCGCTACAATTCTACAATCTCGATGCCGTCATCAGTGTTGGCTATCGTGTGAACAGCATCCGTGCCACACAGTTCCGCCAGTGGGCAACAAGTGTGCTACGTGAATTTGCCATACGTGGATATGTTCTGGATAGGAAAAGAATGGAGAACGGTTCGTTCCTCGGAGAAGATGGATGAACCTTTTCTGCAAGCATCAAAACATACATGGAAAGATTGTCGGGCTAATATCTGGATATTTGGTATGGCACAGACTCATGGGATGACAGGAACAGGAATGTGAAAAGGTGAGTTTATGCCACGAATGCCACCGATGCCAACTTTGCCATGTGGCAAAGAGTATGACTACAACAATGGATGAAATGTTAAAAATGCTATTCAATATATTGATTATTATTGTATTATTATATGTGATATAAAATTAAGAGTGCCACGGATGCCAACTTTGCCACGGATGCCAAGTTGGCATTCGTGGCATCGGTGGCATCGGTGCAAAAAGTTTAAGATGGAAATGATGATTGAGGGTCATAGACAATGATGGGATTTTTTCCCAGAAACATGCCACTACAAGTATTCTTTGTCTGCCCATCCAAGGCTGTGACTCTTATGTAACTCCGTTGTAAGTCCGCTGTTCCTCTGCTATTTTGCAGACAAGTATCAGATTTTCAACGAAAGTATAAGAGACCTATAAGAGGACGAGACAAAGATAACGAAGAAATCCCATGTTTTTAGTCATCACTCAAAATAACTTGCTGTCGGAATCAACAACGAGGAGGGAGTGAATCTTGTACGTTTGCCTCTCGTTGTATTCTCTTTATGGTCAGCCACCCCCCCGATACTATTTTTTCATCTTTCCTTTTGGCTGTTAGACAGAAATATGTTACTTTTGCAGCAAATAGAATGAACAATTATGGATAATGTTGCTATATTGCCAAACAAAGGGCAGATAATTGTTGACATAGAAGATATGTCAATGCTTAAAGACATTAAGAAAGCGATAAGTATGCTGAAAGGAGTCGGAAAGGTTGCTGTATCACGCAACAAGGCTCTTTCGTCATACGAACAGTCCTTGCTTGACATCAAGGAAGGACGTGTGAACGAATACGCTTCCGTTGATGACTTCTTTAAAAAGATGGGTGTGTAATGGCATACAAAATATTAACAACCAAAAGCTTTGAAAAAGATTTCAAGCGGTGCATGAAACGTGGTTTGCCTATGGAAAAACTGCGTAAAGCAATGGAACTGCTTGAACAAGACGGATGTTTACCTGCGTCATACCGCCCACATATCCTGAGTGGTAATAGGGATGGTGAGTGGGAATGCCATATTGCTCCAGATTGGTTACTCGTGTGGAAGCAATACGACAATGAACTGGTATTACTCATGTTAAACACAGGAACACACTCAGACATATTCTAATTTACATTAATCCGATTAATAGTCATCAATAAATACGAGAGGCAAGTGCATGGATGCACTTACGTCATATAACCTGCCACTTTGCACATCGTAAACACCATGTTTACACCGTGTAAAGTGGCAGCTTCCTTTTTAAGTTAAAAGTTAAAAATGAAAAGTTAAAAGTTGAAAGGAGAGAGAGAGAAGTTCTATTGTATTGAAAACACAAACATTATTCCGCATTATCTCCATAATGGTTCCATTTCCCAGCCTTGTGGGAAACCTAATGCCTTGAGGTCAATCTCAGGGAACTCTACAAATAGCCAACGCAACTTTGCCAACATATCATTATCTGGTGAAATTACATTCAAGAAATACTTGATAATACAGATGTTGAAGTATATACGTAGCAAATCTGTTGGCAAAGTAATCCATGGATGTGTTGTCTTGTTTGGTATGGTTGCACGTATCGTATTTTGTTTGTTCCAAATGCGTGCGTGGTGACAACATGCGTTTCTTGTAAGTGTGATTATTGTGAGCCAAGACTCGAATGGCGCGATTTGTAAGTCAAATACCTGTGAGATACGTTTCTTTATCTTTTTGTTTTTTATGTTGCTGTATATGTTGGTAATGACACCAAAGGGCAATATTTCTGATAGAATCCATGCTGGTGGATATGCATCAGAATATTTGTTTTTGAAATGAACAATAAAGTCTTCACGAGAGCAACGCAGTTCTGTATCTATGAGCTGCATTGTTTTGGTAAACTTTGATTTGTCTGTGAAATTTGAGGCATCGGTCATCCAAAATGGATTACCTGTCATTTCGCTACCAATATTCACGATGGCACTTCTAACAGCGACTTCTATCTTTTCAATCTCATTGAACAAGAATAATCGTAATTTTTTGTCGAAGCGGTAGAGCATCATTACTTTGTCAAATGATGCCCCTTGTTTATATATGTGCTGTTGTTTTGGAGTTTTCAAAAATGGAAACATATAAGCAGAAAGGCGATAATAGCCTATATGCTTCAAATAATGCTCTGCCTTTGAAGTATCGTGAATCATCAAACCTCTTGACATCAGCAGGGTCGTTAGGTCTTTTGGAGATGTGTAGCCTTTGCGAAATGGAATTGTCGTTATCATGATATGTATATATAAAAAAACGACCCGCACATTTGAGCATCGTTGAGAGGCTTGGCGGGTTCTAGTGTTGCAAAGATATGAAGTTTTCTTTGTTTATACAAATATTTTGAATAAAATGTTGCATATCGTGCTAATTTTGATGTTTTTGAATATTGCGAACGCACTGCGTTCGCAATTGGATTCGTTCGGTAAAATAATGGATACTTGATGGATTTGAGCTTTTTCTGGTATCTTGTTTATACGTCTTGGGTAGGTGTATTAGGGGGCTTGGGTAACTATATACGAGTTAGTGGTTAACTATATTAGACTTAATGGGTTAGTCTGGTATAGTTAACCACTAACTTATATGTATGGTTTCATTAACTCTGAAACTACGGAGACCTTACTTAATCAAGTATTTCTTACCATTCTGGATGAAGATGCCGTTGGATGGATTGCTTACTACGTTGCCAGTCAAATCGTAGGTCAACGTGGAACGGGAGTTACCAGTGGCAACTCCGTTGATTCCTGTTATGTCAGCACTTGCCTGAATACCTATCTCTGCAGCTGATGACCATGCGTTGTTGTTTACCTCTGACTTGGCAACTGACAAAGGAACTCTGTAGTTCGCCTTAACTCCTGGAGAGCTCTGACTGTCTGAGAAATGAGTGATTGCTGAAATTGATAAAAGTTTTTACGGACACCAATAATTGCGCGAAGATGCTCTTAACCATGTCAAATGGAATGATGGTCGTGCTTTTTATTGTTGTTTTTTGCATTTTATATTCAAATATTTGGTTATAAGGGATTGCTTTCATAACTTTGTGGTATCTTTTCTGCGTAAGTCCCACGATGGGGCGGGCGGGAAAGATACATATATACATAAAAAGGCGTAACTGAACGCTTTGATTTTGACGCTTCTGAATCTCGCAAATTCAAATTCCTGTCAAGAACAAAGCAACGGGAACGCCCCTTGGGATGTAATATACATACCCCGGTAAGAGTGTAGGGATAACTGTATCCTTACGCTTTGTGCTGTTTTTGGTATGTCATTATACATTCATCGTGGGGCTTTCGACGTTGCTCGTTTCGACAGGAAGGGCAATGCGAGAGCCAAGAAGCGTGGAACGGGCAACAGTGTCGGGCTCCACGTTTTTTTTGCCTATATGCGACGTGAAACGAACACAATATTTACAATCTTAAAAACTTCTGTTATGGTAGCCGACAGAAAAATCTATTGGTCATGGCTACGGACTACTTGTATATAAACACACGTGATGAACTACTTCGCATCAACTGCTCCAAGATTGTTTACATGGAGGGTGATGGTAACTATACCAACATCGTTCTTGTAAATAAAGTAAGAGCATCTGTATGTATGAACCTTTCAGATATGCAACGTCATATTTCTGAAAATCTTCGTGAACGTGCAACCATGTTTGCCCGTATAGGCAAGCGATTCATCGTCAATCTGAATTACGTGTACCAAATCCATATTCTTCGTCAGATACTTACTGTAACTGACGGAGTGAATTTTGCATTTCAACTTGGAATATCAAAGGAGGCTTTACGACAGTTGAAGACATTGATGGTGGAACATGCAAATAATAACAAAGCAGAAAACAAATAGTCACATGGAAATAATCATAGGTAGAGAAGAAGGAGCAAGGCGACTCCATTGCATCGCTAATGGAAAAGAATTTAATATTGGACAAGCTGGTTCTGTACCATCGACCGTAAGTCGCCAGCATTGTCGAATAACTGTTCTTGGTGAGAAAATATCAATTGAGAACCTTAAAGAGCAGAATATTACATACGTGGATGGTATTCAGGTCTTCTCAAAGGCCATAACACCTATGAGTATCATCCAACTTGGTAGTGAAAGGTTCAATGTCCCTCTAAAGCAGATTCTTGATATGACTCTGGGGAAATCGCCCGTAGCAACAGGTCCTCAGTCATCTTCTCAAGTTCCTACATATAGTTTGACACATTTGAAAAGTGTGTGGGACGAGTATGACCGTAGAAAGTTGAAGATACAGGAAAAGGCTGTCAAAGATGCTAATATGTCACGTCTGCAAGGTATATTGTCCATGTGTGGTATGTGTATAGGATTTATTCCTGGAATAGCTACCACCTTCCGTGTTATTATTATTGTAGCAGCCTTGGCAATTGCAATCTATTTCTTCTTGCAAGGAATGTCGAATGATACCGTCCAGAAGAAACTTCATGACCTTGACGAGGAGTTCGCAAATAAATACAAATGCCCGAATCCGTCATGTGGGAAGCCTTTTGGCTCTATTCCTTACAGACAGATAGAGTACAACAAACAATGTATTGCATGTGGATGTAAATATACACATTAGCATACATTGTTCATGTTTCATAATGCAAGAGTAAAAAAATGTAAGTATTGGATTACTTGTCTCTTATATTCAACAAGAACGTAGAACCTCTGTGTGAATAATACAGATCTGGAGCTCTTATATCATTTCGTGGATTAATAAAGGGGTTTTGTACAACATCGATTGGCATCTTTCCGTAGTACGATATAATGACGTACTTTTGCATCAGAAAATCAAATGTCAAACATTAAAACCATTTACACTATGAACAATGAAGATACAATAGTAATGCAACCTAAGAACGAAGGTGCAAGTGTTAATAAGAAGATTGAGGAGGCATCAAAGACAAAAGAAAAGGACAGCAATGCCAAGCGTGCCTTTGTTATAGCTACAGCAGGAGTATTTGGAGGTGCAGTAGGTGGAGCAGGTTCTGTTGCTGCTGCCCATGCTATCAATTCCATGAATGATGAAGAAGAGGTCGTTGCAGAAGTTGAACCGGAAAACGATATCGTTACTGAGACAGAAACAGCTTCAACCAAAGATACACAAGAAGTGACTGCTGAAGTTGAGGCTGAGCCAGATTACACTAATCATGCAGGTGCGGACCCGGTGGCAGAGACACCAGAGCCTCAGGATACATCAGATTCAGATAATAATGATGGTGGTGAGGTACAGGTGCTTGGTGTTTATGAAAGATACACTGAGGATGGAACTCATCAGGAGATGGCAATACTTACCAATGGTGATGAGGTTGCTGCAGTTCTTGACGCAGATGGCGATGGCTATGCAGATGTTATCGGTATAGACATGAATCACAATGGCGCATTGGAAGATGGAGAGATTCTTGATATTTCGGATCAGAGTGTGGGCATGGATAGGTATGAGAACGAATACATCGCCCAGCAACAGGCAGAGCAGGAGCAGCAGGACACTTTTGCGTATAATGCCGACAATCAGGATGACTACAATAATGATGTAGAAGTGTATGACGCATAAGATAATGAAGACATTATGTCTGCTATCTGTCTTTTTCTATGTTTCCCTTGTACAAGCCAAGGTATATCTTGTTACGGTCGGAATATCAGACTACTCTGGTACTAAAAATGACTTGCGACTTGCATATAACGATGCAGCAACAATGCAGTGGCTGTACAAGGAAAACAGAAATTCATCTACCAAGCTATTGATGAACGAAAAGGCAACTGTCGCCAATGTCAAGTCTGCTATGCAGGATATGTTTGGAAGGGCATCTGCCAATGACATTGTCGTATTTTACTTTAGTGGACATGGTATAAAAGGTGGATTTGCGTGTTATGACGGTTTCTTGCGCTATGGTGATATAAGTAAGATTATGTCGTCAAGTAAGAGTAAGAACAAGATGATATTTGCAGACGCATGTTTTTCCGGAGCATTTCGTGATAATAGCAAGGTGTCGTCAAAGTACAAATCCTTAGGCAATAACATTATGTTGTTCCTGTCATGTCGTAGCAATGAATTGTCCATTGAGAATCCCAAGAAGACAAATGGCTTGTTTACATACGCTCTTCAACATGGGCTTCGGGGTGGTGCTGATGTGGATAGGGATAGTGTCGTTACAGCCAAGGAACTTTTCAATTATGTAAGCACAAAGGTTAATAAAGATTCAAATGGTAAACAGCATCCTGTCATGTGGGGCAAGTTTCCGAACAAGATGCCTGTAATGAAGTGGAAGAAAGATGAGTGAAATAAAGGTGAGATGTCCTAAGTGCGGAAAAGTCCTCCGCCTTGCAGACAATCCAAACATTGATAATGCGGTGTTTACTTGTCCCGTGTGTCATGAGAAGCACAGGGTAGGTGAATGTCAGAAGATTGTAGATGCACCAAAGACTAATATTGCGTGTGAAGAAACGCAATATGGTTTTGCACCATCGTCAGGTGGCGAAGAGACGCAGATTGTTGGCTCTGTGCCAAAGACCAATGTCGGAGTCCTTGTTGATGGCTATGGAAGCAAATATCAGTTGGGTATTGGCTTGAACACCATTGGCAGAAAGGCTTCAACGTCTGACGCTTCTGTACAAATCTGTGTGGATGACAGATACATGAGTAGAAACCATGCAATTATTGAGGTTAAGAACGTAGGAGGAAAGACACTTCACTTCTTCCGTAATGGTGCGAATAAAAACCCGTCATACGTCAATGGTGTATTGGTTGGTGAGTCGGACAAAATCATATTAAACAATAATGACCGGATAAAACTGGGAATGACCGAGGTCATCTTCAAAATGTAAAAAACATGAAATACAAGATACATTCATATAGTATTCATGAACTGGGACAACGACAGAATCAGGAAGATTCCATTTTCCCTTGTCATCAGAAATCAACACCCGATGACCGTCTTTTTATCCTGTGTGACGGAATGGGCGGACACGAAAAAGGTGAGGTCGCATCTGGTACGGTGTGCGAAACTATGAGTCGCACAATCCTTTCGCATTGGACACCTGAAGAACCTTTTAGCGATGAACTCCTACGTCAGGCACTTAATGATGCATACGATGCACTTGACGCCAAGGACAATGGCGAGGAGAAAAAGATGGGCACAACGATGACATTTGTTTGTTTCCATCGTGATGGTGTTACCGTTGCACACATAGGTGACAGTCGTGTTTATCAGATTCGTCCTGTCATGGATGGAGAGCCTGCCCGTATTATGTTCCAGACACGTGACCACTCTCTCGTCAACGACCTTATCAAGATAGGTGAGATTACGGAAGAGGAGGCTAAAAAACATCCACAGAAGAATGTTATCACACGCGCTATGCAACCTTGCCAACCAAATAGAGCTAAGGCTGACATCGCTCATATCACTGATGTGCGGGTCGGTGACTACTTCTTTATGTGTAGTGACGGTATGTTGGAACAAACCTCTGATGACAATCTCTTGTATATCATCACAAAGCCAGATGCATCAGACACACAAAAGGTCAGTATGCTGTGTGACGTTACCTCTGAGAATAAGGACAATCATACAGCATATCTCATAAAGGTGGAAGAAGTTGGGACAGAGCCATGTAAAAACGTCTCTCACCCTGAGCCAAAAGATGATAGTGTTTTTGCTAAATGTCAAGGTCTTTGCAAATACAAGCCATTCCTTTATGGTTTCTTATGTGGAGTGCTTGTGCTTGCCATCTGTGCAGGAGCATATTTTGCATACAATCATTTCATGTCTCCAGAAGACAAGGTGAGTGATACAGACTCCACAGAAATCAAAGCTATTGATTCAGCAAAAGTCACAGTACCACCGACATCTGAAAGGAAGAAGGATGAGGAAGCAGCAGAGACAAAGGAAGAATCTTCAACAGAATCAAGCAATGATACTGTTAAAAGTCAGAAAGACAAGTCTGATGAGCCTATAAAAGTTGATTCTTGTAATGGAAAGAAAATAGATGCTTCTTCTGTGGACATATTTGCAAGAGAATTAAAAAACAGCTTCCAAAAAGGTAAAGGTATAAACTAGTAACAAATCATGTTAACAATATGAATGAAGAACAATTGAAGGAAAAAATACGCCATTTGTATGGAGAATTACTACAAGAATGTAAAGGTCGATATCTGCATAATGATAACAAGCATTGGCATGAACCTAATGGCTATTACTACTATAAATTGGCAGAGGAATTAGTCGATGTTGCAAATGAGTTGTACAAATTAAATCATATTTTTGAATTGAATGTACAACATTTGAATCATACATTCGGAAAAGAAGTAGAATACGTACGAGACTATAATTATGAATATGAAAGAGGGGGAATGGAAATAAAAACTTCGTCACTTAACGAAATGCAAAGTTTGATGAATAAAGCATCAAATCAGATTAAATTGGATTTATACCAAATTTTGGGTGATGTAAATTTGTAGTTTTTTAAAAATAGACACAGAACTTTTTTTCTACACATGCAACATTTACAAACAAACACCACACTTCAAGGTGGTAAATACAAAATAGAGAAGACACTCGGTCAAGGTAGCTTCGGCATTACTTACCTCGCAACACACACAACCTTGGATAAGAAGGTTGCCATAAAGGAGTTCTTTATGAAGGAACTCAATTCACGTGACGAAGATGGCAGTATTACAGGTATGACTGACGGCAGTCTCTCTGCCAACTATGGTCAGAAGTTCAAGAAGGAGGCTGTCAATCTTTCACGATTGGAGCATCCTAACATTGTGCGTGTTACCGATTCCTTTGATGAGAACGGTACGTACTACTATGTGATGGATTACATTGAGGGTGAAAACCTTAATGATTATCTCAAGCATAACTCGTTGTCACATGAAGATGCTGTGTCCATCATCAAGGATGTGGCAAGTGCATTGATGTATATGCATGATAAGAAGCACATGCTTCACCTTGACTTGAAGCCATCAAACATTATGCGACGCAGTAGTGACGGACATATATTCCTCATAGACTTCGGCTTGTCAAAACATTATAGCAATGATGGTCAGCCAGAGACCTCCACAACCATAGGTCTTGGAACTCCTGGCTATGCACCTATAGAGCAGAGCAACCAGAACAAGGGTGGTGAGTTCCGTCCTACGATCGATGTGTATGCCCTTGGTGCAACGCTCTTCAAACTTCTCACTGGTGAGACACCTCCTCCAGCATCAGATATTGTTAGCGACGACGAGTTGGTCGAGATGAAACTGCGTGCAAATGGCATTACTGGCTCTATCGTTGATATTGTCGTTAATGCGATGTTACCTAACGTAAGGAAACGTACACAAACAGTTAAGGCATTTGTCGATTCTTTGTCTTTGGTGGCAAATGGTAATTCTGTGTCTGCATCAACCCAAACAGTAAACAATAACGAGGAAACATTGGTCGCAACTTCCCCATCTTCAAGGGTGAACAATGAGGAAACCGTTGTGATGGGTTCGGGTGTAAGTAACCATCAGAATTTTGATGAGGCTTCATACACAATCGACGCTAAGTATAGAATCTACCTTACAAGCACAAGAAACTCTGCTGGCAATGGCGATTGTGATGCAATGCTTGCCTTAGGTATGATGTATCTTCGTGGCGATGGTCTTTCACAAGACTTCACTCGTGCTTATTGCTTGTTCCAAGACATGAAGCGCAAGGGCGATGCTCGTGGCGATAAACTCATAGGTGACTGGGAACGATTAAAGGCAAAGTATCAGAAAGATTATGTAGTTCCCTCAAGTGTCAATAGTCCAAAGGTTAATACAACACCACCTCAAAAAGCAAATGGAGACTCTGGGACAATAGGCAGAGCATGGATATTAATCGTAGTTGTAATTGTTTTTACTTGTTTATATTTTGCAATTTATAATTTGCGTACCAGTTCGTCATCTTTAAATTATGACGATTGCGATAGTGTAGAAGTTGAAACTGTTACGGCTGCTACGCAAAATACAAGTAATAATAACAATAATGTTTCACAACAGAAATCGGGAGTGAAAATAGCAAAATCTTCTATTGGACCTAAATGTTCTGGAACAATAAATGGACATGATTATGTGGATCTTGGTCTTTCTGTAAAATGGGCAACTATGAATATTGGTGCTACAAGCGTAACTGGTTATGGTAAGCATTACGCTTGGGGGGAGATAAAAGCGAAATCAAGATATGATTGGAGCACATATAAATGGTCGGTTAATGGTAGCAATAGTTCGTTCTGTAAATATACAGACGAAGGGGCAAAAAAGACTCTTGACCTAGAAGATGATGCTGTCAAACAGAACTGGGGGGGAGCGTGGCGTATGCCAACCCATGAAGAACAGGATGAACTCGTACACAAATGTTACTGGGTATGGACATCAAGCTATGACGGTTCTGGCGTTGCGGGCTATATTGTTTATGCAGCTAAGTCTTCATCCGATAAGGGACATGTCGTATATAATGGTAATACCCCATCAAGCGAATACTCACTTTCTGATTTCCACCTTTTCCTTCCTGCAGCTGGTTTTTGTGACGGTAGCTCGCTCTATCGTGCGGGTGTGAGCGGCTTCTACTGGTCGTCTTCGTTAGGAGGGCATTACGAGGGGTGTACATTTGAGCTTGACAGCCGCGCATGTAGCTTGAATTTCAAATCGGGCTATCGCAGTTGCAGTCACATCGATAATCGTTACTATGGCCGAAGTATCCGTGCAGTCTGTCCTTAATGTAATAAACGGCAATTACAGAAAACGTTTTTGTAATTATGACTTCTTTATATCATTACACTAAGTTGTCAAATCTCGAAAAAATCGTTAAAACAGATTCGATAGATTTAATCGCAAATTTTTATGAAAAGTTTAATCAGAAAGATTATGCTTGGATAAAAAAGTATGCTGAGTCTATTGTTCGTGAAATTTGTGAAGAAAAAAATTGGAAGTATGACCCTGATATACTTTCACACAGGCCATATATAATAAGCTTTTGTGAAAAAACGAATTCAAAGTATATGTGGAAATACTTTGGAAACAAAGGAAAAGGAATCGTCTTGGAGTTTAATCAGGAGAAGTTATGTCAGGAAGCTAATTCAACTGATAATTATGCATGCTTAGTTCCATGTAAATATGTTAGCTCAAATAAGGATAGAGAAAAAATAAAACACATAATTATGGAAATCGCAAATGACGACTTGTTATGCGAAAATACTGAAGCTGACAAACATATATTTGCAGTGATGGGCATGATGATGGATAATTATTCTAAGCAAAAGGAGGTTCGATACGTCCAGATAGAACAGAAATTATCTAAAGCATCGTATAAAAAAGGAACAGAAATAATTAAAGATTATGTAGTACAGGAGAAAGATTGGAGTCGCCATTTGCTTTTTCCAAAGGATATATTAACGAAGGTTATATTTGGGAAGAATGTTGATGACGATGATGTTAGAAAATATACAGACTATTTAAAATATATGGGTTACGACAGTATTACGATAGAGCAAGCGAGATAAAAATGCAACAATTAAGAACAAATACCACACTTCAAGGTGGTAAATATAGAATAGAGCGGATGCTCGGTCAAGGTAGTTTTGGAATAACCTACCTTGCAACCCATACTACGTTAGATAAGAAAGTTGCCATCAAAGAGTTCTTTATGAAGGAACTCAATTCTCGTGACGATGGTGGCAGTATCACAGGTATGACTGACGGCAGTCTCTCTGCCAACTATGGTCAGAAGTTCAAGAAGGAGGCTGTCAATCTCTCACGATTGGAGCATCCTAACATTGTGCGTGTAACCGACTCTTTTGATGAGAACGGTACGTACTACTATGTGATGGATTACATTGAGGGTGAAAACCTTAATGATTATCTCAAGCATAACTCGTTGTCACATGATGAGGCTATATCCATCATCAAGGATGTGGCAAGTGCATTGATGTATATGCATGATGAGAAGCACATGCTTCACCTTGACTTGAAGCCGTCAAACATCATGCGTCGTAGTAGTGACGGACATATATTCCTCATAGACTTTGGCTTGTCAAAGCATTATAGTAATGATGGTCAGCCAGAGACTTCCACAACCATTGGTCTTGGAACTCCTGGCTATGCACCTATTGAACAGAGCAACCAGAACAAGAGTGGTGAGTTCCGTCCTACAATCGATGTGTATGCCCTTGGTGCAACTCTCTTCAAGCTCCTCACAGGTGAGACACCACCTCCTGCATCTGATATTGTAAGTGATGATGAGTTGGTAGAGATGAAACTACGTGCAAATGGTGTTACTGGCTCTATCGTTGATGTCGTCGTTAATGCGATGTTACCAAACGTAAGGAAACGTACACAAACAGTTAAAGCATTTATCGATTCTTTGTCTTTTGTTGCAAATGGTAATTCTGTATCTGCATCAACCAAAACAGTAAACAATAACGAGGAAACCGTTGTGATGGGTTCTGGTGTAAGTAGTCATCAGAATTTTGATGTGTCTTCATACAAAGTAGATGCTAAGTATAGAAACTCCGTTACAGACACAAGAAGCTTGGCTGACAATGGTGATTGTGATACAATGCTTGCATTAGGCATGATGTTTCTCCGCGGAGATGGAGTTCAACAAGACCTTACTTACGCTTATGCAATGTTCCAAGACATGAAGCGCAAAGGAGACGCACGTGGCGAGAAACTCATTAACGAATGGGAGAAACTAAAAGCAAAGTATAAAAAAACAGAAACTAATGTCGCACGTAATAATGCTCAAAATGCGAATACATTGTCAGAAAGAAAAAATGCTAACTCGTCGTCAGAAAGAAATTCGGTGGATGATTATTCCACGAAGCTTATTCTTTTTGGTGTTTTAATTTCATTCTTGATACCTGCAATATTATGGTTTTTTAAAACATTCGGTTCGTAATCCTCGAGTTACCATTATATGACTCCAGATTTTGACGCTATAATGGTTGATACAATTGCAGCTGGTTCTATTCTTGCGTTTGGTTATAATGATTTTGACAGTATAATTTACATAGAGTAATCTGTGGATGATATGTATTCACAAGCAGGATCTTTGTATAAAATTTCGCACAACAGATTGCTTATGGTCTTCATAAATGGAAATAATCGTTTTTTGAATTGTTGGAAATTGTAAAATAGAAAGAAAAAGAATGGTGGCAATAGCTGTGGCGTAAAAGACCTCTTCCCATTCCGAACAGAGAAGTCCCCCCCACATGCGCCAATGGTACTGCATTATGCGGAAGAGTAGGACACTGCCATTCCTGTATAGGTATGACCAGCTAAGTATACAGTATAGATGTGCTGGCGGGAGAAGTCCCATATTAAACTAGTCTTATAATGCTTGTTTATATGAAAATAGAAACAAACTGTAAGATTGAAATCACTCCTAAAGAAATAGTTGAGATGATTTTAATCATCATCTTCATCTTGCTCTAAAAGGGTAATTTTACAACCTGTCTTCCTTAAAGGATGACAGGTTGCTTTCAAATCGTACATGGTTCTATGATTTGTCGAGAGTTGGACAATAGCATGTACGTGGGAAATGCGGTTCTCTATGTTTACCTTAATTCTTTCAATATATGGCATAGAAGAAATTTTTATAGGTGATTGTCACGGTGTTATCTTGCTTCATTGAAGATCCTGCGACAAGTCTATTGGTTAATTTACTTGCTGAAATGGCAATAGATCTATATTTTAATAGTCACAAAAGATAATTGGAAATCAGTAAGACAAGTTTGATTTTGGCACTCAAATCTAATAGCAGGAACGCTTGCCGCATCACACGCTCCTATAATAATACGTAAAAAGACACAAAAAAATTATAGGATATACCAATAGTATGAGTAACCTTATTAAGGTATCGAATACCTTTGTTACGATGCATTTGTTCTTCAGCCTATTGCTCTCAATGTTTGCGTGTCTTTATGGCAAAAGACATAAAAAGACATAAAACAAGTTGATTTGCTGCAAAGTTTTATCTGAATTCACGAGATAGTGAAATAAATTCAAGATAGGTCGCTTCCATACTGACGAGAGCGATCTTATTATTCAGGATGTGATAGAAGGCAACATCATACAGATGGCAAACCGTGTGGTCGATATTCTCCGTACTAAATATCTTTACTCTCCTATTCATTATGAAGGAATGCAGCGAGTGGAGAAACTGGAAATTCCAGAACAAGCTCTGCGTGAGTTGATATATAATGTCATTTCGCACAAGGACTACACAGGACCTGCCATTCAGATGCGTGTGTATGACCATAGCGTGGAGCTATGGAACTATGGTTTGTTACCAAGGGAATTGACTCCTGCCGACCTGATGCGTAAACACTCATCATATCCACGCAATCACAACATCGCCAATGTTTTCTTTAAGGCTGGCTTCGTGGAATCATGGGGACGTGGTTTCAAGAAAATCACGGAGGAGTTTGAACGTGCCAATCTTCCATTACCGACAATCGAAGAGAATGGTGGTGGTGTGATGGCTGTTGTTATGCGCAAGGTCAATAAGGCTATTTCCGACCATGTCGGTGTAAATGTCGGTGTAAATGTCGGTGTAAATGTCGGTGTAAATGTCGGAAATGCAGATGTGTTAAAACTTAATGAGCGTCAACAATTTATTATATACACAATCAAATCAAATCCGTATGTGAAAGTAAAACAAATGTCGGAAACTTTGTCGGTAACTCAGCGTACTGTTGAGCGTGATTTGGCGGTAATGCAAAAGGCTGGAATAATCCGACATGAAGGTAGTGACAAGGCTGGCATTTGGGTTGTACTTGAAAAAAGTTGATAAGGCGTAAGACTCTGTTATTTAATTTTATAGACAAAGACTGGACGACATGGAAATATAGGCAACGTGGCTATTGCAAAGTCGAAAATGTCGGAGGTGCTGTCGGAGGTCATGTCGGTGTAAAATCAGATGAAATAATGCTATATACGAGTTAGTGGTTAACTATATTAGACTTAATGGGTAAGTCTGATATAGTTAACCACTAACTTATATGTATGGTTTCATTAACTCTGAAACTACGGAGACCTTACTTTATCAAGTATTTCTTACCATTCTGGATGAAGATGCCGTTGGAAGGATTGCTTACTACGTTGCCAGTCAAATCGTAGGTCAACGTGGAACGGGAGTTGCCAGTGGCAACTCCGTTGATTCCTGTTATGTCAGCACTTGCCTGAATACCTATCTCTGCAGCTGATGACCATGCGTTGTTGTTGACCTCTGACTTGGCAACAAGCTTGAGGTAACGTCCTGCCTTGGCTGATGAGAGTTTTGCAATCTGCTCGGCTGTGGTGTTCTTGAATTCTCCAGTTACGGCAACTGTGCCCCATGTCTTGCCATCAGTGCTGAGGTATGCTTCGTATTCCTTAATCATACCATTGGAGTTTCCATCCTGACGGGCTGTATATGTGATTGCAGTCACCTTGTATATACGTGCCATGTCGATGACGATAGTGTGAGGATGCTTTGGCTCGTTGGCTCCCCATGCTGTGTGCCAGAAAGTACCTGTATTGTTGTCGATGGCATATTTGGCATCATTGCCACCTTGATAGCTGTCAACGCTGACTACCTTCCATCCGCTCTTGTTGATGAACATGTCGAATGAGTATGTCATCACTGGGCTGTCCAAGAGTCCATCAGATGTACAGTAAGCCTTTACTGTGCATGAGTTGTTGTTTGCAAAGGTAGTAGTATATTTCTTGAAATCGCCTCCGTCAACACTATAGTATATTGTGGCCTTTGGAGTGTTGGTCTTCAACTCTATCCTTCCTGACTTGTTGCGTGAACAATCCACTGGCTGGCAGACAGGCATATCAATACGTGCCTTCTCATAGAGTGCTTCCTGTTTTGTTCCCTTTGCCAATGGCATGATGAAGAAACGGAATGATGTGTTTCCAGCGTGAAGCTCGTACTTCTCCATTACATCAGGACCACAACTGTTGTTTCCAAGTCCACGTGTCTTTGCATCGAGACATACGATTGTAGGAGCACAAGTCTTGAACTCTGTTGGGTGCTTAGCACGTGTATTGCCGTTGGTGTAGTTGTCCTCTGGACGGAAGTGGAGTGCTGATGATGACATCATGTCTGGAGCAGAGAAGAGGAGACCTGTTCCCTCTGCGTTAGTCACACTCATCCAACGTACATCCTGCTTTGTTCCGTTTTCCTGTGGCTTGATATAGTTGGTAAGCTGGTCGGTTACGGTACTTACGTATGTACCAGGAAGACAAGCTTCCTTTCGGTCAACGTAACTGTCCCAAGGTCCACGACCGAGCCATGTGAGGTTTTCCATACCAGAAGGCATCTCAAGACGGAAGCCAATCTTTGGGAGTATTGCGCCTGTGGCTGTTGGACGGATGAATGCATTGGTGAGGATGTCGCCATTGATACATACCGTGAAGTCGAGTTGTACGTCAAACTCGTTGCCAGCTGTTCCCTTATATAGGCTCTTCATTGAGATGCTGACAGTCTTGCCGTCATCACTCTTTGTCACTTCAGTACCCTTGCCGCTTACGGTGAGGTTACGTATGCCCATGTTGTCCCATGCTCCTGTCTTTGAACCATCGTTGTCTGTTGGGAGACGGAAGAGGTTCAACTTCATTGGCTTATTCACGAGTGTAACACCATTGTATGAGTATGAGTTGAGAGTACCGCTTGACTTGCTGAATACAGCCTTGAAAGCGTCTGTAGATACCGTCACGCTTGCTGATGTCTCGCTTATTGTGAGTTCGCCGTCAATGTTCTTGAGGGCAGCAAGGTCGTAGAGTGGCTTCACAGCATTCTTTACAGTGAGCTTCTCTTCTGCCACTGTGTAACCTGCATTCTCCCAGAGTGTGTTCTCCTTGAGCGATGCAGAGAAGTGAACGAAGAGCTCGCGGTTGTCATTCTGTGTTACAGCTGCTGTGTTGATAGTCACAGTTGTACTGTCATCTGCTGCTACTTCGGTTGTGATGTCACCCTTGTCGGCTACTGTTCCATCTTCCCATACGAGTTCATACTTCACATCGTAGGCTGTGCTTGGGAGAAATGCCTGCTTGTTCTTGAGGAGGAATGTGAGCTTGCCGTTAGCGAGCTTAGCCTTCTTGAACTCAAGAGGCTGGTAAATCTTCTTGGTGTTGTATGTCTTGGCTGTATAGCTCCAGTCTGGCATTACAAGACCGTTGATACAGAAGTTGTTGTCGTTAGGATTGTCACCGAAGTCGCCGCCGTATGCCCAGTATTCCTTGCCTGCGCTGTTCTTGGTGAGGAGACCTTGATCCTTGAAGTCCCAGATGAACTCACCTGTGAGTGATGGGTACTTCTCGTAGAGGTCGAACATCTCACGTACGTTACCCATTGAGTTACCCATTGAGTGGCTGTTCTCACACTGTATGTGTGGCTTAGGGTTCTGCTCGTTGAGACGTGATGAGCCTACCCATGCGATGTGTTCGTAGCTGCCGTACATGGTACTTGTCACGTCGGCATACTGACTACCACCCTCGTAGTGAGTGAGACGAGTCTTGTCGAGTGCCTTTATGGCATCCTGTACATAGCTGAAGTTGTTACCTCCACCTGATTCATTTCCGAATGACCACATGAAGATACAAGCGTGATTACGCATCCATTTAACATGGTTCTCTGAACGCTCAACCATTGCATTGCGGAACTGCTCGAGTGATGAACACTTCTGATAAGCATGACATTCTACATTTGCCTCAGCGAGTACATAGAGACCGTACTTGTCACAGAGGTCGTAGAATATTGGGTCGTTAGGGTAGTGGGATGTGCGGACAGCATTGATGTTGAGTCGCTTCATCGTCTTGATGTCCTGCTCTATCTCCTCGTCAGAGATGGCACGACCGTTGATAGGACTGAAGTCGTGACGGTCAACACCGTGGAACACCATGCGCTTACCATTGATAAGGAGGGCACCGTCCTTGCGTATTCCTACTTCACGGAAACCGACCTTACCACCACGGATATCGACAGCCTTGCCGTCCTTGTCCTTGAGAGTAAGGATGAGGTCGTAGAGGTTAGGTTCTTCAGCACTCCACTTGCGTGGGTTCTTTGCATCCATATCGAGGCTTAGCTCCTTGGCAGAACCGATAGCCTTTGTAGCAGAAGCTACTACCATACCGTTGTCTTCGATGCGTGCCTCAACGCTACCACCAGTAAGGACATCACCTGTGAGCGAAACCTTCACGTTAGCCTTGGCATCAGTATATGTGTTATCAAGGTCTGTTGTGAAGAAGTAGTCGCGTATCTGGCTCTTTGGTGCTGACCAGAGGAAACAATGACGCTGAATACCAGTGAGACGCCAATAGTCCTGACACTCAAGGAACGAACCGCTTGTGAAACGATAGACCTGAAGTGCGATGGTGTTCTCGCCCTCAACGAGATATTTTGTTATGTTAAACTCAGATGGGAGATATGAGTCCTCGCTGTAGCCGATGCGCTGGCCGTTAATCCAGAGGTAGTAGCCGTGACCTACACCGTTGAAGCGTACATACACGTCACGTCCAGCCCAGTCGGCAGGGATGGTGAATGTACGACGGTAAGAACCGACAGGGTTCTTCATGTCATTGTTGTAGGAGAACCATCCTGGACGGTCAGCCATGACGCTGTAGTTGCTCTCATTGAAAGAGAAAGGATAAGCCACGTTGCAGTAGAGAGGCTTGTCCCAGTTCTTGTTGTTGTGGAGACCGAAAATCTGCCAACTTGAAGGTACGTCGATGTCTGTCCATGACTGGTCGTTGTAGTCCTTGGCAAAGATGCCAGTATTGACCTGCGACTCGTTCTTGGTCCAGAGGAATTTCCACTTGCCGTCAAGCGAGATGTAATAAGGAGACTTGCCGATGTCATTTGATACGACATCTGATGCATTTGCCATAGGTATGGCAATAGTGTGAGCGGCTTCACGGTTCACACTCGTGATGAGTGGGTTGTCCCATTCCTTGCCTGTCTGTGCAAAGGCTGAGAATGTACCCAAAGTAAAGATTGATAATGCAAAAATTTTATTCATAAATACTAATAATTTAGTTAAATATGTTGTTTTTTCTACCTTTTTAGAGGGCTATCTTTTTGCGTCCCTTGATAATGATACCTTTTGGATTTGCGCCAGTCTTTCTGCCCATAAGGTCATAACAGCTTTCGTCGCACTTGTCGCTGTTTACCTTGGGAAGGCATACACCTGTGGTCTGCTCGTTGTAGCTCTTGCTGACTGCTGCATGCACACCCCAATAGGCAGGCTTGGCGTTAAGACCAGAGTCGTAAATGAGTGGATTGCTTGCACGCCATGAATCGTTGTCCTTGAGTCCCCATATCATGACTGTTGTACAGTTATCGACAGTCATGGCTGTGCGTGTGATGGCATAGTAGTCGTCAGCCTGTTGCATGAGTGACTTCTCTGATGTGTCATTTATTCCGAGGTCAAGCTCTGTGATGTTGCACACCATACCGAGGGCTGCGTAACGCTCCATGTTGGCACGAAGCTTTGAGACGCTCACCTTACCTGCATCGAGGTGGCATTGGAGACCAACACCATTGATAGGGATGCCGCTCTTCTGCAAACGCTTTGCGAGATTATATAGAGCTTCTGTCTTTGCCTGTCCGAGGAACTCGACATCGTAGTCGTTGAGGATAAGTACCGCATCTGGGTCTGCCTCATGTGCCCATACGAAGGCTGAGTCGATGAAGTCCTCACCGATACCTGTCTTCCAGATGGATGGACGGAGTGTGTAACCTTCAGGGTTAGAACGGATGATGGACTGATTGTCATCAAGTACCTCGTTCGCCACATCCCATTCAGCTATCTTTCCTTTCCAGTGTCCCACTACCTTGAATATATGATTCTTCAAGATTGAGAGCAGTTCCTCACGACTTAGGTTGTTCGTGTTCTTCGTTCCGTCCGTCGTGAGCCATGTTGGTACTTGTGAGTGCCATGCAAGGCAATGACCGCGTACACGGCAATTGTTGCGCTTGGCAAAGTTAACGAGCTTGTCGCCATCCGTAAAGTTGAACGAACAACGACTTGGCTCAACGGCATCAAACTTCATCTCGTTCTCTGCCACTACGGCATTGAACTCATTCTTTATCTTTGATGGTTGCCAGCTTGAGTCGTCGCTTATGTCCATAGCCCATCCACGTACAGCCACGCCCACATATTTCTTGAGGTAGTGTTGGTAGTAGCGGAGCGATGTCCTCAGGGACTTCTCTGCCGTGTAGTTCCATTCCTCACGCACGTCCTCATCCTCAGTCTCGGTATCATCATTTCCTTCGTTCTGATTGCCGTACTTGAGTGAAGTAACAGTTGCAACGAGCTTGATGCCTGTGCCTGTGCTTTCCTCCTTTACATTCCATGTGTAGGCATCAGGATACTTGATGTTCCATTGCCACTCCACATTATTGTATGACTTGCGTCCCTTGGCTGTGAGGATAGTGAAGGTGTCGCCTTCCTTCAGGCTTGCACCCTCGGTGAGAGAGAGAACAATCTGTGGCATACGTGTGCTTGGCACGAAGTCCTGACCGATGTTATAATACTCAACAGGGCCGTTGACGATGACCTTGTCGTAGCTATCTGAGCCTGCAATCTCGATGTTTATCTTTGTGGTAGGTCGTGCACGAAGAGCTACATCTCTTGACTTTGCATAGTCCTGGAACGTAAGTGTGCCTATGCCGCCATCGCCTGGGGCAATGCTTCCATATACGTCCGTGTTTGAGCCTACGCTTCCTGTACCACCTATCGTACCAGCTTGCATTACATATACTCCAACCTTGGTAGCATCACTTATAAATCCTGTGGCACCACTCAGCTTGCCTGTCTTGGCTTTAGCTGCATCGTTGTTGGCAAGGACCGTTCCGTCGAGAACACGGAGTCCTCCGCAGATGATGTTAGTGTTACCTGTGATGCGGTATGTACCCTTACCTTCCTTGATGAACCCAATCTCCTCTGCCACGTTGTCTTCTGCTGGGGCTATGCGTCCTGCTATGACAGCATCCGTATTGTCGCAACCAACTACATAATATGACTTTGGTGTGTTACTCTTCTTGTAGTAACCCATGAGACGGCTACCTTCCTCCATGTCAAGGTGTGCGATGCGTATGCCACGGTTACCTGACTCTGTTGCAAGGAAAGTCCCGTTGTGCAGGGTCACTTTATTGTTCGCAAAACAGTTGTTCACCTTGCCTTCGGAAATACTCTTCTCTACCTCCTCTGGGTTGAATGTCTTACCGCCATGTCCCCATATAAGTCCGTACATTCCTAAGTTTGAGACAACTTTCTTGTACGGATAGATATGTACCTCACCAGAGTAGTTTGTCCAGTTAGGATATTTTGCGCCCTTGGCATTTCCGAGGTAACTGCGGTCTCCTCCTGAATAGACATTCATGTTACCTTTGCCCGTGACTGTTGACATCCAGTAAGAGTAGCGTGAGGTGATGACATCAGTAGTCTTTCCACTTGCTATACTGATGGCATTCTCGTAAGTCACATAGTTGGATGTGTTCTCACAGAAGTTGATGGTGTTGTCAGCAGCAACAGCAACACCCGAAAAGAGTGTTGCTGCTATAAGAGTGATTGTCTGTTTCTTGTTCATCATTAAAGTGAGGAGGTGGTGTGACAAACACGTCACACACTTTACCCTCCTATTATTGAATAAATTTTGAATTCTGAATTCTTAATTTTTAATTCTTTAGTGTTGTCTGAAGTTCCACTTTGAGTTGTCAGAATTGAAGTCGTACTTAGCAAGAGTTGGTGTACTGTCTCCGATAGAGTAGAGTACGAGAGTCTTGTTGATACCCTTCTTTCCTGGGATTACCTTTGGCATGATACGGAATGTACCGTCTGTGAGTTGCTCGATGCGCCAGAGCTGTTCGTCTGCACCTGTAAACTTAGGAACAGTAGTAACCTCACACTTGGCAGTTGCTGCAAGGGCACGCTCAGTACCTTCGATAGTAATCTTGAAGTATGGGTTACTGAGGTAACCTCCAGCCTCTGGTACTGCTGTTATTGTCCACTTCTGGTGAGGGCGGAACATATAGTCGCCGATGCGAGCGTCAATATTGCCCTTTGGCCATGTATTGATGACCTCCTCAAGTTTCTGGTCTGCAACAGGCTTTACTGGTTCGTTGTTGTCATGTCCCCAGAATCGCATACGTGCCACCTGCATACGAACGAAGTCAACAGCAAGTTCGAGGGCATAGCCACGACGCTCTGACTCAATCTCGTATGTGCCTTCCTTGAAACGGTCGCCAGCTACTGGCCATCCGTTCTTCCATAGAAGAGGACGAATACCGAGAACGCTACGTCCGCCCTGATTGAAGTCAGCCTCATAGTGGCATGACATAATCTCAACGCCTTCGTCTATTACTGTGCGTCCGAAGTGACCAGGACCACATACCCTGTCGCCTGCTGCGATAACCATCTTACCGCCACCAGCAATCATGTCACGACCTACATTGTCAATATATGGACCTGTAACCTTCTTTGAACGTCCTACAACGATATTATATGTTGAGTTCACTCCGTCGCAGCAAGTGCCGTGAGTACCGAGAAGGTAATACCAACCGTCACGATAGATAAGGTCTGTAGCCTCACAGTCGATGGCAATGTCCTTTGCCTTATTGCCCTTCACACGATGACCAGTCTTAGGGTCAAGCTCGATGAGGCGGATATTGCCGAAGTATGTTCCGTAAGATACCCACATCCTTCCGTCTGTAGGGTCAAGGAGTACACCCGGGTCGATGGCATCATTATCCTCAAGACCGTCAGAAGATGCAACCTCTACTGGCTCAGAATACTTGAAATCTGGTGACTTAGGGTCGAGTGTCTTGTTCCACATGGTCAGTATTCGGCCATTGTGACCACCACCAAGACCACCACCTGTTGCACCATAGATAACGAGGTATCGGTCACCAATCTTGATAACATCAGGTGCTGCACCTCCACCGGGACGAACACCACCTGAGTGCCAGTTCCAGCCGTCCTCTGTTATGATACCTCCACTACCAGTACCGAATGTGTAATACTTTCCATCACACTCTGCAAGAGTTGATGGGTCATGAATATATGGTGTGCCAATCTGCGCATTCATGTTGAGTGCGCTAAATGATGTGCATATTGTCGCTAATATTATAGACTTTTTCATAATTATAGATTAAGCCCCCTCCCGTCCTCCCCAAAGGGGGAGGTGACTGATTATTGAGAGTGCTGTTTTTGGGTTTGTTAATTATTCTTGTTAACCGATAAGACAGTTTACGATTCCCCATGCTGTGTGCCGTATGGCTTCCTCCCCCTTGGGGGAGTCAGAGGGGGCTTTACTTTGTCTTTATCGTCACGTTCTTGACAGGTTCGCCTTTCTCGTTGATGAATCGAACGCAGAAGTCACTCATACCAGGACCGTTGATGACTGCACCACGGAGGATGTTACGTCCCTTCTTGAGCGTTAAGCGTGGAGAGATACAATCATCCTTCACCATACGACGGTCGCCTGAGAGAAGGACTGCCTCCTCGCCATTGAGCCACCACATAGATGCTGAGTTAGAACCTACGGCAAGACGAACGTCCTTGATTTCCTCTGGACAGTCGATAACCGTTACTGCCCAGAAGAGAACACCATATATCTGCTTCTCGTAGTTCTCTGCAAAGCGGAGAAGCTTCACGTTGAAACGGTTGCTCTCTACTGCATGCCACTTGAGAGTCTGGTTGCCAACCGTTACGCTTTCACCATCAGCTGGCATGGTTGTGCTGTGCTGAGTAGTGAAGTACTGCTTGCCAAACTCTGTACGGAGATATGTATCTGTAAACACAGCGTTGCTGCGGTTAGGCTTGTCGATTGGTTCAAGAAGCATCCAACGACGGATGAATCCGTCCTCGTCTGGAGTCATGGCTGCATCAGTTGCTGGAGTGAAGTACTGCTCCTTTGGATGGTCGGCAAGAGTAATCCAGTCAACTTCCACCTCGCCCTTAGACTTGAGAGTGAGCTTGAGGTCATATACACCAGCTGCAATCTGCTTGACAGGTACGTTCACTTCTGCCCACTTGCCATTAGTGTTTGGCATAGGAAGAGTGACTTTAACCTTGCCAGAGAGTTCGAGCAAGAGATTAGCCTTGGCAGTAGTCTTTACCTTTACGCACACATTAGATGCTCCTGCATCCTTCAGTTCAATCTTGTTGTATGCTACCCATGCTCCATTGGCAGGGAAGATAGTCTTCCAACCTTGGAAACAGTTGAGCGTGTCGTGGAACTCGATGTGAGCGCCACCGCCTATTGCGCTGTAGCGGTCAATCTGGAGAGGCTTGCGAGCATCGCAGATTCCTACGCCACGAAGGGTAGGGATGACCTTCTGTATTGTTCCGTCAGCATTGAATGTGAGCGAGTCACAGCAGATACTGCGGTTCTTGTCAAATGATGGAGAGTATGCGTTATTGTGGTAGAACAAGTACCACTGACCGTTGTACTGAACGATAGAGTGATGGTTTGTCCAGCATCCGTTCTCATGTTCGTCCATGATGACGCCCTTGAACTCCCAAGGACCAGTAGGACTGTCTGACATGGCGTAAGCAAGACATTCAGTTGGGTTGTCTATTGTACCGCCCTTGCCGTCTGGGTCGCCCTTCTTCTTGCGTACCCATGGGAAAGAGAGATAGTATTTGCCATTAGCCTCGAAGGCAAAAGGTCCTTCCTTGAATCCCTCTGGAAGACCCGTTACAGGTGCAGGTTTGCCGTCAAGTTCAAGAAGGTTGTCCTTGAGCTTGGCACTCATGATGCCACCGCCTCCCCAGAAGAGATATGCGTTGCCGTCCTTTGCCTGAAGCACACAAGGGTCGATACCCATCACACCCTCTATGTTCTTTTCCTGTGGCACGTATGGACCGTATGGGTGCTGAGCGATAGCCACACCTATACCGAATCCTCTGCCAGTCTTTGGAGCGTTAGGGAAGAAGAAGTAGTACTTGCCCTTATGCTCCACACAGTCAGGTGCCCACATCGAATATCCCTTAGGGTTGCCCCAAGGCACTTGTTCCTGTGATAGGATTACTCCGTGGTCGTTCCATTCTGTCAGGTCTGAAGAGGAGAACATGTGATAATCTGCCATGCAGAACCACTTTCTCTCAGGTTCCACAGGACTGATTATATCGTGTGATGGATACACGAATACTCTGTTGTTAAACACTCTTGCCGTTGGGTCTGCCGTAAACTGGTTACGTACCAACGGATTCTGTGCGTTTGCGCCGATGGCAAAAATGCCTAATGCGCACGCTGTGGTTAGTTTTTGATAGAATTCCATTTCCTTAAAGGTATTGGTATCAGTAAAAGTTTTAATTCGCTACAAAGTTACATATTATCTCATCCTCTCTTTTGCTATTTTGTTACATTTGTTTGCTGATATGATATATACATGAAACAAATGTACAACTTGGATTTTTATTTTCTCAAGATTCGGATTTTACTTCTCTTGTAGTAAAAGGGAGTAAATTGAAGTAAAATGGAGTAAAGAGACGTTACTATGTGGGAACAAAGCGACAAACAGACTCTCGGCTTTTAACTCCCTTTTTGTTCATTTAACTCCCAACGAGGGGGATGTGTCCGAAGGGTGGAGAGGGTCTTCTCTGTGTCCTCTTCGGAGCGCCAGCGACCTCTGTGTCCTCTGAATTATCATTGAGTAAGGGGATGTGATAAAAATACTCTGTGCCTCCGTGCTCTCTGTGGGAGATTAAAAAGTATAATTCAACCGTACAGATCGAAAAAATGCGAAACATGAAATACTTACATTATGATACATCGGGAATACTTCGGGTTTTGTTCGGGAATGGTTCGGGATTCCTTCGAGTCGTGTTTTTTGACATGATGACACTTTCGTGTTTACTTCGTTGTGACATAATGCTACTTTTTGTGGCAATCTGCTTTCATTGCGTCTGTTGCCTATTGTCATCGTATATAGAGGGCGATTTTTTTTGTACGCGCAGAAAAAAAATTTTGTACGCGTACAAAATATTTTTTCTACGTGATGCAGATTTTTCTGCTTCGCATATACGTTTTGTCATAATGCTTTTAGCTAACGAACATCCACTTTCTTTTTGTCACTTGCGATGTCACGAGAAAATTACGAAGTCGTGACTTATCTTAAACACAGAGAGCACTCAGAGAAAAAGTTTTCTTCCCGTTTTTAATGATAAAAGTCGGTAATTATAGTTATCCGAAACTGATATTTTTATTGGATAAATTATTACTTCCCGTTGGTCAGTGAGAAAAGTTGGTAATTGTTGGTAATTATTGTCCTTCCAAGCACCGAAGGTGCAATAAAG